>JBBQFG010000133.1:0-14058 GCA_038321765.1 Elainellales cyanobacterium
GGTGATCAAGGTTTCTAGTCGAGGGTTGCTCAGCACCATGAAGCGGCGGGGGGTAACGCCGTTGGTTTTATTGCTGAACTTTTCTGGATACATTTCGTAGAAGTCTTTGAGCACCGTTTGCTTCAGCAGTTCGCTGTGCAGGGCGGCGACGCCGTTGATGGCGGCGCTACCAACACAGGCAAGGTTGGCCATGCGGACATATTTCTCGCCGCTTTCGTCAATCAGCGACAGGCGGCTGAGGCGATCGCCATCGTCGGGAAATTTAATCCGTACGTCATCCAAGAAGCGGCGGTTAATTTCGTAAACGATTTCTAAATGGCGGGGCAGCAGTTCACTAAACAAACGGATTGGCCAACGCTCCAAGGCTTCGGGTAGCAGCGTATGGTTGGTATAGCCAAAGGTGCTTTGAACGATTGTCCAGGATGTGTTCCAATCCATGATGTGTTCATCCATCAGCAGCCGCATTAGTTCCACGACGGCGATCGCCGGATGGGTATCGTTGAGCTGAATGGCAAATTTTTTGTGGAAGTCTTCCAAGGGCAGTTTCTGCCCCGCCATAATCCGAATCATGTCTTGCAGCGAACACGATACAAAAAACATTTGCTGCTCTAACCGTAGCTGCTTGCCTCGGTATAGCTCGTCGTTGGGATAGAGCACCTTGGAAATGTTCTCAGAATCGCTCTTTTGCTGCACGGCACCCAGGTAATCCCCTGAGTTAAACGCCGCAAAGTCAAACGACTCTGCCGCTTCCGCCGACCACAGCCGCAGCGTGTTGGCGGTGTTGACCTTGTAGCCCAAAATCGGCGTGTCGTAAGGAATGCCTCTAACGACTTTATAAGGCACCCAGCGGACGCGGAAGCGGCCTTCGAGTTCATCTTCAAATGACTCGGTATGGCCGCCAAACTTCACATCTACCGCCCAGTCGGGTCGGGCAATTTCCCAGGGGTTGCCAAAGCGCAGCCACTTGTCGGTAATTTCGACCTGCCAACCATTGTGGATTTCTTGGTCAAAAATGCCAAATTCGTAGCGAATGCCATAGCCAATTGCCGGAATTTCCAGGCTAGCCAGGGAGTCCAAGTAGCAGGCGGCCAACCGTCCCAAGCCACCATTGCCCAAACCTGGCTCCTCTTCCTGTTGCAGCAGGTCGTCTAGATTGAGTCCTAGTTCTTCAACCGCTTGGTTGACCTGAGGATAAATGCCTAAGTTGATTAAATTGTTGCCTAAGTGAGGCCCCATTAGGAACTCAGCAGAAAGGTAGCACACCGTGCGCGAGCCGCTGCTGGTATACAGTTCAGCCGAGTTAAGCCAGCGTCGCAGCAGGCGATCGCGTACGGTATACGCCAGCGCCATGTAGTAATCGTTTGATGTCGCCAGCGCTGGGAATTTGCCCTGAATGTAGAACAAATTATCTAAAAACGCTCGCTTTAGGGTTTCAATGGTTAACCCAGTGCGATCGTCTTCGATCTGAACGTTTCCCAGCGATGGGTTAGGCACTGTTTGCATAAATTGAGTTCCTTAACGATTGAGTTCCTTAACAGCTTGAGTTCCTTAGAGGATGTTTTAAAAGTCCCGTCGCTGGTATAAAAACGGTATCGATCCCCCTAAATCCCCGCGCTGGCGCGCCGCTGCGCTAGAAAAAAGGGGGACTTTGAATCCATTTTCTCCCTTTTTATAGACGCGAAGCGGCTTCCCGAAGGGTAGGGGGGCTAGAGGGGATCACTCAGTGCCCAAAATCACAGCCAATCACTTTTCAAACATCCTCTTAGATAGATAAATCGAACCGTAGAGCAATCAAAACGCGGTCTTTTTTGTGAAAGGGCAGCTTTGCTGCCCTTTCACAAAAAATTACCAGGTTTTGTCTAATTTGCTCAGCAGAATTTTAACGAGACCATCGCCACTCCACAATGTCTGGTTTGTCGATGCCATGCTCAAAGGCATAGTTGCGGCATTCAATCTGAATGTTTTTGAACCGTTCCTTAGCATGGGCACCGGCAACATGCAGCTTAGGAATTCGGTCAATGGCATCCATCGCAATGCTAAATCGGTCAACTTGGTTGCAAATGGCCAATTCTAGGGGCGTGTTGATACTACCCTTTTCTTTGTAACCCCGCACATGAAAATTATTGTGGTTGGTGCGGCGGTAGGCCAATCGGTGAATGAGCCAGGGGTAGCCATGAAAGTTGAAGATGACGGGCTTGTCGGTGGTAAACAAGCTATCGAAGTCGCGATCGCTCAATCCGTGGGGGTGTTCCGTATCAGGCTGCAGCTTGAATAAATCCACCACGTTGATGTAGCGAACCTTCAAGTCAGGAAACTCAGTCCACAGCAGATCAATCGCTGCTAGCATCTCTTGGGTCGGAATATCCCCCGCCGAGGCCATCACCACATCTGGCTCTTGCCCTTGATCATTACTAGCCCAATCCCAAATGCCCAGCCCCTTAGTACAGTGCTGAATCGCCTCATCCATCGTCATGAACTGCAAGTGTAACTGCTTGTCTGCCACAATCACGTTGACGTAGTTTTCACTCTTGAGGCAGTGGTTGGCCACCGATAGCAGTGAGTTAACATCGGGCGGCAGATAAATCCGTGTCACATCTGGACTCTTGTTCACAATCACATCTAGGAAGCCGGGATCTTGATGAGTAAACCCGTTGTGATCTTGCCGCCAAACCGTGGAGGTAATCAGCAAGTTGAGCGATGAAACCTCTTCTCGCCAGTTGATGTGGTTACAAATTTCTAGCCATTTGCAGTGCTGGTTGACCATCGAGTCAATCACATGGGCAAACGACTCATAGGTCGAGAAAAAACCATGGCGACCCGTCAGCAAATACCCCTCCAGCCAGCCCTCCAGGGTATGCTCACTCAGCATTTCCATCACCCGACCATCCACCGACAGTTCGCCACCATCGTCATCTTCGGGTAGGTACTCGGCAATCCAAAATTTCTTGCTGACTTCATAGATCGCGCCCAGTTTGTTAGAGGTGTTTTCATCAGGGCCAAACACCCGAAAACTGGTCATGTTATGCCGCATGACATCGCGCAAAAACACGCCTAGCGGCTTTGTGTTTTCTACCTCAATCCGTCCCGGCTGGTCAACTTGTATTCCATATTCCCGAAAATCGGGCAATTTCAGCTCACGCCGCACCAAGCCGCCATTGGCATAGGGCGTTGATCCCAGTCGCTTAGCGCCGAGGGGGGCGATCGCTTTAATTTCGGGCTTCAGCGTCCCGTTCTCATTAAACAACTCTTCGGGTTTATAGCTCCGCATCCATTCTTCTAGCAAGCGCAGGTGCTCAGGATTCGTTTTTATACTGCCCATTGGCACCTGGTGAGCGCGCCAGAACCCTTCTACCTTGTGCCCATCCACAGTGGCAGGGCCAGTCCAGCCCTTAGGCGTACGCATCACGATCATGGGCCAGCGGGGACGTGTAGCAACACCCGTACTGCGAGCCTCGTGTTGAATTCGCTTAATCGCTGCAATGCAATGGTCGAGTGTAGCCGCCATCGCCTGGTGCATCGTTTCAGGATCAGACCCTTCCACAAAGTAGGGGGTATATCCGTAGCCAATAAACAGGCTTTCTAACTCTTCATGGCTAATGCGCGAGAGCAGCGACGGATTGTTGATTTTGTAGCCATTCAGATGCAATACGGGTAGAACAGCCCCATCCCGAATTGGATTAATAAACTTGTTGGAATGCCAGGATGTCGCCAGGGGACCTGTTTCAGATTCACCATCCCCTGGCATCGTCACAACAATCAGGTCGGGGTTGTCGAAAGCCGCTCCGTAGGCATGGGAGATGCTGTAACCCAGTTCTCCCCCCTCATGGATCGATCCCGGCGTTTCGGGGGTGCAGTGGCTGCCAACCCCACCAGGGAACGAAAACTGCTCAAAGAAGCGACTCATCCCTGCTGCGTCTTCGCTGCAATTCGGGAAAAACTTTGAGTAGCTACCTTCTAGATAGCAAGGCCCTAAAAACCCAGGAGCACCGTGTCCTGCTCCCACCACAAACAGCATGTCTTGATCGAACTGGTTAATCAGTCGATTCAGGTGGGTGTAGAGAAAACTAATGCCAGGGCTTGATCCCCAATGACCCAGCAGACGATTTTTGATGTGTTCTCGCTGAAGCGGCTCTTTGAGTAGAGGATTTTGTCGTAGATAAATCATGCCAACGGCCAGGTAGTTGGCCGCGCACCAAAAAGAATGCATGTTAGACAACTCGTCGGCACTCAAGGGAGTGCCTTCGATGGTCGAACGGGCAGTGCCGAAGGTACTAATGGATTGACCAATGGTGAGTTTTTGGGGAGTCGTTACCATAGTTTGAAGCCTCTCAAACGCTTGTCTAGAATTAATCGAAACGAAGCAATCAAATCAATCGAGAGAGTCAAATCAAAAGAGTCAATAGAGTCATGGGTAAGGAGAGGCGATCGCCCCATCCCAAGCGCAGACTGTTGAAACACACCTTACCAGACCCAACCTTGACAGCTCATAACTGCCAAATCACACGGTACTAGAACGCAAATTACTAAACGCCGACGTGCCTCTATTGACGTGCCTCTATTGACGCTATCCACCTACGTAGGCCAGTCACGAATCCATCGACAGCGGTACCCGAGAGTTTATAAAGATTTAAAACTCTCTTTATGCAGAAGTGTACGTCCTTTTCTAACAAAGCTTGGAACTCCACCCACAATCTCTCTCTTTAGATTCCGGCGTAGCACTGACCCGGTTAAATGAAGCAGTTGAGTCATGCTGCGAACACTGAACCACAGAGTTAATCTACAACATTCTTCAACTAAGCAGGTGGGCGTAATTAAACAAGATTCTAAAAGTCTGCGCCGCCCGCGCAGCGGGCGGCGCAGACTTTTAGGGTTTTATGCTTAATTACGCCCGCCTACTTAGTACTGACTCACCTTTAAAAAGCGTTATGAAAAAAGCATTACAATTCCAACCGCTCTGACGATTGCCGTATCATAAAAATTGTTAGGCATAAAAATTGTTAGGTTTCGTGCCTTAATCGATCTGTCAGCGCACCGGAAAACACATTAGGTTCAAAGATATAGGTCTACGTCCAGTTAAAATTCTTAACCAGCAGAGGGTATTTCAATGGATGCGAATGCAGAATTTGCGCCCAATGCCTTGGACGTTGCCCTAGGTTCACACCAAGAGCTACGACCTTGGGAGTCAGGTGAGGCGATCGCCGAGCTGCAAGAGATTCTGATTGCCCACGGGTATAAACTTCCGGTGAACGGAGACTTTGACTGGACGACCGAAGCCGCCGTGCGTGCCTTTCAGCACCAGCACGGTATGAGAATCGACGGCATTGTAGGGCAGAAGACTTGGAATGCTCTCATGAAAAATCTGAAGCCGGGTGCTCGCTCTCTGAGATTGGGGCATACAGGCGCAGATGTTTTAGAACTGCAAGGTTTATTGCAGGTTTGTGGCTATACGGTGCCGCGCAGTGGTGTATTTGACACCGTAACCCAAGCAGCCGTAATCGATTTTCAACACCATCACCGTCTTACGAGTGACGGCATCGTGCAAGATAATACGTGGATGCTGCTATGCAATGGTCATCCACTCCAGCGTCCCACTCGTAAAACCAACTGGCTGTTAGACCACGGCAGATGGCGACGCTGATATTAAATCGGCGTTGCTTAATCCGGATATGAAATTTTTTTGAGGGGGGCGTGGAGCGCCCCCCTCAAAAAAATTTCATATAGCTGTCGCCACAAAGGTTAGGACACTGGGCTCAAAGGGGGTGTGGGGGCTTTGCCCCCAGCCAGGGGTTCCACCCCTGCACCCCGGCCTAACCAATCCGTCTATGGCTATACTTCAAATCAGCAATGCCATTAAATCCATGACGGAAACCAGCGACGGAGCCGCAGTGATTCTGGCGAAATGGGCAAACCCAGGTAAATTGGCAGCCAGAACAGAAACGCAATGAGAATGAGGGCGATCGCTATGATCCCAACCCGACGCTGCCAGCGAGCGGGACTTTGCAGCCAGCCATAGACAACCAGAGCCAGCCCTAACAGCGAAAATAGAGACGCGCCCATGTAGTGATACAAGAACGTGCAGCGCGTTACCCTCACCCACAAAAGCCAGTTGGCAACCCAGCTAATGCTGAGGTAGAGAGCAGTCCAAAAATAAAGAGAGTTGGGCTGGCTGCCTAGCAAGTGTTGGATGCGATCGCGATCGCCAGCCCCCGCCTGAACCCTATCCAACCCTTGCCTGCCTGCCTTGACCCACCTTTGTATCCACTGTCGGGCTTGCCACCCTAACCCAGCAATTAACATCAGCATAGCCAGGGTCGAGAACCACCATAGAAACGGATTGCCCATAGCGTGAACATCGTAGATCACTTGGGCAGGGTCGCGCCCCGACACGGTTTCGCCTAAATCTTTAGCCGTTTTGTAAAAATAGGCAACTGGGCGCACCATCAAAAACCAGCTATACCACGGTGAACAATAGGGATGAACATCCATCCCCCCTACGCGGCTGTGGTAGTCGATAATTTTTGCTTGCCAACCCCAGAAACTAGTGCTGGGATCAAGCTGCATGTAGGGTAGCCAGCTCAGAACATAGACCCCAAAAGGAACTACGGCAAAACTGAGTAATCCTGGAATCAGCCTGAGCTGAGTGAGATGAACTAGCGGGCTTGAAACTGGCTCAGACGGTACGCCAGAGTGCGGAGCAGCACCCGTTGTCCACTGAATGATCCAGTGAATTATCCAGGCGGCTATCCAGATTCCGTAGGCAGCAGCCAAAAATGCTACCCCATTCCATTTGATGGCGATCGTCCCGCCAAAAGCTACACCCGCCATCACCAGATACGGCAGTGAGGCGATCGCGCGTTTACCGGGTCGCTGTACCCCCAATCGAGCCAAACCCAACAGCAGCAGCCAGTGCCCCAACAGCCCCAGCAGCACCAAATAAACGTTATTCAAGGCATAGCGAGATTCCACCAAAAAGAGGCCGTCTACCGCAGCAAAGAGAGCAGCAATGAACGCATAGCCGCGCCGTTGGGTAAGCTGAAGGGCGATCGCTCCCACCACTAGGGGAATAAGTGCCCCCGTAAAGGCATTGAGCCAACGATAGCTAAACGTAGATAAGTCTAAACCTGTCAATGTGTTACGTAGTGTCTGATCCCCCCAGTTCCAGCGCTCAGCTAGCCAAATTCCTCCGGCAATTAAGTACGTGCTCAGCGGCGGATGTCCACCAAAATCTTGCTTCCCCTGCAAAAAAGCAGATGCAAATTTGGCATAGTACACCTCGTCAAATACCAGCGAATTAAAGTGGCTCAAATCCCAAAATCTGAGGCAAAGCGACACCATAAAAATGGCCGCCATACCAATGCCAAACCACGGCACTGAAACCTTGGAGGACGGTGAGTTAAACATGATCATCCGGCGTAGCTGTAACGGGTCGAAGGAGAAACCGGATGATGAGGTACGTCCGGTCTGCCACCCCGCCCATTATACTGACAGCGCCTTTAGGTAACATAATCCGTTGCGCCAGTTGCATAAACTTCTTGCACAAATGCTTTTTGGTGTTAGCTTCCGAGCCAACAGTCTTGGGGGGTTACCCCACACCCCCAGCAGGGGACGAAGCCCGTCCCCCACACCCCCTCCGCAAGGCCATATCGGTGTGCATCGAAGGCTGTTGGTTCGTTCCCATCAACCCAAGGAAGAGCAAGGTGTGTATACGCAGTAGCCATCTTTGGGAGAGGGCTAGGGTGCAGATTGCTTCCCAATGGGTAGGCAGCTCGGATGGCTTCATCACAGAATTGGTTTCCCAGTTTCGCCGCGAGACCATTCCTGTTTGAGGTATGGGTTGAAACGCTCATTCCGACCCTGGCTTGGTCGTGAGCTTTTGGTCGTGATTTTTGGCAACAAAAAGTTCTATCCAGGTAACGCTTTGAGTTGCATATGGATAGAGTTTTGTGATTCTATAAAACCGCTTTTACAGCGCAAACTTACGAGTCTTGTTGCCGTAACCGCTCTAGCTCTTCGCGCATAGCCGCAATTTGGGTCGTCAAATCTTGCAGATCAGCTTGCACGTCTGGCGACATGGCAGGGCCAGTCGGAGCGGAGCGGGAGAACCCTCCACTTGCCCCATCCGATTGCCCCGAACGTTGAGCCAGCAGGTTATCGACAAAAGTTCGGGCTTCTTGCTCTGTTACTTCACCCTTAATCGCCAACTCGTCTGCTAGTTGGTTGGGATCGGTTCTGAGCTTGGCTAGATTTTCTTCCCGTCGCTGAGGGTCTTGAATACTCTCAACCAGCGCTGTGGTTGCTCCAAGCGTAACCCGGAACCCCTTCTGGAGGGTTTGCAAGACATCATCAGGATTCATAAGTTTCAGGTTAATGGAGTGGGTGGAAATACTAAGGATTACAAATTAATTGGCCTGTAATCTTTTTTTGGAAGTGCCGCGCTTCGCGCGGCATTTCCAAAAAAAGATTAGGTTTTATTTTGTACGCAATCCTAACTAAACTGTGACAAGTACTCAGTTAGATCTTCTATTAGGCGCATTAATTCCGCCTCTGTATTGAGACGAATACGTTCATCTCGCAGTGTAATTAATACCTTAGCCGCAAACGGGCTGGGCCAAATGTTGGGATTGCAAAAAATTTCTAGAAAGACATCGCCTGTGTACTCATACTCCATAACCGCTTTGGCAGCAGGTCTGCTGCCGCTAGGGGAGCCAGTTGCGATCGCCTTCAAACTATCCATCAAGGTGGCGATCGCCCCTTGTAAGTCACGCGCAGCCTGCGGGGTGAAACTAAACAACACCGAACCTTCTATCAAGTTCAGCCGAAGTTGTGAGAGAGACATCGACAACCACCATCAAATATCCTAGTCTTTTATCCTACATGACTGACGGGTAGCGATGCGTTGTCATATTTTTTAGGGCGCTCCGCGCCCTAAAAAATATGACCTCCAACATTACGATGCGTAACTACCGACTGACGTGGCCGAGGGATGACTTGGAGTCGTCCTACACGTATTGGGCTACCTCCTAGGGCATTGATGAAATAGCTGGCTGCTGGTAAATCGGGATCTCGACTACAAATTCTGCCCCTTCTCCTAAAACAGAAAAACATTGCAAAGAACCACTGTGCCGCTCGGTTACAACCTGGTAACTAATGGACATACCTAATCCGGTGCCTTTACCCACCGTTTTTGTGGTGAAGAAAGGATCGAACAAGCGGTGTTTAACAGCATCTGAAATGCCCGTACCGTTGTCGCGAATGCGAATGGCTACGCGATCGCCCGTTATCTGTTCCGTTGTAATTTGAATAGCTGGGGGGGGTATGTCACCACTACTCCATTTACCTGCTGATGCTGCGGTTTCTAGCGCATCGATCGCGTTACTGATGATGTTCATAAAAACTTGATTGAGCTGCCCAGCGTAGCACTCTACTAATGGCAAGTTGCCATAGTCTTTAATAATGTGAATCTCTGGCTGCTTAGCCTGTGCCTTCAGTCGATTTTCCAAAATCATCAACGTATTGTTAACCCCTTCATGCAGGTCAACGGTCTTCGACTCGGCTTCATCCATCCGCGAAAAATTACGCAGCGACACAACAATTTGTTGAATGCGTTCTGCCCCTACTTTCATGGAGGAGAGTAGCTTGGGCAAATCGTTTACCAGAAAATCCAAATCAATCGCGATCGCCTGATTTTGCACCTGGGGCACTGGATCAGGGTAGTGAACTTGATAGAGGCTAAGCAGCGTTAGCAAATCTTGCGTATATCGAGTGGCATGAGTAATATTGCCGTAAATAAAGTTAACGGGATTATTGATTTCATGAGCCACCCCGGCCACCAATTGACCCAGCGAGGACATTTTTTCGCTTTGAATCAAATGAGACTGGGTGCGACGTAACTCTCGCAGGGTTTCTTTCAGATCTGCCGCCTGCTGCCGCAGCCGAGCTTCAGACTGACGGACGATATATTCGGCCTGTTTGCGATCGGACACGTCAAAATGGATGCCTAAGTAAGAAGACGGGATTCCGTCTGCATCCAAAAGCGGCACAATAGTCAGGTCAACCCAAAAGAATGAACCGTTTTTGCAACGGTTTTTGATTTCTCCTCGCCACACTTGCCCCTGCGCGATAGTACTCCACAGCTCCTGAAAAAAGCTTGGAGGATGATCATCTGTCTTAAAAATGCGGTGATTTTGCCCAATTAACTCATAGCGACTGTAGCCCGATGTCTCACAAACTTTGTCATTGGCATAGGTAATGCGGCCTGTAGAGTCCGTAATTGACACCAGAGCCGCTTGATCTAGGGCAAATTTTTGGAACTTCAGTTCTCTCAGGGTAGTCAGTAGATTTCTTTCAGCTCGCTGGCGATCGCGTACTTCCTGCTGCAATTGGGAAACAGTTTCTTGCAACCGAGAGGTGCGCTCCCGAACTCGATCCTCCAGCCCTTCTTTGGCGCGTCGCAGTTCTTCTTCTCCCCGGCGGCGATCGGTAATATCGCGAAAGCTACCCATTACCCGCAACGGTCTGCCGCTGGCAGTGCGCTGGGTGATGCCAATGTCGTTAAACCAGCGATAGTCGCCCTGCTTAGTTTGCATCCGGTATTCCACGTTGTACGGCGTATTACCCGTTACATCTTGAACGTGGGCACTGAAGGCTTCATTGACCCAACCAAGGTCATCTGGATGAACGCTGCGGCTCCGGCTCTCTAGGCGATCGGGAAAATCGGTTGTATCGGTGTAGCCAAGCAGTTCGCGAAACTTTGGTGACCACCAGACAAAAACATTTGGATAGGTTAGGTCTTCTGCAATTGCTTCGACTTCCCAAAGCCCTTCGTTTGTGGCTTGGTTCACCATATCAAATCGTCTGATGGCCTGTCTTAGCTCCTCTGCTTGCCGTCTCAACGCGGTAACATCTCTGAGGGTGCAGACCATATAGCGATTGCCAGCCGCGTCTAGGAAGCAAGACTTTTTGGCTGACATGATTCGAACATCCCCTGACCCAATCGTTAGCCGCTCTTCGATTTCCTCTGCCTGCCCTGTACTCAACACCCGCTGATCGGCGGCGTAGTAGTCAACCGCTTCGGTATCGGCAAATAGGTCATGGTCGAGTTGTCCGGCCATCTCAACTCGGCTCCGTCCAGTGAGGGCACAGAATGCATCGTTGAACATCAAGTAGCGATGCTGCTGATCTTTAACAAATAGAGGATCAGGGCTGCTATTCATCACAGCATTTAAAAAGGTTTCAGAATCCTTTAGTTTCTGCTCTGTGAGCAGCCGTTCAGCTTCGCTGCGTTTGCGATCGCCGATATCTCGAAAGTACACCGACAACCCAGATTGGTAGGGGAAAACCCGCACCTCAAACCAAGTTCGAGCCGGGATCAAAAACTGCTCAAACGTCATAGGAGTCTGATCAGTAAGAGCCTGTTGAAATGTGCGATGCAGGTCTGAATCTATAAAGTCGGAGAATTCCTCCCACAGCACCTTACCTAGCAAGTCATGTAAGCGCCGCTGCAAAATCACTTCAGCCTGATGATTAAGATATGTAAATCGCCAGTCAGCATCCAACCCCAAAAATCCGTCTCCAATGCTTTGCAAAATCTCTGTGACTTGCTGAGTGGATCGACGTAAATCTGCCTCGGCTTGAGCTTTTTGAGTGACATCTAGCGTCATCGAAACGAAGCCACTCACCTCGCCATTGAGATCTACCAGCGGCGTGTTACACCAATCACAGACAATCCATCTACCGTCTTTTGTAATGTTTTCGTTGGTGCTACGGATGCTCTCCCGACCAGCCATTAGTTCTAGCAAAAGTTGCTTAACGTCAGATCTAATTGCCTCTGGAACCAGTAAATCAATGGCACAACGCCCTACCATTTCGACCTTGCTATAGCCAAAAAGCACTTCTGCTGCCGGATTCCAGTCCACCACCTGCATAAATGCATCCCACTCCACAATTGCCGTAGAAGCATGTTGCACCATAAATAACAGCCTATGGTGTTGCTCTGCCAATGCCTGCTCGCGTCGATGGGCTTCCTCTAGCTGCTGTTGCGTTTGTGCTAACACCACCGCAAGCTGAGCCTGCTCTGAAGAAATCTCCAATGCTGACTTAGTATGGAATTCAGTCATAGTTTTAGCTGGCAGTGAATAGGCTGGGTTGGAGTAACTGGATGAGCGATCGCCAGGTTCGAACGGTAGAGAATTAGCCGCTGTAGACATTGTGCTTGATTTAACAAAGTCAAAATTTCAGGAATCTATACTCACTATCTGCAATATTTACGGCACTGGGTAGTCCAACCAGAGTTAAAACGGCCTTTAACCCATAAGTTTAATTAAAATTTTCCATATAAAATTCGACCTGTTGCGTTGTCGCTACTCCAATCAGGTCATAGTGAATCGCTGATTGGGAGAACCGGAGAACGATTTAAGCCAGATGTCTATTCATTGAACGGTGTGTATGATCATCCTTTTGAGATATGAAATACATTGATACATCTGTTTATATATAATCAAGTATTGTATGTATAGACAAAGCCCACTAGATCTGGACGGTTAGAACCAAGCGTTTAACCCTCCTTCGAAAGGAAATTAATGCTATGCGGATTGCACAGGTTGCTCCATTGTGGGAAAGAGTGCCGCCTCCGGCATATGGTGGATCAGAGTTAGTGGTTAGCTTACTAACCGATGAGTTAGTACGTCGAGGCCATGATGTAACTTTGTTTGCCTCCGGAGACTCCCTCACCCTTGCAAAGCTAGAGTCAGTTCATCCAAGGGCTTTGCGGCTAGACTCTGGCGTTAAGGAATACGGTATATATGAATTGTTACAGCTTACCCAAGTGTTTGAGCGGGCGCAGGAATTTGATGTAATTCACTCACACTTGGGATGTGCTTCGCTGCCCTTTGGGAAGTTGGTAAAAACGCCTACGGTTCATACGCTGCACGGTATTTTTACACCCGACAACGAGAAAATGTTTGTCCACGCCAAAGATCAGCCATTTGTTAGTATTTCTAACTCTCAGCGAGAGCCAAGACTGGGTCTAAACTGCGTGGCTACGGTCTATAACGGTATTGACGTTAGTAGTCACACTTTTTATCCTCAACCTCAAGATCCTCCTTACCTGGCGTTTTTAGGGCGGTTGTCGCCTGAAAAGGGCCCTCATTTGGCGATTGAGATTGCGAAACGAACAGGGTTCAAGCTTAAACTAGCGGGCAAAATTGACCCTGTTGATAAAGAGTTCTTCGAGCATACGATCAAGCCTCAGATCGACGGAGAGCAAATTGAGTACCTAGGTGAAGCCAACCATTCCCAGAAAAATATCTTGATGGGTAACGCGATCGCCACTCTGTTTCCCATTACCTGGCGAGAGCCATTTGGTCTAGTAATGGCAGAGTCTATGGCGGCTGGAACGCCGGTTGTAGCGCTGGAACTTGGGTCTACCTCTGAAGTGATTGCTGACGGTGTGTCAGGCTTTTTATGCCAAACGGTAGATGAGTGCGTAGAGGCGATCGCCAAATTACCCAGCATTAACCGTCAGGCTTGCCGCGATCACGTTCAGTCTAGGTTCAGCATTACGCAGATGGTAGATGGCTACGAGCAGGTTTACCAACAGTTAATGGCCGAGCGTAGTGCCAGAAACGGACGCGTTCCCAGCTTCGTAAATTTGGGTAGCGTTTAAAACAAAAAGTGCTATATTCTTCCGCTAAGAACCTATCTTAGTGTCGCTAATTTCATGTATGAGTTTTTTTTGAAAGGGGCGCTCCGCGCCCCTTTCAAAAAAAAACTCATACCCAGATTAAGCGATGCCCCTATCTCAACGGTTGGTTAGTAGGCAGTGATATTTTAGTAAGCAGCGAGATTGATGTAAGTAGTTGGGCTTAAGTAAATATAAGATTCTAAAAATCTGTGCCGCCCGCTGCGCGGGCGGCACAGACTATTAGAATCTTGTTGTTTTTATTTAGGTTGAACTACTTATTATTTGTGGGTATTAAGATTTGTGGATAACAGTTCTGTTTAGCACACCTTACCCGTAAACATCTCCTCTCCGGGTGAAGTATGTATGCTAATGAATAT
>JBBQFG010000134.1:0-14049 GCA_038321765.1 Elainellales cyanobacterium
TTAGGACATGCCAGCGTCATTCCCGCGCAGGCGGGAATCCACCCCCGCACCTATCGAGCAGATGGATTCCCGCCTGCGCGGGAATGACAGGGAGGCGTCCTATTGATCATGGCTACCGCTATAAGTAGGTGGGCTTAATTAAATATAAGATTCTAAAACCCTGCGCCGCCCGCTGTGCAGGCGGCGCAGGGTTTTAGAATTTGGTTTTTATTTAGGTTGAACTACTTATCGCGGCCATTACTGACGGGATGCACGTTCTTTGGCCAGCATATCAACCGTGTCACCCAGCGCTGAGGTCAAGGCTTTGCGAGTTTTCTCATGGTTGGCGCGTTCAAGACTCAGTGATTGGGTCAGGCGATCGCACTCGATTAGTACCGTTATCAGTTTTTGTCGCAAATCGTCTAGGGTTTCGAGACTATCCACCTGTGCCTGAATTGCAGTCGGCACCCCGGCTGATGATGCGATTGAGGGGGAACTTGCCTGAAGCTTTTGGGCAGCAGCTTTTAGCTCTACCATTGCTCGCTGAGATAACGCTGTCTCTGTACGACGCTGCTGAGCCTCCGTTTCATAAAGGCTTCGCCAGTTAGCCGCACTTGCAAACGCTTCATCGCGTTCCTGATGGGCTTCTTCTAGTTTCTGCTGTAGATGCTTAATTTCCCCTAACCATTGCTGAACATCCTGGGTCATTCTAAAACCTCCTCATCACTGATATTCACCGTTAGAATAAAAATCGTGCCAATACAGGGGGAATGGGCAAAATAATGGCGACCAATAGCGTTAACGTGAGCAGGCCAAGCCCGTCACGCCAATTATCTAACTCACTCACATCATTGAGGGCGGGTTCATCTACTGCCGGAATCAAAAACAACAGAATCGCCCAGAGCAAAAATTCTTGTTGCACAAACGATAGTGCCAGAGCCAGGAAGCGAGCGATTTGTCCAATTAATGCTCCCACACGCTGTCCAAACATAGCGTGGATAATGTGACCTCCATCCAATTGACCGACAGGCATTAGATTTAAGGCCGTTACAATCACTCCGACGCATCCCGCTACGGCAACAGGATGTAAATCGATCGCACTGTCTGCCATGAGGCGACTTCCCATAGCTAGCTTGCTGCATAAAACCAGCAGTAGAGACGCATGAGGATTGAAGGAACTAAAATTCAACAGCCCAGATGCATCGGTTAATGGGGTAGGTTCTGAGTGCGCCAATCCCCAAAACAAAAATGGTAGTGTCATCATAAAGCCCGCCAGTGGGCCAGCAATCCCCACGTCAAACAGTGCCCGCCGATTGGGCATGGGCGATCGCAGCGAAATAAACGCGCCAAATGTACCGATTGGGAAAAAATCGGCAGGAGGAACGGGGATGAAATACGGATAGGTTACACGCATCCCATAGCGACGGGCGGTAAGATAATGAGCCAACTCATGCACCCCCAAAATTGACATGAGCGCGATTCCATAGGGCAATCCGGCCTGCAACAGCGCCATATTTAACATGGGGGTTTGACCCGGCGTTACCGTCATCATGGCTCCCGCTAGGGTAGTTGTAAACAGCGTCGCCAGCAATAACCCGATCGCCAGCATTGGACGATTTGGGGACTTTGCCTCTGCCCGATTGTCAGAGCGTTGACTGGTGCGAGTTTGGGGATTGGGCACCAAGGCGAAAAAGGGTTTTCCGTTTAGCCCCTCTTGAAACACGATGAGGAAGCGATCGCCAAACTGCGCTTCAATATTCTCCTGAATTGTGCGATATGCCACCTCTGGTGACGAACGCAATTGCCCCCGGCAAATTAGCGCCTGTGGACGATATTCTACATTTTGTAAATAAAATATTGACCAAGGGAAACAGGTATGTAGGGCAGCTTCTTCTTGCCGATTAATCGGACGCAGGGGCAGCTTAGGATCTGTAACGGGTTCCTGAGAAGCCACAGATGAAACCGCAGGCTCAACCGCTACTACCTTCGTTCGACGTCCCCATTGAATCAACAGCCAGTAGAGCAGTGGACACACCAAAAACGGCCCAAATAGCAGAGCAAACGGAATGGGTGCTTCACCATTCACCAAAATCCACCCCGTCATAACGAATGCCGGAATCATCATCACTAGCCACAGAATCCAAACGGGCGTGCGAGTAATGCCAACTACACTCCGCTGAACAAGGTAGTAAGTAAAGATGCCGAAGACTCCCAGCAGTAATAGCCAAAACATCATGATGGGATTTTTTGAATCAGTGGGTTCAACAAGGTATGGTTCTAACGTTGAACAATGAATTAACCAATGGCGATCTACGATCTGTTATAGATCTTTAGGATACCCCGTTCGCTCAAAGTCCGTATTCTCAGAGTCCGTGTTTTCCTACCATCTACCCCCATATCTAGTGATTCCTGACGCTCCATCTTCTGCCAACAACCCACCTAACGAGCGGACTGGTGCTACCAAACTGCCCAGAGCTGTTGCAGCAGGTATCTATGCTTTTTCACCCAACCGCGACACGATGGGTGCAACGGCCTACTTTCTTACAGAACCATCGGGCAATATCTTGGTAGATTGCCCCGCTTGGAACCTGACCCATCAAGATTTTGTTCAGCAACAGGGCGGTGTGCGCTGGCTATTTGTAACCCACCGAGGTGGAATTGCCCACGTCAAAGAAATTCAGCAGAGCACAGGCTGCGAAGTGGTAATTCAAGAGCAGGAAGCTTATCTATTGCCAGATGTAGACACTACTTCTTTTCATCAAGATTTTGAGTTTAGCTCCGTCAGCCGCGCCATTTGGACACCTGGATACTCTCCTGGTTCTGCGTGCCTCTACACCACAGTTCAAGGTGGTGTTTTATTCACGGGTCGGCATCTGTTGCCTAATCAGCAAGGGGAACCCGTCCCCTTGAGAATTGCCAAAACTTTTCACTGGCCTCGTCAGCTTCGTAGTGTTCAACAGTTGCGCGATCGCTTTTCTCCTACTACGCTGCATTTACTTTGCCCTGGAGCCAACACGGGTTTTTTACGAGGGCAACGGTCGATCGACCGAGCCTACGAGCGTTTAATGGCTCTAGATCTGGAAACCTATCGGCAAATGCAGCCCGGTTTGTAGCGAAAATGGGCTGACTAACTTGTCCATGACCTGCCCCATCACAAAAATTCATCCCTCATTCTGCATCCTTCATCCTTTGATGGGCACTCTGGAGAGTAGTGTTTTCCGGGTTTGCCGTCATGACTAGGGTTAAAGATGCTTTCCTCGGCTTTTCATCGGAGGTGAATGCTTTATCTTCGAATACTGAAGAGGCGGAGATGGTAAAGCTAGACCCGGCGGTAGGTCAAGTCGTGCTCAAGCTGGACACACGTCCGGCTGGACAATGGTGCTGGGAAGAGCCATCCTCAGCGGCGATCGCCGCTATGCAGCAGTTGATGGCAGTCATAGAACAGATGCGATCGCCCACCAGCGGTTGGCAGCCAGATCGACCTCAAACGCCAGAGCATCTGCTGTCCTACGTATCAGAAGAGGCCTGTACGCTGTTGGAAGCCCTGGAAGCCAGCCTGGATTTACCGTCCCCAATGTCGTCATTTGAAGCAGTAGACCACGGTGGCTTGTTGACTCTTTGGGGTCGTCATAGCCTGGTTGAACAGCTAGGATCGCCCCTCCTCTGGGGAATTGCCCGCAGTGCCTATGCAGTGATGCGTTTGTTGGAGGGCGTGGCGGCAGACGTAGAGATAGATGGGATGCGGCAGGCAGGAATGCTGCGCTTGGCAGCAGTGTTGCAGATTGAAACGCCACTAGGTGTTCAGGTTTACGATTTGGTAACGCACCACGTAGGGCGATCGCCCCTTCCTAACACGGCTCAAATCCATACCCTAGCAGATGACTTGCTAACCCAAGCCACGCCAGCCAATGATTTACTTCAGGCTCTTAGCCGTCAAGTCCGCTTCAGTACGCCCCACTTAATTCCCTTACTAGACAGCGTCAACGTCAACCTATTGATACCCAGTCAAACCTGGCAAACCGGAACCTTACAGCTCCAGCTTGGGTTTGACTTTGTCGTGAAACCTTTGCCTCTGCCTTCCGTTCTTCTGCCTTGCGTTCCTCTGCCTTGCCTGCCTTTGGCATCTCTGGCTCAGCCCACCCCAGAGGCTAGTCTTAGCTTTACTGATTCCAACTGGCTAGAAGCCTACAACAGCATCGTTCTCCAGCAGCGGTTGAGCCACCTCATGACACAACTGGCAGGATGTCAAACCATTGCCACGGCCACTTTGCCGCTCCCTGCTGACCAAGTGCTGCCTCTATTAGTGCAAGATGCCTGCGACGCATTGGAGCTGCTGGCCGATCCTCTAAGTACCTCGCCCTACCTGAGTTTGCACGGCACGCTACAATTTAACCGACTCATTGGTCAACTGCTGTGGAGCATGAGCCGCAGCACCCCCGCTCTGATGACCTTGATGGGAGGAATCCGCTGCGCGCTGCTACAACCCGAAGCGTACTGGGAAACCGGGATCATTCGATTATTAGTGAGCCTCAAAATTAAAACGCCTGGAACAGACTGGTTCTATGACTTAGCAACGGGCGAGTTACCTGAACCTAGCGTCTTTCCATTGGCTCCAGATGTGATTTTACAGATGGAAAACTGTGCTTGGTGCCTGCATCCAACACGGTTACAAGATTTAGAAACTCAACTCTTGCAACAAATTCAAACCACTGCCCCAGAATTGCGATTGCTACTGGCGGGCACTGAGATTGACTGGCTAGACATTAATGGTGAAGAGCAGCCTGCAACGCTTCAGCTTCAGATAGACTTTGACTTTATGCCAATCTAATAAGTAGGTGGGCGTAATTAAACATAAAATCCTAAAAGTCTGCACTGCCCGCTGCGCGGGCGGTGCAGACTTCTAGAATCCTGTTTTTATTTAAGTTGAACTACTTACCAGATCAGAAAATGAGGCGATCGCCCCTACTTTTCCTACTTTAGAGGATGTTTTAAAAGTCCCGTCGCTGGTATAAAAACGGTATCGATCCCCCTAAATCCCCCTTAAAAAGGGGGACTTTGAGTCCAGTTCCCCCCTTTTTATAGACGCGAAGCGGCTTCCCGAAGGGTAGGGGGCTAGGGGGATCAACAGGTACCTAAAATCACAGCAGACCACTTTTCAAACATCCTCTTAGAGATGCCGTAGACTGCAAGAGATGCCGCAGATTGCATTTCGATTGGGATAAATATTGGTATTACTTTCTTAAAGTCTTGCTTGAAGTCTTGCTGTACATCGTGCTATTGCTTGACGTAGCAGGGACTGGGTACGATGCTTTTCTATGAAGAACCAATTTCCTACGCAGATAATCAGCCATGTAGATAATCAGCCCTAGAAATAGGGATTACTAGGACGTGGCTCTAATGAAGTCTGTTTCGCACTTCAATTCCACGACTTGGTTTTGTTCAAGGGTGGCTCATGGTTGTTCAATTGTTTGGGGGGCGTATAACGGTGCGATCGCCGCTTGACCAGGTGATTCAAGGACTCTCTCACGATCCAAACCTGCCGCGAATTAAGAAGCTGCTGATCTATAGCTGTCGGCAAACGTGGGAAACCGCTCCAAACCAACTCAGCCAATACGATCTGAGCTGCCTAGTTCAGGAACTTTGTCAACCTCATGCTTCGTTAGAGCACATCAAAACCCGCCTTTACCATTTAGTCAAAACCTTAAGCAAACCTGCTGAATATACCCTTATTGCGAATGCTCTGATTTATCACTTGGAGCCGCTGTATCTAGAAAATAGTGAGAATTTAGCAGATCCGGCAACCCAAGTTGTACACGGTTGGCCAGATTATGCGACGGTTGCCCATCAGCTAGAGCAAGATGTTGATGTCTTGCGGGTCAGAAAGTTGATCTATGCCGCCTGTCGGCAAACTTGGGAAAATGACCCCGCTGTTCTGAGTCAAACGCCACTGGCCGAGCTGGTTCAAGAACTCTATCGACTGACCTCAACCCCTCAAACCCTTGATGCAATTCTAAATGGCATCGTTTGTACCTTAAATCGTCAAGTCGAATATCGCCAGATTGCCCAAAGAATAGCGATCGCCTGTTCATCCCTCTACCCCAGTCACGCCGAATCTACCCAAAGCCTCTTGTCTCCAGCGGCTCCGACACCATCCCCACCGGCGGCCTCAGTGCCAACAGGATCTCTGCCGCTGCCATCTCCAACACACTCCCCCGTCTCCGCTGCTATTTCTCCCCCCGCTCCCTCCAATCTTTTTGATCTCCGCCTAGAGATTATGAAATACGCCAATCCTCTGCGGGCAAAAGTACTGCTGTTTTCGGTTCTGCACGGCTCTATGGAGTACACCTCTCCAATGTGGGACATGCTCAAAGCCGAAGGACTCGATGAGTTACTGTCCCAGCTATTTCACCAATACCCAATCTTTGCAGAACTGCAAACCAAACTGCCATCTACGGCTCAACGGCTGCCTGAACGTGACACTTACTCTCATGTTTCCGATGTGATTTTGCGGGCAATTAAACCCTGCTACCCCAATGGTAGGGCGATCGCCGTGCAGCCTATACCCACCCTAGAAGCCGAATTTACCCAAGCTGATCGTCGAGAAATCACTGGCATCACGCATGATCAAGCCATCGACAATGTGACTAGCGTTCACGTTTCTGGGTCTACCAACCTGAGCGCGGAGACCCTGCCATGAATGCAGACGAGTTACTTCGACAATACGCTACGGACAAGACCAATTTCAGCGGTGCCAATTTGGTAGGGATCAACCTAACGGGCACAGATTTGATTGGCATTAACCTAAGCCACGCCGATTTATGCAACGCCATGTTGATGTTCGCCTATCTAAACCGCGCTAACCTCACCAAAGCCAGTTTGATCCATGCCAATCTCAGCGGTACCAATTTAAGTCAAGCAAATTTGGTCGGAGCCAATCTCCGCGATGCCGATTTGCACGGAGCTATTCTACAAGGTGCCGATTTACGCAGTGCCAACCTAACACTGGCCGATTTGTTAGATGCAAACCTCAGCGGTGCCGACTTGCGAAATACAGACTTGGCCGGGGCGAACTTGACCGGAGCTTGTCTGCGGGGTGCTAACTTTCGGGAAGAAAACCGTCGATACACAGCCAATCTGCGAGGTGCAAACTTACGGAAAGTTGATTTGCGCGGCGCTAACCTCACCGGAGCCGACTTAGCACGGGTCGATTTGCGTGGCGCTGACCTAAGTGAAGCGACCTTACGTGGCGCTGATCTGAGTGGAGCAGATTTGAGCGGGGCTAACCTAAAAGGCGCTTTTTTGACTGAGGCCACCTTAGTACAAGCCACCTTACGACAGACCGATTTCACCAACGCCAAGTTAGAACGCACCAATTTGCTGGAAGCTGACATGGCAAGTGCCATTCTTAAACATGCCATTTTGGCCGATGCTAAATTAGGCAAAGTCAATTTAGTGCGGGCAAATCTATCTTTTGCTCAACTTAGCCGTACCGATCTGAGCCGAGCCAATTTACAAGACGCAGATTTGCACGATGCAAACCTAACAGATGCCTACTTGGCTCGCGCTAATTTTAAGGATGCCAATTTGACCAATGCCAGCCTGGTACGGGCAGAGTTGAGCAGCGCTAATCTAACTGGAGCCGTGTTGCAGGGCGTGATGATGCCAGATGGAACGCTCTGGTCAGAATAACCCTCTGCTGCACTAATCCTCCCCTGTATGAAGGGCTGGGTAGTCCTAAATTGGTAAGGATTTTTTGATGGGCGGACGAAGCCCGCCCATCAAAAAATCCTTACATCAATACCACTACCAAGGGCTGAATCATCAATCGGGTTGACGAGTCGTGTTTCAAAGATACTGTTAGAATCCATTTACAGTATTTTTCTGGCTTGTTTCCATGCGTGATGTCGTGCTTGATGTTCGTGATCTCCAGGTGCAGTTTCAAGCCGATGAGCGGTTGATTAAGGCGGTAGATCGGATTTCGTTTGCGGTGAAGCGGGGGCAAACACTGGGCATCGTAGGCGAATCGGGTTCGGGAAAGTCGGTGACAGCTTTGGCGACGATGGGGCTAGTGCCTTCTCCGGCTGGGCGGGTAACAGGGGGTGAAATCTGGTTTCAAGCAACAGATCAGGAAACCCCAGTTAACCTGCTGGCGCTGCCGGAGGAGCAGCGGCGGCTCTACCGGGGTGGGCAGATTGCGATGATTTTTCAGGAGCCAATGAGTTCGCTGAACCCAGTTTATACCTGTGGGTTTCAGTTAGTGGAGGCCATTCGGCAGCATCAACCCGACATTTCGACAGCAGAGGCACGGCGGCGGGCGACCAGCCTGTTACAGGAAGTGAGGCTATTGCCGGGGGATGAGGAATTGCGCGATCGCATCCTCACGGATCGACAGACTATCTTGTCCGCGCAGGCAGGAGCAGCAAAATCACAGGCGGAGCTAACCGAGCGGCAGATCATGCAAGAGATCAACCGTCAGAAGCACGCTATTTTGGAGCGATATCCGCATGAACTGTCGGGCGGACAAATCCAGCGGGTGATGATTGCCATGGCCATTTCGTGCAACCCAACGGTGTTGATTGCCGATGAGCCAACGACGGCGCTGGATGTGACAGTTCAGGCCACAATTTTAGACCTGCTGCGCGAACTGCGCGATCGCCGGGGCATGTCGATCATTTTTATTACCCACGATCTGGGAATTATTGCCGAAATCGCCGACACGGTGGCGGTGATGTACCAAGGCAAAATTGTGGAGTCTGGTAAGGTTCTACAACTGTTTTCTGAACCACAGCATCCCTACACAAAAGGGTTACTAACCTGTCGCCCTCAGCCCCACCGTCGTCTCCAGTTTCTGCCGACCGTGTCGGATTTCATGGAGGTGGTTACGACCTCTACCGGGGAAACAGTGATTCAGGAAAAGCCGCTGGATATGCAACGGGTGCTACATGAAGTGAGTGCCGCTGACATTCGTCAGCGGTTGGACACGTTACTGGAGCGATCGCCTTTGGTTAGCGTTGAAAACTTGCAGGTAGGCTTTCCAATTCGCGGCATGTTTGGGCAAACTCGGCGCTACTTGATGGCGGTGAACGGGGTGTCGTTTGAGATACATCCTGGTGAAACGCTGGGATTGGTAGGCGAGTCTGGCTGTGGTAAATCGACCCTGGCACGAGCCTTGCTGCGATTGATCCCCACTATGGGCGGCAAGGTCGTATTTGACGGACAAGACGTAAGTCAATTGGGGCAAACGGCGCTTCGCGTTCTACGACGCGATATGCAAATTATTTTTCAAGATCCGTTTAGCTCCCTCGATCCACGGCTCAACATTGGCGAAGCGGTAATGGAGCCGCTAAAAATTCACGGCATTGGCCCCAATGCTCGTAATCGCCAAGAGCGGGTGGCCTATCTGTTAGAGCGCGTGGGGCTAGATCCGCGCAGTGGCGATCGCTATCCCCATGAGTTTTCGGGTGGGCAGCGCCAGCGTATCTGTATTGCCCGCGCCCTGGCACTCAACCCACGTTTCATCATTTGTGATGAGTCGGTATCTGCTCTAGATGTATCGGTGCAGGCACAGGTGTTAAACCTGCTGAAAGAGCTACAGGCCGAGTTTAAGCTGACCTACATTTTCATTTCCCACGACTTAAGTGTGGTCAAGTTTATGAGCGATCGCATCATGGTAATGAACCAGGGCAAAATCGAAGAGATTGGAACCGCTGAGCAGATTTATCATCACCCCCAGCAGTCTTATACCCGCCAGCTCATTTCCGCTATTCCTACAGGCAGCCTCGACACGATTCGCGATCGCCAGATCCAGCGAGAAGCCTTGGTTGCACAGCAGGACAGACAAAGTTCTTAGAGAATACTTGGATAGTTAAGTAGCTCAACCTACATAAAAACCAAATCCTAAAACCCTGCGCCGCCCGCACAGCGGGCGGCGCAGGGTTTTAGGATCTTATATTTAATTAAGCCTATTTACTTATAAACAAATAAACGCAATGTGCAACTTTAAAGCAGTCCACTGCTACGCAGAAGCAAGCTAAATCTCTATCGCGCTGATGGAGCCATTACGGCGGCTAGGATACCTTCAAATAGCTTCATCCCATCTGTATTGCCCAGCATCGGGTCAGCAGCGCGTTCAGGGTGAGGCATCATCCCCACAACGTTTCCTTGGCGATTACAAATGCCTGCAATGTTGTCTAATGAGCCATTGGGATTAGCTGCGAGAGTCGGTTGTCCCTCAACGCTACAGTAGCGAAATAGAATTTGTCGATTAGTTTCTAGGTCTGTTAGAGTGCCAGCTTCGGCGTAGTAACAGCCTTCGCCGTGGGCAATGGGTAGCGTGATGATCTGCCCCTGCTGATAGTGTTGCGTGAAGGGGATGTCGGTGCGTTCAACGCGCAGCGCCACCCGATCGCAGACAAAATGTAAATCTCGATTACGCATCAATGCCCCCGGCAATAGCCCCATTTCCGTAAGTACTTGGAAGCCGTTACAAATTCCTAGTACCATACCGCCCTGTTCAGCGTGTTGCACAGTCGCCTGCATAGCTGGAGAGAAGCGGGCGATCGCCCCACATCGCAAATAATCGCCATAGCTAAACCCACCCGGCACAATCACCACGTCCAGGTCTGACAGGTCACTTTCCTCGTGCCACACCATTCGGGTTGGCACACGCATTAGGTCGCGGGTGACCATAGCCACGTCGCGATCGCAATTTGAGCCAGGAAATACAATGATGCCGACATTCATGAGATGTGAAGAATAAATTGCGAAGAATAAATGTATAAAAGATTAAGTCAACAGTTCAAACAACTGGCATTGCTTAGTCCAGATATGATTTACCCTAATCCCCAACCCTTCTCCCGTTGGGAGAAGGAAGCTAGAAGTCTTGTCCCCTCTCCCGTTGGCTGAGGGCTAGGGTATAGCTTGCTGCCGTAGGGTGGGCAGATGTTGCCGTTCATATCTCGATTCAGCAAATATACTCTTAAACCTCGTCTAACTTGAAACCCAGAGTTTTCCCTCACCCTTTTCATATATGCCGAAGGCTTTAAGCCCTCTCCCTGGAGAGAGGGACTTTGAAAGCTTTTCCGGCTCCCCTCGCCCTTGGGGAGAGGGGCTGGGGGTGAGGGCTAAAACTACAGTTCTCAACGTGGACTTGGTTTAACCCGAAAAGTTACATCTTCAGCTTAGTTTAAGTTCAAGCTGGGTTAATTCAAATCGATAGTTTTCAATCACCGGGTTAGCCAACAGTTGATCGCACATACGGTCGAGCTGCTTGCGGGCAGTGGTTTCATCTGCTGCCGTTAGCGTAACCTCTACATATTTGCCAATTCGCACCTGCTCAACGTTGTCGTAGCCCATGTGCTCTAATCCCTTTTGCACTGCTGTACCTGCCGGGTCAAGAACAGAGGGTCGCAATGTTACATAAATGCGCGCTTGATACGTTTGGTTCATACACTTCCATAAACCCGGAATACGCATCCATTCTATGACGAGCTGTGGCGCATTGCGATACGCCATCTCAGTAATTCAGCTCGGCCTTGCTGAATCTGGAATGATTTGGAATGTGCAATCTTAGGTTCCAAATCATTAGATCTCCTGCATGAATGCTTTTTTGAGGGCGTGAATCGTTTCCCGGCTTCGCCGGGAAACGATTCACGCAGGAGGTCTATATCCTAAACCGTTACTTTTTTAGTAGTGGTATTGATGTAAGGATTTTCAGATGGGCGGGCTTCGTCCGCCCATCTGAAAATCCTTACCAATTTAGGACTACCACTTTTTTTAAGCAGCTTTTAGGGAGTGGGGGTAATTTGGTCTAGCAGCTCCAACGTTTGCTGGTAGCCTTCTTGATTACCTTGCTGTTGAAAGAGCTGGGCGGCAGTTTGTAAATCTTGGACGGCAGCAGGCAGCGTGCCAAGCGCTTGATGAACTAGCCCTCTTCTGCCATAGGCTTCGGGTATTGAGGGATCAAGGCGAATGGTTTGGGTAAAGTCTGCTAAGGCAGCGGGGTAGTTTTCCTGTAATTGGTAGATGATGCCGCGATTGTAGTGAGCGTCTAACAAGCTGGGGTCGAGGGCGATCGCCTGATCAAAGTTCGCGATCGCGGCTTCAAAATCTCCCTGCTGAGCGTAGGCAGTGCCTCGCTTATCGTAGGCATCGGCATGTTGAGGATCAATCTGTAACGCCTGGTCAAAATCATCTAGAGCACGCTGCTCATTGCCTGACAGGGCATAGGCTACACCCCGGTTGCAGTAGGCTTCAATGTGTTGAGGTTCAAGCTGAATGACTTGGGTGAAATCGCCGATTGCCCCACTAAAGTTGCCCGTTGTTATGCGAAGCGCACCTCGGTTAAACAGAGCGTCTATGGTGGTGGGTTCATTAGCGTTATGAATGGCCTGAGATGCAATTTCGCTAGAGTTTGGCTGGGTCAATGTCGCTGCGATCGCCGACACACTAACCAGCCCGCTGGCGATCATGACCCCACTCAAAATGGCTATAGATTTTTGTAGCAGTGTCATATCGGGCAGCCTCTAAAATAATTGCAACAGATGTGAATTAGGCAAATAGAAAATGGGCGTCCTGCTGTCTACGGTGCATAAAGGACTGAATCTATCCTAGACATTTGGTCGCCCGAATGGGAATTTAAAAAGAGTTCGGGTAGGTGATAACAGTCTTGCAACACAAGACTGTTATCACCTACCCGAACTCTTTTTGGTAGTGGTATTGAGGTAAGAATTTTCAGATGGGCGGGCTTCGCCCGCCCATCTGAAAATTCTTACAAGTTTAGGAATACCCTCTTTTAAGTCAAACTTGGTAACTGGGGCGCTAGGATTCGAACCTAGGAATGTCGGGACCAAAACCCGATGCCTTACCACTTGGCGACGCCCCAACGCATTCAGCCTTAATATATTAGCAACTTTTAGTCGCAGTATGTCAAGCAATTAGGGAATTTTCGAAAAACAAAGTTAGTCGGTAGTCCTGAATCCGGTAGTCCCAAATTGGTAAGGATTTTTTGATGGGCGAAGCCCGCCCATCAAAAAATCCTTACCTTAATACCACTACCCTGAACCCTAATGTTGGAGGTCATGTTGCAAGTATCGGCTTGTCTTCCTTGGTTTCGTTTGATACTCTTAAAAAGACCGATCGGTCTTTAAAGTAGATGTCAAAAGCTCAAGAAACCAAGACTCATATCATCGTGCAAGCGGCAGCTCTGTTTAACCAGCAAGGGTATGCTGGGTCTTCAATGTCAGATTTAATGCGGGTTACAGGCTTGCAGAAAGGCGGAATCTATAACCACTTTCGTAGTAAAGATGAACTAGCCCTCGACGCATTTGATTTCGCAGCAACGTGTGTACAGCAGAAGTTCATCGGTGCTTTGCAGGGAAAACGTCATGCGATAGACCGATTGCTTGCCATTCTCAGCGTTTATGAGCACATGTCGGATGACCCACCTGTGCCGGGTGGTTGTCCCATCCTTAACACAGCCGTGGAGAGTGATGACACGCATCCGGCGTTACGTCAACGCGCGCAACTTGCAATGGATGGGTGGCGCGGATTGATTCAACGTATTGTCGAGAAGGGCATTTTACGTGGCGAGCTGCGCTCAACGGTTAATGCTAATGATGTGGCTACGATTTTAATCGCAACTATTGAAGGGGCAGTAATGCTAAGCAAACTATACGGTGATGTGTCCTATTTGGAACAAGCCGTGAGTTATCTCAAAACGTATGTTCAACATCAACTAGCAACACCTGTCTAAATTTTTGGCATTGCTTAATCTGGGTATGAATTTTTTTGAAAGGGGCGCGCCGCGCCCCTTTCAAAAAAATTCGTAAGTAGTTCAACCTAAATAAAAACAAGATTCTAAAAGTCTGCGCCGCCCGCTGCGCGGGCGGCGCAGACTTTTAAGGTTTTATATTTAATTACGCCCATCTACTTATAGCCATAGTCATAAAGCTTAGGACATGCCAGCGTCATTCCCGCGCAGGCGGGAATGACGCTGGCACCTATCGAGCAGATGGATTCCCGCCTGCGCGGGAATGACAGGGAGGCGTCCTATTGATCATGGCTACCGCT
>JBBQFG010000135.1:0-13985 GCA_038321765.1 Elainellales cyanobacterium
CCTTGGAGGGCGCTCAAATGTTTTGCCGTATTCGCGGGTATATCTCCACCCTACGTAAGCAAGGTATCGAGGTGCTTGATGCGCTCAGGAGGGTCTTTGTCGAAGACCCGATTTTTCCTGCGCTCAAACCTGAGTAGTTACCAGCCTCTTAGCAAGCTGTTGAAGCGACAAGTGTTTGACGTAGCGCCATTGAATGTCGTCGTCACCGAACATCAGGTACAACAAAAGTACTGTGGGCACAGTCAGCAACGGGTTGAAGGAGAGTTTCTTCAAGGGGTGGTCGTGCATGACCATTGGAAATCCTATTTCCAACTCAACGGGGTGAGTCATAGCTTGTGCAATGCCCATCACTTACGAGAACTCAATGCCCTCAGCACCATTGAGCACGAAGGCTGGGCTAGCGCAATGACTCGGATGCTGCGCTTGGCCTGTCGCCTGAAGCATCGCTACGACCAAGGCATTCCACCACCCTTGCAAACCCGTCTCACTCAACTGTATGGCCAGATTGTCGCCCGGGGACTGGCGTTGCATCAGCAACAAGTCCCGCTACCGCGCTCTGGTTCAAGGGGTCGCCCTAAACGTCGCGTCGGGCATAATTTTCTGCTGCGCTTGCACGCCTTCCAAGCCGACGTATAGCCATAGATGGATTGGTTAGGACGGGGTGCAGGGGTGGAACCCCTGACTGGGGGCAAAGCCCCCACACCCCCTTTGATCCCAGTGTCCTAACCTTTGTGGCGACAGCTATATTACGATTCCTCAGCCACCTTGAGGTTCCTTTTACCAATAATCAAGCCGAGCGTGACCTGCGTACACTTGCTCTATTCAATTATAAGTAGTTCAACCTAAATAAAACAAGATTCTAAAAGTCTGCGCCGCCCGCTGCGCGGGCGGCGCAGACTTTTAGGATTTTATGTTTAATTACGCCCACCTACTTATAATTGAATAGAGCAAGTGTACTAGTTAGATTGAGCGGTTGCATGAGAGCCAGAATCGAGGATGAAGTGTTGTTTTTGCATAAGGAGGATGTACCTCCATACAAAAAAAGTGGCTCGTTAGTGCGAAACAACTATTTTTGGGCATTACGGGCGATCGCCGTTCGCTCTCCTTTTGATCGAGACTGGGAGTTTGACTCTGATGTCTGGATTGCTCTGCAACGAATGTTGCTTTCATTTACAGAGTCTGGGTATTTAGGCTTGCGCGAAACGCAGCTAGAGTTTCCCCAACATACTCCCATTCCGGATGTATTACGTTCCGTCTCAACTTGGGATTAAAGAGCAGAATCTTACTCGTGCAGGTTCTTATTCTCCAAATACCATCCACGGGGCTAAAAATTCACCATCTTCTGTTTTGAGCCAGCGCCCAATACCCAAAAAGACTTCGGTTTCGTTGTAGATGCCGATGGGATTATCTAACACCAACGGCAAATTACCTTCTGAAGCAATCAATCGCTGACCTTGGCTCCAGCGTTTTGCTTCGGCTGGATTAAGAGTAAGCCGCGGAAGATGTGTGAGAACGTGTTCTGGTTTTAAAGGTTGAAAGATATGGTTCTGCGCTTGAGCTTCTAGTGCCTCAATCGTAAGGCTGTCTGCGAGACTAAACCCATGGCTTTCAGTCCGAACTAGAGAGGCTAAGACACCGCCCGTCCCTAGTAATTCGCCTAAATCACGAGCAATTGAGCGAATGTAAGTGCCAGCACCACAGGCAATTGTTAACTCTAATTCAGGGAAGTCTTGCGATCGCCACCCCACCGCTTCAAGGTGACTCACCTCCACCGTTCGTACGGGTACATCTACTACTGCTCCTGCCCGTGCTAGGTCATACATTCGTTTACCACCTACTTGAATGGCGCTGTAGCGAGGCGGTATCTGTTGAATAGTACCTCGAAATTTTGGCAACAAACATTCTACACTCGCTAGCTCTAACCCAAGAGCCGGGTTGTTTTCTAGCACTTCACCATCTAGATCATCTGTTGTTGTTCTGAGACCAAATCGGATAGTGGCGTGATAGGCCTTGTCTTGTCGCAGAAATTGTAGCAAGCGAGTTGCTTTGCCCAGAGCAACTGGCAGTACACCTATAGCTGCCGGATCAAGTGTTCCACCATGACCCACTCGCTTCATCCCCAATATGCGTCGTACGCGCGCCACACAATCGTGAGAGGTAAATCCTGCTGGCTTCCTAAGATTCAAAAAACCGTCCACAGTGCATCTCTCAATCCATCATCTTTCTATAATGGATGCTTAGTTGTGGTTTTGTAAAACTAAAGAAATTGCTATCATTTTTGGCTTGAAAGCATACTGAACGCCGCTTCTAAATAAGGGTAGTCCTAAACTTGTAAGTAGGTGGGCTTAATTAAATATAAGATTTTAAAACCCTGCGCCGCCCGCTGTGCGGGCGGCGCAGGGTTTTAAAATTTGGTTTTTATTTAGGTTGAACTACTTATACAGGTTTAGGACTAGCCAAATAAGTTAGGACTACCCAAAGAAGAACGTGTTCCAGCCGCTGTAACAATAACTGTCAATGAAATATCGATGTTCTGTGCGATCGATATTCTGCGCGTAAGCTATGAGGGGCGTATAACTGTATAGCAAGACAACCTGCACCTAGCGCGCTGGGGCAGTCTTTACATCTTGGCTGAGTTATTTCAAATGGCTATGGCTGCTCAGCTCCAATAGATTTGAGGCGAGTCAATTTAGGAATGCAGATTACGAGGGGGCGATCGCTACTGACACTCTACATAGGAGACATTACAAGGTGGATTCTTTAATTGATAGTCGGTGAGAAAGGACGAGTCAAAACCTGAAACCAGAGATGTAAGAACAACAAACACGGTGACGATGAAATCCATAGGTTCCCAGTAGATGCAGACATATAGGCATCTTGACTTACAAGGTATTACTTCTCAATCCGGACATTTAACTAAAAGACTAAACATGCAGTGGAATCTGTCGGTGATTCCACTAGGAGCATTGACTTCAAATAGTATCTGGATTTTGTTCTCAACCGACACAAGACTGTGCCAGTGGGGTTTCGTGTCTTGTTAAGGGGTATGTCTTGTAGTGGGTTCCATTTTTTTTCCAATAAGACTTTTCCAGATCATCCGGGAAGCTCATCAGTAGATTGAAAAGGAATAACTACAGTGATGCAGAGTAAATATCGGCATTATTCAATCTGGGTATGAATTTTTTTTGAAAGGGGCGCAAAGCACTTCTTTCAAAAAAATTCATACATATAGCTGTCGCCACAAAGGTTAGGACACTGGGATCAAAGGGGGTGTGGGGGCTTTGCCCCCAGCCAGGGGTTCCACCCCTGCACCCCGTCCTAACCAATCCGTCTATAGCTATAAAATCAGCAGCACCTAAATATTTATGACAGATTTATGACAGACATCAATTTACTAGCATTGCTTCGGGAGGGTGTTAGCGCGTGGAATGAATGGCGGCAAAGCAGCTCAACCGAGACTGAAAAGTTGCTTGATTTTACGGGTGCTGATTTGCCAGAGGCAAATTTGAGTCGGGCGCGGCTGCGAGAGGTGATCTTCGTAAAAGCAAACCTGCGGAGAGCCAACTTAAACCGAGCCGATCTGAGCCGGACTAACTTGCAGCAAGCAAATTTAGAAGGCGCTGATCTGCGTGGTGCTAATTTACGAGAAACAAACTTGCAAAGGGTGTTGCTTCAAAATGCTGACTTGAGTGAAGCAGCTATGAACGATGCCCAATTAGCAGATGCAGATTTGAAGAGTACGCGTTTCAAAAACGTAACGCTGCGGGGCGCAGATTTGAGCCGCGCAGACTTGAAGGGCGCAGATTTTTCTGGTGCAGACTTGAGACGAGCCATTCTTAAGGGTGCAGATTTGAGGGGCATTAATCTCCGCCAGGCAGATTTGAGTGAAGCAGACTTGGTGGGAGCGAATCTGTGTCTAGCAGATTTGGCAGGTGCTAATTTGAGTCGAGCTAACTTAGAGGATGGCAATCTATGCGGGGTGGACTTAACTGGGGCAACGTTGACAGAAGCAAGTTTGAGTGGAGCAAATTTAAAAGAAGCCTATTTAAGTGAAGCCGATTTAAGTTCGGCAAACTTGACGTGGGCAGATCTACGCCGTGCAGATTTGTGGAAGGCAAATTTGAGTGATGCCAATTTGAACCACACTCGATTAGAGGGAGCGAATCTAGCGGGGGTAATTTACACGGCGGCAACTCAATATGGCAAGTCAGATTAGCTCAGGGCAAGCAAGCGAATCTAGCGGGGGTAATTTACACGGCGGCAACTGTAACCTGAGCTAAATCTGACGGAGAAAGGTTAGGATGTACCACTTGGCCATCTCGAAACCAAACGACGCGGCGTGTAAGACGTGCCACTTCTGATTCGTGTGTGACCATAACTACTGTGATGCCGCTCGCGTTGAGTTCGGCAAAGATGTTCATGACTTCTTGAGTGGTTTGAGAATCGAGTGCTCCAGTGGGTTCATCTGCTAACAGAAGAACGGGTTGGTTGACAATGGCACGGGCGATCGCCACCCGCTGCTGTTGGCCACCCGAAAGCTGATTGGGTCGATTGTTCAACCGATTGGCCAGCCCAACCCGTGTAAGAGCCTCGGTTGCTCGTTCTTGCCGTTGATGTAGCGGTACCCCGGCATAGACCATCGGCAACATGACGTTTTCCATGGCGCTTAATTGGGGCAGGAGGTGAAACTGCTGGAATACAAAGCCAATTTTGCGGTTACGAATGTGTGCTAGTTCCTGATCGTTGAGCTGTGCCACATCGACACCATCCAAGTAGTAACTGCCGCTGGTGGGGCGATCGAGACAGCCAACTACATTCATAGCGGTAGATTTGCCCGACCCAGAAGGCCCCATGATGGCACAGTATTCTCCAGCTTCTACTGTCAAGTTGACATCTGACAATGCGCGGACTTCTGTATTGTCAGAACCATAAACTTTGGAAACATGTTCAAAGCGGATGATGGTTTTCATGCAGGATGAGGGGTGAAAGGAAAGCACTTTTCATAGTTTTTGTGAAAGAGCGGCTTGGCCACCCTTTCACAAAAACTATTATGAGAACTAGGCGCTTCGGAGTGCCACAATCGGATCAAGTCTGGCGGCTTGACGAGCGGGAACTACGCCAAAAAATAGCCCAATGCCGCTAGAAACCCCAACGGCCATTAGCACGGCAGCGGGAGAGACAGACGCTTTAAGAGGGCTGACGGCTGAAACTAAGGTGACACCGCCCACACCGATTAAGGTACCTATGGCACCACCGAGAGCTGCCAGAATGGTGGCTTCGATAATGAACTGTACCAGGATGTCATCTTGAGACGCTCCGATCGCCTTCCGTAGGCCAATTTCCTGGGTGCGCTCACGGACGGAGACGAGCATAATGTTCATGATGCCGATGCCGCCAACAAAGAGGGAGATACCTGCGATCGCCGCTAGCATAATCGTTAGCGCCCCCGTCACATTTCCCACAATTTCTAACGCGTCTTTTTGAGTGCGAACGGTGAAATCATCTTCGTCTACGATTTTGTGCCGCAGCCGCAGCAGGTTAGTCACTTGAAATTGAGCTGCCCCAACAGACTGTTCATTACGGGCGGCAATAGAAATAAACGTGATTTCAGTGCCATAGGGCGAGGTATTGCCTGTAATTTGGTCAGACATAGTACTCAAAGGAATGTAGGCAACATCGTCCTGGTTATTGCCTAGGAATGCGCCTTTTGATTCCATGACTCCAATCACCTGGAAGCTAATGTCTTTGATACGAATGGTTTGCCCTAGCGGGTCAGATGCACCAAATAAGCTCTTGGCCAAGTCTGACCCTAATGCTACAGAGCGTGTGCCCCGTTGTACATCTAGATCAGAGATAAAGCGCCCTTCGGCTACTTCAAAGGTACGAACGGGGCTAAAGTCTGGCGTTGTACCCAGGACTAGGGCACTGGTGCTGCGATTGCTGTAGATGACGGTCTGTTGGGTTTGCAGTTGCGGCGCTACACCGCTGACGGTGGGAACTTGTGCAGCGATCGCCATTGCATCTTCTAAGGTCAGGTTGCGAGGGGTACTTAAAGTGTTGTTACGCGACTCGCTACTGCCTGGAATTACGAACAGTACATTGGGGCCTAACGATTCAAACTGTTCGGAGGCATACCGCTGTGCCCCCTGACCCACGCCCACCATCGTAATCACTGAAGCATTACCAATAATGATCCCCAGCATGGTGAGGGTGCTTCGTAATTTATTTGCAGTCAATGTTTTGACTGCCATTTTGACGCTTTCGAGAATATCCATTGGGAGATCGTGGGTTCTTAGGGTTAGATCTGAGTTGAACCTTGGTTTTTCATGAGCGAAGGATCAAGATTTTCAGTCAGTCTGCATAACTGCTGGTTGGAGCGCGTGAATGGTGTTTCAGCGAAGCTAAAAAACGATTTACGCCAGAGAGTTCTCAATTTTCCGGCTCTTCATTGGGGTTCATCCACTTCTGAGCATCTTTGGCGGGTAAGTCAATAAAGACGCGATCGCCAGACTCAATCCCCTCTAAAACTTGGGTTTGGTCGCCCACAGCGGTGCCAATAGTAATAGGACGAAACTCAGGTTTGTTGGTCTGATCAGGAATCAGGACACCCGTTTGTCCGTCTTTAGTGACGATGGCAACGGTAGGCACCACGAGGGTGTTGGTGAGGCGATCGCCTAAAAAGGTTAAATCTACGTTCATACCCGACAGCAGTTTGTCTTGCCCACTGGTTAACTCGACCCGTACCTGAAACGAAGTCACGTTTTGCTTTACGACCGCTTCTGGCGCGACGAGCCTAACTCGCCCCTCAAACACTTGCTCAGGCAGGGCATCAGCTTGAATTTCAACAGCTTGACCCAGCTTAAGAGAGCCAATATCGACCTCAGGTACTTCTGCCAAAACCTCTAGACCAGCAGCCACTGCTACGATTGCAGTTGATGTGGCGGAGGTTGCATCTGAGGCAGAGGTGGTTGGGGTGACGAACGCTCCCTGGGTAGCGTACTTCTGAGTTACAACGCCACTAAACGGAGCGCGAATTAGAGTGTCTTCTTGTTTCACTTGTACCGAGGCTAGATTTCCCAATGCCTCTTTGAGTTGAGCTTCCGCATCAGCGATGTCTTCGATGCGACTGCCGTTGCGAGAGAGTTCGAGAGATTTTTGGGCAGAGCGAAAGCTGGCGCGATTCTGCTCTAAGTTAGCGCGGGCACTTTCAGATTCTCGAGTCACTTCATCCAGCGAGTCTATAGAAATTGCCCCTTCGCTTTGGAGGCGCTGGTTGCGCTGAAGCCGCTCGGTTGCGAGGTTTAACCGCGCTTGGGCATCTTGGACACGGGCACTAGCTTGCTCTACATCGGCCTGACGCTGAGCGGTTTCCTCGGGACGGTTGCCTGTTCGTAAGGCAGCCAATCGCGCTTGAGCCTGCTCAACTCGTGCTTGAGCCTGAGTTAACTGGGGCGAAATATCGTTGCTTTCCATCCGGGCAATCAGTTGTCCCTTTTGGACGCGATCGCCCTGTTCCACATACAGCTCTGCCAAAATCCCAGAGTTTTTAGGACTCAAGTTCACAGTTTGAATCGGCTGTACCTTGCCATTGGCCGCAATCCGTACCGTGAGCGATTGGGTTTCTACGGGTACGGTCAAGCTGCTGATATCGGACACTGAGCTATTCTGTCGAACGGCTATGGTTGCCACTGTGCCAGCGCCAACCAAGCCTGCTGCCACTAATCCTAAAACCCAGGGCCTAGGCGTTTTGACTTTACCAATCAAAGGAATTTGCATAGTCATGAGAGGGAAACAAGGAGGAATGAAGGGCAATGACAAGGGATAAAGCGGGACATGGCGTGCCCTCTGAGCAGCAGGAGCAGAAAGGATGAAAGTTATAAATTACTATTTTGGGTTTTGTGTCCTTGTAGCAATGCGGCCTCTTCTTCCCAGCGTTGGTGGAGTAAGGGTAGCTCTCGTTCTAGAAAGGCATGAATGTCTCGCATTTCTTGGAGGCGCTTTTGCACAGGTGGTGGAGTGCCTTTCAGCAAGTCTAGCCCTCGCTCTGCCAGTTTGCGGAAGGCGGCGATTTGGGAGATGTGCTGTTCGGTCATCTGCGACCAGGCGTGGGGTTTGATTTGAAAATAATCTCGGCGATCGCCTGGTAAGCTGACCCGTTCAATTAAGCCAATTTGAATCAGTAGACGAGTGGTGGTACTAATGGAACCTTTACTGGCTTGCAGTATTCCTGCTAGGTCGCTGCTAGATTGCTGCACTGGCTCGGAAATTAACAGCCAGCCAAAAATACGCCCAGCCATGCGCGGCAGACCCACTAGCTCAAACATAAGACCCACTTCTTCCACAAAGTGCGCTTTTTCGAGATGCGCTGTTTCAAGGGGGACTATTTCAAGGTGTGTATTGGAGGGTACTTCCCAAGTCAAAGTTGTTACGCTACCTGTAACGTTTGCTTTACATAACCATCATAGCAAATTCTAAATGTTCAGTAATTACTGAACAAACAAAACAAGTTCGTGAGATCCGTCATACCTAGTAGAAAGATTGCCCATCGATCTGGCGGTGCTCAAAGCTAAGAATCTAACTAGATCTGGGTGGAGATGCAAATTGAGAAGGGCGATCGCTATTAAGATAAAAGATGTTGGCTTTACGGAATTTAGACGTTGAGTTGCTTGTAAAAGTTGCTTCAGATCAAAGCAAACTACTTTTTTGCAAACTACCTTAACGATGCCTGTGCAAAACCGCCTAAACCATTTCTGTCTAATGCTTCGTTGTGCCAAACGGCAACGTCATTAAATAAGGTCAAAAGTTAAATAAGGCAAAAAGTTCCAACCCCTAAGCGTCGTATCGTATTCCCACTCTCATGGATATTGTCGAATTTTTTCAGCAAAGCAGTGGCAAGTGGTTTTCGCAACGCTCTAGCCATCACCTTGCGGTTAATCAATCTGAAGGTGGAAAGTCCAACCTCTTGATTGAAATGTTGCCTAAGGATGACCCTGCAATTATTGCTCTGTGCGAACAGTATGCAGTTGATCCAACCCTGGCACTGTGTGGTATTCGGGTAACTTGGGATGGCAAGATGGAGTGGGATAAAGAAAAGCCTGCGGGTTCTACGGTGTTAGTCCCCATTGCCCATTCAGAAAACCCTAATGAAGGAAAACTGCTGCGGACACAAGATTCTGTAGAAAAAGCTCCGGTTGCAGGACGCTATGCAATCAGCAAAGATGATGTCTTAGTGTTAACTACCGAGGATGACACTCTATCTGCCGAAGAACGACTGTGGTTTGCTAGCCCCAACTTGCGCCTGCGGACTAGTGTTCTGAAGCAATCGGGAGGCTTTCGTACAGCGTCCTTTTGCTCCGAAATTCGCATGGGTGGCATTAAGCCTGCCGAAAATGCTAGCGCCAGTGCTACTGCCTAAAATTCCGGCACGGCTGAGTCAGCCTGTAAATGTTCTACACGCGCTCTGTGCAGGCAAGCCAACGCTTCTCTGATGCCTCAATGACTACTTGCAATCTTGAGAACTGTTTATGGTAGTCCTAAACTTGTAAGTATTTTCAGATGGGCGGGGCGAAGCCCGCCCATCTGAAAATACTTACCTCAATACCACTACCCTGTTTATTTAGTTTATTTAGAAGTGCTGCATTTATGAGTAACGTAATCGATGACAAAACTGTCGTCCGAGAATACTTTAACGCCACAGGATTTGATCGCTGGCGGCGGATCTATGGTGAGGGAGAGGTCAACAAAGTTCAACTCGATATCCGCAAAGGGCACCAGCAAACCGTCGATACCGTGATCTCTTGGCTAAAAGCAGATGCTAATTTGCCTGGGCTAACGATCTGTGACGCTGGCTGTGGTGTGGGCAGTCTCAGTATTCCCCTAGCCCAAATGGGAGCGAAGATATTTGCCAGCGACATTTCCGAAAAAATGGTGGGCGAGGCGCAAGAACGGGCGATCGCCGAACTAGGGCAATCGGATAACCCAGTTTTTGCCGTGCAGGATCTAGAATCGCTGAGCGGAAAATACCATACTGTAGTGTGTTTAGACGTACTGATCCACTACCCACAAGCACAAGCCGCTCAAATGATTGCTCACCTTAGCTCGTTAGCCGATGACCGCTTGATTTTGAGCTTTGCGCCTAAGACACTTGCTTACAGCCTGCTAAAGAAAATTGGTGACTTCTTCCCTGGGCCAAGTAAAGCAACTCGCGCTTACCTACATCGTGAAGCTGACGTAGTGAAGGCACTAGAAGCCAACGGTTGGAAGGTAGAGCGAAATGCCATGACGAAAACGCAATTTTACTTTTCGCGATTGTTAGAAGTAGTACGGGTGTAATCTGTAAAAGCTTTTTTGTGGGCGTTGCTGATCTTAGAGAGCGATTTGCACGAACACAAACTTTTCCTACGAGTCGCTTTAATCTTGGAGCTATGAGGCACTATTGGATAGATTGTACAGGGGGAATCCCATTGGTTTTGGTAAATTCCTCTCTGTACCCGTTCTGTTTACGCCTACCTACACGATTGACCAGTGAGATTATTCAAACAGATTGCTTCTGGAATGTTGCTAGCGCTTGGTGGAATCTTCTTAATTGCCGCCATCTCTATCCCATTTGAGCAAGACGAGAGTCCTCAAGCCAAAGCAGAACAGTTTGCTGGATGCCTCATGTTAGGTATCCCGCTGACTGCTTGGGGTGGATGGATTGCTTGGAGCTTAAACCGAGAGAGCCAAGTCAAAGAAAGCGATCGCCTTCGATCCACGTTCTTTCAAGTTGCCAAAGAAAATGACGGGTGCGTTGGTGTGATGCAATTTTCTATGGCAGCTAATCTTTCTGGGGATAAAGCCAAAGAGTTTTTAGACGAAAGAGCAAAAGAATTTAGCGCCAACTTTGATGTCGATGAGCAGGGCGGAATTTTTTACCGTTTTCCGATTAAAGGCATAGATCTAGACGATGCTGAGAGTTAAGCGTAACCAATAGGTAGACTCATTTTTTAATAGCTTTTGGCGATTATTCTCTGACTGTTTAAGGGTTTGAGCGATCGCTCGTAAAAATTTTTAACAAAAACTCTCATCAAATCGGTCTACGCTAACAGATTAGGTGCCCTTGTAAAATTGTGGTAGCAGTAATTGACGCGGTGATTTTCTGAAGCGCAGGCTTTGCCCTTACCTCAGAAAATCATTGCCGTTTAGGACTGCCAAACTTGTTAAGTGTCCATACTTGAGAGAACACGCCAGTCTGCCGAGAGCATGATAAACACTAGGCAGACATGAGAGAGAACAAGCACTTAAGGCGCGATGAGACGCATTTAGCTAAGACGTTTAGTAGGATTTTAGAATGAGCAGTAATTTAGCAACCAAACTCCGCGAAGGAACCAAAAAAGCGCATACCATGGCGGAAAACACCGGGTTTGTCGCATGTTTTCTCAAAGGCACCGTGGAGCCAACGTCTTACCGCAAGCTAGTAGCCAATCTTTATTACGTCTACTCAGCTATGGAAGACGAAATGTATCGTCATCGGGAGCATCCCATTCTTGGGAAACTCTACTTTCCTGAATTGAACCGCAGAGCTAGCCTTGAGCAAGATTTGGCCTACTACTTCGGCACCAATTGGAAAGATGCTGCCGTAGCATCAGAGGCCGCCCAGGCTTATGTGAGCCGCATTCACGAGGTAGGCAATACCGAGCCAGAACTGCTGATTGCTCACCTTTATACCCGCTATTTGGGCGACCTCTCTGGTGGTCAAATCCTCAAAAAAATCGCTCAGAATGCTATGGGTCTTACAGAGAATAAGGGACTAGCATTCTACGAATTTGAGCAGATTCCAGATGAGAAAGAATTCAAGCGGGTCTATCGTGAACGGTTAGATAGTCTGCCAATTGATGATGCCACTGGCGATCGCATTGTTGAAGAGGCCAATGCTGCTTTTGGCATGAACATGACTGTGTTCAAAGAGCTAGAGGGCAATCTAATCAAGGCGATCGGCATTCAACTCTTTAGTCTATTGACCCGTAAGCGCAATCGCGGAGCCACTGAACTAGCAACGGCTGATTGAGCTAGCAACGGCTGATTAAGCGGGGTCAGGGGCAAAAGGCTTAGCACTCCAAGCCTGACTAAATCATCCTTCATCCTCTCCATAGGGTGGGAATGGCTAACTAGAGTCTTCAAGGTATTTCCTGAAGGGTTTGGTTGGTAATTCTCACCCTATGCTGTGTTATTGCTAAAATCTCGATTTTGTAACTCTGTATCTTTGGATTACCCAATTCGGCGTAAAATTCAGAACACTGGCTAGTTGCTCATTTCTATCCCTAGTCCCTGTTTCCCAGCCGTATAAGATGCGTTTCGAAAAAATTCTAATTGCTAACCGAGGGGAAATTGCCCTTCGCATTCTCCGAACCTGCGAGGAAATGGGGATCGCTACGGTTGCCGTACATTCCACAATTGATCGCAATGCCCTCCACGTTCAACTGGCTGACGAAGCGGTCTGTATTGGTGAACCCCCCAGCAGTAAAAGCTATCTCAATATTCCCAATATTATTGCGGCAGCGCTAACCCGTAACGTCAGCGCAATTCATCCGGGCTATGGCTTTTTGGCAGAAAATGCTCGGTTTGCAGAAATTTGTGCCGATCACCAAATTGCGTTTATTGGCCCTTCCCCTGATTCGATGCGGTCAATGGGCGATAAGTCTACGGCGCGAGAAACAATGCAGCGCATCGGAGTGCCGACGATACCCGGTAGCGAGGGACTGCTAACCGATGAACGCGAAGCTTTGGCGATCGCCCGTGAGATTGGCTATCCAATCATGATCAAAGCCACAGCGGGCGGTGGCGGTCGCGGAATGCGTTTGGTGCGGGCTGAAGATGAGCTAGTCAAATTATTTTTTGCGGCCCAGGGGGAAGCTGAGGCGGCCTTTGGCAATGGGGGAGTGTATCTAGAAAAGTTTATTGAACGTCCCCGCCATATTGAGTTTCAAATTTTAGCCGACAGCCACGGCAACGTCATCCATCTGGGCGAACGCGATTGTTCGATTCAGCGACGGCATCAAAAGCTGCTTGAAGAAGCGCCTAGCCCTGCACTTACTCCCGAACTGCGTGAAAAGATGGGATCGGCAGCAGTGCGCGTTGCCCAAGCTATTAACTACACAGGGGCAGGCACCATCGAGTTTCTGCTCGATCAATCGGGGCGTTTCTACTTTATGGAAATGAACACCCGGATTCAAGTCGAACATCCCGTAACTGAAGTGATTACTGGGCTAGATCTAATCGCGGAGCAAATCCGGGTGGCTCAAGGTGAACCCTTGCAGTTGACGCAGGATCAAGTACAACTGCGAGGACATGCAATTGAATGTCGGATTAACGCCGAAGATCCGGATCAAAACTTTCGTCCTAATCCTGGCCGAATTAGTGGCTATCTGCCCCCAGGAGGTAACGGAGTGCGGATGGATTCTCATGTCTATACCGACTACGAAATTCCGCCTTACTACGATTCTCTGATTGGTAAGTTAATTGTGTGGGCACCCGATCGCCCCTCTGCCATTCGCCGGATGAAGCGCGCTCTGAGAGAGTTTGCCATTACGGGCCTGCCTACCACCATTGGCTTTCATCAAAAAATCTTGGAAAATCAGAATTTTCTAGACGGCAATGTTTACACCAATTTTGTAGAACAAATGATGCAGTCGTCTAAAAAGTAAGGCGGATTCTGAAGAAATTACCATATCTAAATTGGTAAGGATTGCAAATTAATTAACCTGTAATCTTTTTTTGGAAGTGGGGGGGGGGGGGGGGGGGGGGGGGGGGGAAGGGAGAGTGTTGTTTTGTTGTGGTGGAGGTTTTGTGTTGTCGTTTATTCAATCCCAACCAAAAAAAAAACAACCAAATTGCTTCTTGGCCCCCCCCCCCCCCCCCCCCCCCACTTCCAAAAAAAGATTACAGGTTAATTAATTTGCAATCCTAAACGGCGTGAATTGTTTCTGGATAAAACCCAGAAACAATTC
>JBBQFG010000136.1:0-13983 GCA_038321765.1 Elainellales cyanobacterium
CCAGAACTTCAGCCTGTTTGTTGCGCCAAGGGCTGAAACCAGCGACGCATTCCCAGCCGTTTCTCCCTTTGCCAGCGATAGTCAAGGTGCAATCTCTCGATTTGCCGGATACAACGCCGCTTATCGAGTTTCGGGGGGCACGTCTGGGGTTGGTTTGGCCACAGTCTTTGGGTTTGTGTGGAATATTTCGGATGTGATTGATTGGCGCGCCTTCTATGGTTCGACCCAGGCTTCTGTACCTGTAAACGGAGGGTTGACGGGCGGAGCGCCTTTGGGGGCAGGTTTGTTTAACGGCACCAACGTGATTGCAACCCAGCTCACGCTTCGCCCGTCTGACACCTTTAATATTGGGCTGAACTATGCCAGTAGCTACCACCAAATCAACATTTTAGGAACTGGGTTGACCTCTGCCGATGTTGGCTCGGTGATCTTTTCACCCAGCTCTAGCCAGCTTGCAGCAGTTGGTGGCAACGAAACGCTGGCAGTTTTGAATGAGGGGATTCGGATGCATTCGCTGGGCGGGACTGCTACCTGGCAGTTTTCCCCTCAGGTTGCTTTGACCGCATCGGGTGCTTACATTTTTAGTGATTTGGTCGATGTCGATGCGTCCACCAATTTTATTAGCTGGCTGGTGGGGATGCATTTCCAGGATTTGCTGGGTGAGGGCAACACGGCGGGGCTAATTTTTGGACAGCCGCTCAATCGAGATGCCACAGGTGGCGAGGCAGTCAATCCTGAAAATGCTGATCCCTATCAAGTTGAAGGATATTTCACAGTTAGATTGTCGGACAATATCAGTCTGACCCCTGGTGTGTTTGTGATTTTTAATCCAGAAGGCTACAGCGGCAACGATACAACTGTGGTCGGAGCGTTAAGAACGACCTTTACCTTTTGAGCCATAGATTGCTAGTTCTTCCTGTTTTTTAGAAGCAAGATGGAGTTCGAGGAATGCGAAAGTCAAGGAAAAAAACGAAGATTACTACGTTGACTTTTGTGGTGGTTGTTCCCTGCTAAAAAAGACCTCCTTTCAATCGGAGCTAAAGTAACCAGGGAAAAGTTCTACTACCGAGCTGCCATAAATATGGGCTACCCGCAATAAAGCTAGTAGCCCACGAAAACTTATCTACTTCTACTACTCGGATGGCACCCTCAAAATTCCGTAGTCACGTATTTCACGTGATTCCGGCTCCAATGGGTATGCCCAGTAACGCCTTACACCCTCTAGGTAGAGCCGAACTTGCTGCACTGGGGAATTTGTAAATGGTATTTCTGCAACTACTCCAACATGTTCTCTGTCGACGGCATTGCTTAATCTGGCTATGAGTTTTAGTTTGGGAGGGGCGCTCAGCGCCCCTCCCAAACTAAAACTCATAGTTATAGCGGTAGCCATGATCAATAGGACGCCTCCCTGTCATTCCCGCGCAGGCGGGAATCCACCCCCGCACCTATCGAGCAGATGGATTCCCGCCTGCGCGGGAATGACGCTGGCATGTCCTAAGCTTTATGACTATGGCTATACAATCAGCAGTAACCTGTACGACTTACGCATGAACAGAAATGTGACTCTTTCAACACAACACCATCAAACGTCGCCCCGGTAGACAATTTTATTTCGACCCTGTTGTTTTGCCCGATAGAGCATTTGATCTGCCTCATCTACTAAACTGGCGGGCGATCGCTGCGATTGGGGAATGGCACTGGCCACGCCAATGCTGAGGGTCACATAGGGGTTGATACTAGAACTGACATGTGGAATCTGAAGTCGGGCGATCGCCACCTGCATTCGCTCTGCTACCCGGACAGCACCCTCATCCCCTGTCTGAGGCAGTACCGCTGCAAACTCTTCCCCACCGTAGCGAGCAACCAGGTCACTAGGGCGGCTGAGCGTCTCGCTCAGTGCCCGTGCCACGCTTTTTAAGCAGCCATCACCCATCACATGCCCATAAGCATCGTTGTACTGCTTAAAGTAATCAATATCACAAAGTAGAATGGACAGCGGTGCTTGCTCCCGCATCATCTGTTTCCACTGCTTGGCCAGATGCCCATCAAACTTTAATCGATTGGCAATCTGGGTTAGGCTATCGAAATTCGCTAGTCGTGTTGCTTCACGCAGCTTTTGATACCACTGATTATCTACAACATCGCCATGTTCTACAATGGTTTGCACAATAATTTCCAGGTCGTCTCGTTCCCTGGCAATAATTTCGAACAGGGCGTTTAAGGTTGCTTCTGCCTGCTGGCGCTCCACTACTTCTGCCTGGAGCTTGAGGTTAGTCTCATGGAGGTGTGCTTCGATCAAGTCGCCGTGCTCTGCCGTGGTTGAAAGCGAAATTTGCAAATCACGAACGTCTTGATTGAGCCGGGAAATCTCCCGACGCAGTTTCTCCACTTCCGACATGAGCGCGTCATCTTGACGTTGAATTTCCTGCTTTATATCTTGACTTTCTGAACGACTTATCTCTGTCATAAAGGGCTGATTTTAAACTTCTAAACTATATAGATATGAATCAGTAAGTAGATTAACCGAAATACAATTTAGGCTCCAAAACCCTCTGCTGACCCAGGTGTAAGCGATACAGGGTGTAGGGTCTGAGAGGATGTTTAAAAAAGTCTTACAGTTGGTGTAAATAGTTCAACCTAAATAAAAACCAAATCCTAAAACCCTGCGCCGCCCGCGCAGCGGGCAGCGCAGGGTTTTAAGATCTTATATTTACTTAAGCCCACCTACTTAACAACGGTATTGATCCCCTAAATTTCCCTTAAAGAGGAGGACTTTGAATCCCAGCCTCCACCTTTAAGGAAGATTTAGGGGATCGATACCGTTTTTATACCAGCGACGGGACTTTTAAAACATCCTCTAAGGGATGTAGCTTGCTTCTTGTGATGTGGATATTTTAGATACGAAAGCGTTCTAGCCTCGCCAAGCGCTCTAGAAATGATTTATGACTGCCATGTCTAAATATAAATGGGCAAAGCCCGCGCTTCAAAAAATCATTACAAGTTAGGATTATTTATTTTAAGATGTAAAAAATATTGATTGGACTTGAACGCCTAGCGCTGTATAAAAAATCTGTACCATGGGCACTTAAAAGTTACCGTTACGTGGTGTAATTCTGGCCCAGTATCATTTTGTTGGGAGAGAACGATAGATGAAAGCGGTTATCCCTAGTACTGGCGACTAATCTGCGTATATTTCCTGAAATAGAAGATTTTTTTAAACTTAATTCTGCCTTGCTCTTGAGGTTGTCTTCAAAAACAGGTACAAGAATTGAAGATTATGTGAACTAAACGCCCAGTAACTTTGTCATGTTGGGGAATTCTGTTAGGTTACTAGGCAAATCAGTAGAAATACAGCGGTTTTTGACGCGTTTGATTGTGTTTCTGCTTTAAGATTCGCGATCGCCATAGCTCAAAGGGAGCCATAGCTCAAAGGGAGTTAGTTAGGGCAATTTAGCCCGCAGGGTATTAGGTTTTCTCAAACGGTTAATAGTAAACCCACACACAGCTTAGACAGCTTAATTTAGATATCCTAGTTTGGATAGGTATTAGGGATCAGCAAACAAAAATCATCCCGGTGTCATTCCCGCCTGCGCGGGAATCCATGATAAGCCTTCTGCTTGAGCCGGTATCTTATTTCAACGCAGTTCCCTTAGTTAAATAACTTAGTTTGGATAATTGAGATAGCTTAGTTTGGATAGTTAAGGTAGCGTATTCGTTAGATAGCTTAGCTCTGAATAGATTCTAAATACTTACATTCAAGTAGACACTATGCGAATTCTGGTGACCGGTGGTGCAGGGTTTATTGGCTCTCACCTGATTGATAGGCTAATGGAAGAAGGACAGGAAATTATCTGCGTTGATAATTTCTACACTGGAGATAAGCGTAATATTCTCCAGTGGATTAATCATCCCCGTTTTGAGGTGATTCGCCATGATATCACTGACACAATTCGTCTAGAAGTGGATCAGATCTACCACTTAGCCTGTCCTGCTTCTCCAGTTCATTACCAATACAATCCCGTCAAAACGATCAAGACCAATGTGATGGGCACATTAAACATGTTGGGATTGGCAAAGCGGGTTAAGGCTCGATTTTTGCTGGCCTCTACATCTGAAGTGTATGGCGATCCAGAGGTTCATCCCCAAACTGAGGATTACCGGGGCAGTGTTAACCCTATTGGCATTCGAAGTTGCTATGACGAAGGTAAGCGAGTTGCTGAAACGTTGGCCTTTGACTACCATCGCCAAAGTGATGTAGATATCCGCGTGGCTCGCATCTTCAATACCTATGGGCCTCGAATGCTGGAAAATGATGGCCGAGTGGTGAGTAATTTGGTGGTTCAGGCGTTGAAAGGTCAGCCGCTAACCGTTTATGGAGATGGCTCCCAAACGCGCAGCTTCTGCTATGTTTCAGATCTGGTGGATGGGCTAATTCGGTTGATGAATGGCGACCATATCGGTCCTGTGAATTTAGGAAACCCGGAAGAGTACACCATCTTACAGCTTGCAGAAACAGTGCAAAAAATGGTAAACCCCGATGCAAAGGTCAGGTTTGAACCGTTGCCACAGGATGATCCACGTCGCCGTCAACCTGACATTACTCGGGCAAAAACTTGGCTGGGTTGGCAACCAACAGTGCCCCTAGCTCAAGGTCTGAGAATCACGATTGACGATTTTCAAGCTCGCGTGAGCGATCGCCCTAGCAAAATGCCCTCTGCCGCATCCTCTCTTTAATCTGAACTATCGTTTAGGACTGCGGACGGGTTAGGTTTTTATAAACAGGGCGCTTAGCCGCCCTGTTTATAAAAACCTGTTAAATTTTACCTACTTGACGAGCTTTAGCAATTTCTGGGTTTGGCGTTTCAAAGATGGGTATCCGAGATGGGGTATCGCCGCACTAGAGACTAGTGCAAATGTCTTCTACTGTACAATGAGGTTAACGATTCCATGCGTGTATGTGTCATCGGTACGGGTTATGTGGGTTTGGTCACTGGTGTATGTCTTGCCCATATTGGGCATCAGGTGATCTGCGTAGATAACAACGAAGAAAAGGTCAAGCTGATGAAGTCTGGGCAATCGCCCATCTTCGAACCTGGACTGTCTGAACTGATGCAATCTTGCATCCAAGAGGGGCAAATCGAATTCACCACTGACTTGGGTGCTGGAGTCAAACACGGTGAGGTTTTGTTCATTGCTGTAGGTACGCCTCCTCTGCCGACTGGCGAGAGTGATACGCGCTATGTAGAAGCAGTGGCTCGAGGTATCGGTGCTCATCTTGACGGCGGCTACAAGGTGATTGTGAACAAATCTACTGTGCCGATTGGTTCGGGTGACTGGGTAAGAATGATTGTGATGGATGGCGTTGCAGAGCGGCAATCGGCCATGGTGTCGAGTGGTAGTGTAGCTACTGCACCGACTGAGACTGAGTTTGATGTGGTGAGCAATCCTGAATTTCTTCGCGAGGGTTCGGCTGTGTTGGACACGTTCAACCCTGACCGGATTGTTTTGGGCAGCAACAAGCCTCGAGCGATCGCCATGATGAAGGAGTTGTATGCGCCTATCGTGTCTCGACAGTTTGCTGCAGACAAGAGTGCTCCTACTGTTCCTGTCGTTGTGACTGACCTCAGTTCAGCGGAAATGGTGAAATATGCGTCTAACGCTTTCTTGGCTACCAAGATTAGCTTTATTAACGAAGTTGCCAACATTTGCGATCGCGTGGGTGCCGATGTCACTCAAGTTGCGAAAGGCATTGGCCTGGACTCTCGCATTGGCAGCAAATTTCTGCAAGCGGGAATTGGCTGGGGCGGGTCTTGCTTTCCGAAAGACGTATCTGCTCTGATTCACACCGCCGACGACTATGGCTATGAAGCTCAGTTGCTGAAGGCTGCTGTCTCGGTGAATCAGCGTCAGCGCTTGATTACAATTGAAAAGCTTCAACAGGTGTTAAAAATCCTCAAGGGTAAAACGGTCGGGTTGTTGGGTCTCACCTTTAAGCCCGATACCGATGATATGCGCGATGCCCCTGCACTCGATTTGATCGAGCATCTAACTCGACTGGGTACCAAAGTGAAGGCGTACGATCCACTGGTGTCTCAGACGGGTATGCGTCACGGGTTGTCTAATGTAATTGTGGAAACCGATCCTGAGCGGTTAGCCGATGGTTGTGACGCGCTAGTGTTGGTTACCGATTGGGAGCAGTTCCGCACCCTAGATTATGCCAAGATGGCGACCTTAATGACCCACCCCGTCATGATTGACGGGCGTAACTTCTTGGATCAAGCAGCCCTAGAAGGTCTAGGATTCCGATACGTGGGCATTGGTCGATAGAAAACGTTCCGGCTAGAGAGAAGTCGATGGCGAACGAGTGAGTGGGCTTAAGCCTACTCACTTTTTTTGGTGCCCAATACAATAGACTCACTGTGCAACTATAGCTGTCGCCACAAAGGTTAGGACACTGGGATCAAAGGGGGTGTGGGGGCTTTGCCCCCAGCCAGGGGTGAAACCCCTGCACCCCGTCCTAACCAATCTGTCTATGGCTATAAAAGTCTGAAAACCCAAGTTTCTCGTCGAGCAGGTATCGTGCTTGGCTGATTTGGACAGACAAGATGCCTATCCTACAAGAGGTCTGAGCAGGTTGCACATCGCTTTGTTAACAGCCGTGTATTGCGCTGCTCTTAACAAAGCGACCCATACTGCTCGCAATCAGACATTGTTATCGGCTAACCTGTAAAGTTTGTTAACTTAACATCAGGAAGCATCACAATCCTCTTAAAAGAAGGTGAGGAATGCGATCGCCCTCGGTAATAACCTGCACAATAGTCAAATCAGCGATGAGATTACGTTTCGAACCTCTCAAGCATGGCCGCTGTTCAAGGGTTGAAATTGACTAGCAAATGTAGGACGTTGCCTTATGTCTCACGATACGTTGACGGCTGAACCGCAACAATGCAGAGTGATTTCGACCCATGATCACATGCAAATTGCCTTGGCGATCGCCGATACCCATGTGCTTAAATCTCTTTTGGTTGACTGTACGCCCCCACTTGCCCAGGCGCAGCACATTGGCTCTATTACATCTAAAATTGGCATCCCTGTAGAATCACGAAGAACCGTGGACGGGGTCATTCAATTTGAATCGCTGAGCTGTAAATTGGTTGACTCTCCTGCCGAAATTGAGGAGAAAGTAGCCGCTACTACCGCACCCCAACTGCGGCAACGAGAATACTTAAAATTGACCCGGTGCGAATCGGACATGCAAACGTTAGGTCATGCCCTGACGCTAGCTCAGACGCTGGCAATTCTGTCTCAATCGGGTTTCTCTGACGAACAAATTGACAAGATTGTAAATCTGCCCACCGAGGCTTGGCACAAAACCTGGTGGTATGACTTGGATGTGGAAGGCAATTTTACCGTGCCTTTTTTACGCATGATCCGCACCTTGCGCTACCCAGACGGCACATTTACTCTGCAATACCGAGATCACTTCGCTCAAGACAAGCCTCGCTGCTTCAGCAGTCAAGAGCATAAAGTGATGATCGAAATTCGCACAGAGACTCAAACGTTTCATAAAACCCTAGAACGTATCAATATTGCTAGAGCGCAGTTGGGTATTGAAAAAGCGTTGTTAATTTGCAACAGTATTTCTGAACTCGAAGCTCAAGGCTTCATCAGTCAGGGGATCAGCATTTATGCCTCGCAAAAACCTGTTACGCTAACCACTCAGGCAGATTGTACCGTTTGCGCGAATCTAGATTGCCCGATGAATGGCAGAAGCGATTCACCAGTCCTGACCTGTCATCAATTTTGTTTTGATGCAAGCCACTCATAGCAGACATCAGATTTTTAAACCGATAAGTAGCTCAACCTACATAAAAACCAAATCTTAAAACCCTGAGCCGCCCGCACAGCGGGCGGCTCAGGGTTTTAGGATCTTATATTTAATTACGCCCATCTATAGCCATAGTCATAAAGCTTAGGACATGCCAGCGTCATTCCCGCCTGCGCGGGAATCCACCCCTACACCTATCGAGCAGATGGATTCCCGCCTGCGCGGGAATGACAGGGAGGCGTCCTATTGATCATGGCTACCGCTATACTTAGCACCCCAAGGGAGCAATTATTGATAGTTCTGGGCATTTAATGGTTGTTTGAAGCGCGGACAAAATCTGCGCTTCAAACAACCATTGCATCAATGCCACTACCGAATTATTTGCGGGGAGAGCTTATATCGACCATCTTTTTCTCCATTGGGAAAGGCTCTGGGCTGAGTTGCTCTTGCTCTGACCTTGACCAGCGGCCAAACAGCTCATGCAACAGCAGGTAGAAACAAGGAATGATAAACAAGGTAAGCACCGTAGCGAGTGCTAATCCAGAAAATACGACAATGCCCAAGGGCTGCAAGAACTCTCCGCCTTGCCCTAGACCCAGCGCTAGCGGAAACATTCCTAACACGGTGGTAATGGTGGTCATAAGAATGGCGCGCAGTCGTTGGGGTGCAGCTTGCAAAATCGCAATGCGGCGATCGCATCCGTCCCGCTCCCGAATTTGATTGGCGAGTTCAATCATGATAATGGCATTGTTGACCACAATTCCCACCAGCAGCACCGCACCGACAATGACAGTGGCACCGATCGCCGTTTGAGTCAGAAACAATCCCCAAATACCGCCAGCCAGCGCTAATGGCAACGTAAACATAATCACCAGCGGATCGACCAGCGAATTATATTGCACAGCCATCACGACAAACACCAGAAAGGCAGCTAGTCCGCCCAGCAAGGGCAGAGCCGACTGAATATCTTGGTTGCTTTGAGCCGCAGCACTGGGCAGACGACTAACACCCTGGGGCAACTCAATTCCTTGGATGATGCGATCGACTTCTTCTAAGGCTTTTCCTAAGCTTGCACCTTCGGCTAAAGTGCCTGCAATGATGTAGACCTGACGCTGGTTAATCCGCTGAATTTCACCAGGAGCTAGACCTGCTTGAATTTGAGCCACATCGCCTAACCGTACCAATTGATTATCATCGGTAAACAGAGGCAATGCCTCTAGCTGGGATGGACGACGAATCGCATCCTGATTGAACTGCACCCGCACATCCACCAGTCGATTACCACGCTGGATCTGCGTCGGCACGGCTCCTTCAATCGCAGTTGTCAGCACGTCCCCAACATCTTGGATGTTCAGATCTAAGGCGGCTGCACGCTCTCGATCGAGCCGAATTTGGAGTTCGGGTTGGCGGCTGTCGGCATCTGGGCGAACGGTCGTTAGAGTGGCTTGCTCTTCTAGCGCCCTTAGCACCTGCTGTCCCGCTTGCTCTAATACGTCGGCATCTTCTCCTTGTAAGACAATGTCAACATCTGCTCGCACCGGAGAGTTGCTCAAAATTAAGCCCCGGACGCTACCTGGATTCATTCGCAGGCGCACTCCTACCAGGTTTAGTTTGTTCAACTCTTGGGTGACGCGTGAGATATACGGCTCAACCGATGTTCCTAGTTTTAGCGAAATAGTACTCGAAGCCCGCAGGGAATTTTCACTGGTGTTGCTGCCAAATAAGGAGCCGCCAACGGTTGAGAAGGCAGACTCTGTTTCGGGCTGTGCCAGCAAAATTTCGTCCACCGCCCTCATGATTTTGCGGCTGGTTTCTAGGGGTGTGCCGGGTGGAAACTGGGCGTTTAAGTTGGCTTGTCCAGTATTAATCCGTGGCAGGATCTCTTGTGGAATTTGTCCGATCATGAGGATGCTACTGCCGCCAAGTAGCAAAAACGTCAAGCCAATCGCGATCGCTCGCCGTCGTAGAATGCGATCGAGTAGCGCCGTGTAGCGCCGAGTTGCAAGATTAAACTGGCGATTAAATGACTGCAATAGCCATAAACGACCTACGCCACTTGTTTTGCGAATGGCAAGCAACCGTGAGGCAAGCATCGGCACCACAGTAACCGCCACCAAAATAGAAGCCGCGACAGAAAAACTAATAGTAAGAATCAATTCGTTGAACAAAAGGGCAATGAAGCCGCCAATTAGTAAAAATGGCAGAACGGCAACTAGGTTTGTGGTGGTTGATGCTACTAGCGCCGATTCAACTGCCTGACTGCTGCGAGTGGATTGCTCAATCAATTGGCGGGCGGTGAGGCGTACACGACTATCTTGTCCGGGTGTCAGTCCTGCTTCCTCGGCAATCGTTTCTAACATAACGATGGAGTTATCCACCACAATGCCAACGCCGAGTGCCAAGCCACCTAGGCTGAAAACATTGATGGATAGGCCAAACATCCGCATCATGATGATTGCCACCATCGTAGCCATTGGGATGGCCACTACGATAATCAGCGTCTGGCGCAGTGAACCCAGGAATAGGAAAACTGCCAAAGCCGCCAGCCCCGCACCAATTAAACCAGAGCTGGTGACATTAGAAATGGCGTTGTTGATAAAGACAGACTCATCCAGTGTTGGTGTTAAGTCCATATCGTCTGGAATAACGCCCGATAACCGCAGTTCTTCGATGCGGCGCTTGACACCCTCAACGACTTCGATGGTATTGGCATCGGGCTGCTTTTGAATACTGACTTTGACGGCAGGTTGCTGGTTAAGCGAGACAAACACCCGCTGTTCTTCAGTGCCATCAATAATCTCCGCAAAATTTCGCAGGTAAACCCGGCGATCCGCGCTCCCTATCGTTTCGCCTCCAGCGGCATCAGTGTCAGCACGATCAATGTCAGCACCATTTGTGGCGGCACCATTGGCCACCGGGAACGAGAGATTGCGTAACTCATCGGCGTTTTGGAACTTGCCAACCGCGCGGGTAAGTGGCTCAGACAGCTCACCAAGAATGCGCCCCCCCGACACATCCTGGTTAGCGTCGTCCAGTTCTGTGAGCACGTCATTAACGTTTACGCCTAGAGATTGCAGGCGATTGAGATCTACGATCACCCGGACTTCTTCGGTCACGCCCCCGGACACATCAACGGCTGCGACCCCTGGTACCACGCCCAATTCGCGCGCCAGATCTTCATCGGCAAAGACTCGTAGGTCCACTGGTTCCAGAGACGGGGAGGCGATCGCCATTTCATAGACGGGCAACTGCGAAGGGTCTACCTTAAACAGTCGGGGCGCTTCTACAATATCTGGCAAGGTTGACTGTGCTCGGTTGAAAGCCGCCGTGGCATCGTTGAGCGCCTGGTCAATGTCCCCACCGGGTTCAAAATACAGATCGACGCTTACCTGCCCTTCTCGCGTTTGGGAATACACTTGCACTACGCCTTCGGTGGTGGCAAGAGCCTCTTCGAGCGGCTTTGTGACTTCGTCGATTGCCACTTCGGGCGAGATACCGGGCACACTAAGGCGCACCCCAATGCGGGGATAGGTGATAGAAGGCAGTAGATCAACCTGGAGATTGAAGATAAAAAATACGCCAATCACTACCACGGCTAACGTCAGCATCAATGTACCGATGTGCTGACGGATAGCAGTTGCGCTAATACTAAAGCCGGACGGTTGAGGAGTCTGCATGGTAACGCGTGTAGAAACGGCAGGAGCGGACTAGATTTGATAGCTGGGATTTGATAGTTGGGATTTGATAGCTGGGATTTGATAGCTGGGGTATCTGAGATTCGGAGTGAGGATATGCCAAGTTGCGCTCGGCACATCCTCATTTATTGGGGACTACCCTATCGGAGATTACCCAGCCACTCAGGGGGCGGTTTCTGAAATGAAACTAAGCCGAACTGAATCACCGTCTTTCAGGTCGCCGCTGCTGCGAACAACAAATTGCTCTCCTGGGGCTAGCCCCGACAGAACTTCGACCTGATTGTCGAGGCGATCGCCCAGCTTGACTGTGCGGGCTTTAACAGTGGCGCGATCGCCGTTGCTCTCTACTACAAAAATGGTGGCGGTTGTCGGCTGGGGCTGCTGCGACGATTGTGCTAAACGCTGTCCTGATGAGCCAGATGGCGATCGGGGTGTAGAAGGAGTAGTTGATTGAGGATTAGTCTGAGCTGCACTTGGAGGAACTGAGCCAAGCGCACTGGGACTGGCTGCATCGGGTTCATCTTGAATTGCCGTTTCAGGAATTACCACTTGCCGAGCCGTTTGGGAGGCGAAGCTAACGCGAGCCAGTAACCCACTGCCAATCCGCCCATCTCGATTGGGCAAGGTAACCTCTACTGGAATTAACCGAGCAGTAGGGTCAGCTACAGGGGAGATTTGCGTGACCCGGCCTTGAAATGTTTGATTAGGGAAGGCATCTAGCCGAACTTGTGCGGTTTGCCCTAGACGAATGTTGGCCAGGTCTAATTCTGAAATCTGCGCTTCTACTTTGATCTGGCTCAAGTCTCCTAATCGCAAAATTTCACTACCTGCCTGAGCCAAGTCGCCCGGTTCTAGCACCCGCCGCAGTACCGACCCGGACACAGTTGCTCTCAATATCGTGTAAGCTTGCCGCTGCTGAGCTTGATCAACCAGTGCCCGCTGAGCAGTAATGCGACGCTGACTAGCATCCACCGCTCGCTGTCGATTACGCACCTGCTGTTGGGATGACTGCACCGTCTGCACTGCTGTAGCGGCAGCGGTCTGAGCCAGCTCTGCTTCTTGCTCAGAAATGGCACCTGATCTAAACAGTTGGTTCAGCCTATCCGCATCTGACTGGGCCTGCTGTAGTTCGAGCTGCGCTTGTCTGACTTGAGTTTGAGCCTCATCTACCTCGGCCTGTAAACTTGCAACGTCTGCTTGTCGGGCAGCCACTTCTGCATCTGCTTCTATGACCTCTGCTGCTAGCAAGTTGTCATCGAGCCGCGCCAATACCTGTCCCTGGCTGACGACACTGCCCACATCTGCCGTCACATCAAGAATCTGCCCCTCTACTTGCGATCGCAGTGAGATTTCTCGGTATGGCAGGGTGGTGCCCGTGTACTCTTGTCCTTGGTTTAACTGGGCTTGACGGGCGATCGCTACATCAACTGAGGGCGACTGTTGCCGCTGCTGCGCTGATGGGGACTGAGTTTGAGCATCTCCGGGTGGAATTAAGGCGCAGCCCGTGGGCAGTAGCAATAGCCCAGCAATGCAAACGCGACTCAACACACCCGTTAGTCGTAGCCGATTCGTTGGTTCAAGTTGAGGAATTGGCAGCATGAATCTATACGGTGACGCTAACGGTAAGGAGGTTAATAATAACTATATATTACATTTTGTAAACCATAGTCGATTCTCAGCAGCAAAGCCATTCTATTTTTAATTAAATATTTTTAGGAATAGTGTATTTCATAAAAACAGAAATGAATGATTTAACTCAGTATTCGCCATCGTCATTTTATTGCTTAACGATGTAATTTTTAGTCTATAAAACCTGCTCTGGCTAAGGCATATGTCTCTCGTTTCTGAGCGCCCGATAACATTGTAAATTTTACTTAAATGCTTTCAGCGCAAGAGCCTTAGCCTTTTTTAGATGCAGCTTCGAGTGCGTTTAGTGCTGTTTTGTTAGCGGCGTTAAACTAAAAAATATTGTCCTCATATGTATATTAAAATGAGATCGGAGTTGCTTTTATAAACAGCTTTTCTAAATGTTGTGATCTCCAATAAACGTGTTTCCTGTGACAACTGACCTGCTATTTTAATTACAGTTTTGTAATCTTTTAAAAGTAGGATGTTAACTCGGATGACAGTTCATCGATTCTGAGTCTGATTGACAGTTTTGTAGTTTCAGTTACCCAGTTAACTAATCAATTTCAGTCATCTACCCAGGGACAAATTACAGCGCTTTGCGCTGTAATTTGTTTGTTTTCGTATAGCGTGTGCCAGGTCTAGTACTCGGCGGCGGAAGTGTAACTACTATTACAGGCTCCCCAGACAAGGGGCTTAAGCCCCTTGTTCAAATGTAGTCACACTTCCGCCGTTGAGTACTAGTCTATTTGGATTGGACTATATTAAACGCAAGGTTGCGCTTCTCAAGTTTGCGAGGTGAGAAGCTAGGTTGGGAGCAGCCTTGTGGATACT
>JBBQFG010000137.1:0-13945 GCA_038321765.1 Elainellales cyanobacterium
GCGATCGCCTGCTGTTCATCATCAAAGTCTTTTGGTGCGTAATGGAAGCACCCAGCGCAGGGACCCGATGGATTGATGGCACAGCGGATATGGCTAGAGCGGGCATTAAACTGGCAGGCCAAGTCGCCAATTATTAGCCCGATGCCTTCTATGTAGTGCAGATCGGGCGTAGCGCGAAAGGCTGAGAGGTTGCCTCGTCGGGTTGTGAACGAGTCTAGCGCTAGTTGAAAGCGCGCCTGCGCTCTAGCGTCAGATTGGCGCATCACCCACAGCGTAATTAGCGATGGGGTTAATCCTACGATGAGAATTAACAGTGGTATCAACACAGGACTTGCAATAGCAATGAGGACAGGTGAGGAACCATAGTTGAAGCGATCGCCCTTACAGTCAAGACGTTGAAAAACTGATTTTAGACTAGTGTATTTGAACTCAGCGGCTAGCGCTACAGCATCTTAAATCAGGATTCAACTGAGGATGTTGCAGACGCAGCGCGTCTGCAACATCCTCAGTTTTCCGTGTCTAGCCCTTTAGATGCTGACTGAGAAACGCGGTGGTTTTTTCCCACGCATCCTCAGCAGCTTGTGCGTTGTAGCGAGTGCCAGAGGGGTTGGCAAAGGCGTGGTCTGCGCCTTCATAGACGTAGATCTCGGCGGATTTTCCTAGCTCGTTCAAAGCGGTTTCAAAGGTGCGGACGGTTTCCACCGATGGGTTTTGGTCGAGGGCACCAAAGAGACCCAAAATTGGCATCTGTAGGGAATCGAGGCGATCGCTCTCAGTGACCAACTGACCGCCGTAGTAAATTACGGCTGCATCCAACTCCGTTGGCAACAGCAGCGCTGTGTTAAGCGACCAGCTACCGCCAAAACACCAGCCCAAGCTGGCAATTTTGGGGCTATTTTGCTCGGTTGTTAGGTACTGATAGGCTTGCTTCAGATTATCTTCCAGCAACTGGGGCATTTGTCCAGCCGCTTGGGTCAGTGCTCTGGCCTGTTCTGACGTTTGTGCCACGGGGCCAGCATAGAGGTCTACCGCTAGCGCCGCGTAGCCTTCGCCTGCTAGACGCTCGGTCATCTGTTCAATATTCTCGTTTAACCCCCACCACTCGTGGATCACAATGATGCCGGGGAGGGGGGTGGTGCTGTTGGCAGGGCGGGCGAGATATCCCGTAATGGGCTTGCCGTCTACCGTGGCGTAGGTCACCCGTTCGCTGGTGACAGGCACCGTCGGAGCTGGTGCGATCGCGTTAGAAGCCACCGGGCGATCGCCCAAGTGCGACTGCATCATCTGCTGGCTATAGTCTGGCTGGTTACGGTTGGTGGTTGCCGAGAGCTGATTGTTTTGGGGCTGAATCACTGCCCACAGCACAACTAGCAGCAAACTAAGAAATCCCAATCCAAAGAGCTTACGCATAATGTTAAGAAAAGTATCAGAAGCGTTCTTGCAAAGTCTAAGTCAAGGGATGGAGAGGCGACAGTCTATCCAAAGAGGTATTCTCTTTCAGACTCAATGACTCTACGGGGTTTGGAAAGCACCGCAGCGGTTGCTCTTCCACAGATATTTGGACGCTAGAGCCGATTGGAATCAGCGTACGGGTGGGAGTACGGGCGTAGAGCCGCGCCCCCGATGGTAAGGTCAGGCTGTAACGGTACTCTCGACCGAGAAATTGGCGATCGCTCACTACCGCATTACCGGGTGTGTCTGGCTCTACCTGAAGATCCTCTTGACGAATCATCAGGGTAGCCGTAGGAAGACTACTCGCGGGGTGACTCTCGATCACGGAAGCTGTTTCTGGGGGGAGGGCGATCGCGCTAGCCGCAAAGCTGCCGATTTCGGTTTCCCAAACTGGGGCAACAAACTGGGCAGGTAGAAGATTTGCTTGGGTGACAAATTCTGCTACAAAGCGCGAGGCAGGGGTTTGATACACCTGTTCGGGCGTGCCCAATTGCTCAATTTGACCCTGGCGCATCACCGCAATCTGGTCGGCGATCGCCATTGCTTCTTCTTGGTCGTGGGTGACAAAAATAGCTGAGGTGCCCGTGGCTTTGAGAATGTCACGCACCTCCTGCCGCAGCGTCAAGCGTACCTGCACGTCTAGATTGCTCAGGGGTTCATCGAGCAGTACCAAGGTAGGGCGAGGTGCCAGCGCCCGCGCTAGCGCCACGCGCTGCTGCTGTCCGCCCGACAGTTCATGGGGATAGCGATCTGCTTTGCCCTGTAATCCCACCAGGGCGATCGCCTCAGTCACCTGCTGCTGTACCAGCGCTAAGTCTTTACGAATTTTAGGCTTGAGGGCAGACTGCGTTAAGCCAAAGCCAATATTGTCGGCCACGGTCAAATGCGGAAACAGGGCAAAATCCTGAAACACCATACCCACCGATCGCTGCTCTGGCGGCACCACTCGACCCTCGGCTGAAACAGTTTGCCCTGCCAGTTCAATCGTGCCGCTTTGAGGGGCTTCAAACCCGGCAATCAGTCGCAGCAGGGTCGTTTTGCCACAGCCTGAAGGCCCCAGCAGCGCCAGAATGTAGCCCTGAGGAAGACTGAGGCTGATGTGGTTAACAGCGGGGCGATCGCCTTTAGCAAATTGGCGGGTGAGATCTTGAAGTCGGAGGATGGGCATGGAAGGTGAGGAGTGGGATGGAGCTATCTGGGTTTATAACGGGGTCGAAAGCGGTTACTCTTATTGAGAGTAAGAGTCAGCTATCTGGGCTGGCTTTTTTGAGAGATTATCGTAAAACCCAATAAATTCATATCATGCCATGCGGGTATCCCCAATGTCTGCTGAGAGTTCTTCTAGTTTGTTGCTGAATCTAGCTATCAGTAAGTGGCGACCTATCAGTAAGTGGCGACAGGGCTGGACGGTGCTGGTGGGAGCGATCGCCCTCTTGATATCCGTGCCAGTGCTGTTTGTGCTGGGTAGTCTATTCACGCCAACGGGTGAGCTATGGCGACATTTGGCGGGCACAGTACTAACGCGCTACGTGCTGAATTCCTTGGCGTTAATGCTGGGGGTGGGCTGTGGGGTAGTGGCGCTGGGGGTAGCTGGCGCTTGGCTAGTAACCATGTGCCAATTTCCCGGCAGGCGGTGGATGGAGTGGGCGCTGCTGCTGCCGTTGGCGGCTCCGGCCTATATCTTGGCCTATGCCTACACGGAAGTGCTGGAGTTCTATGGGCCAGTCCAAAGCCTACTGCGGGCGGTATTCGGCTGGCAGAGCTTGCAGGACTACTGGTTTCCTCCCATTCGGTCGCTGGGTGGGGCGATCGCGCTGCTGACTCTGGTGCTGTATCCCTACGTCTATTTGCTGGTGCGAGTAGCGTTTTTGGAACAGTCGGTGTGTACGCTAGAAGCCAGTCGAAGTCTGGGCTGCAATCCCTGGCGCAGCTTTTGGCGGGTGGCGCTGCCACTGGCGCGTCCGGCGATCGCGGCGGGTACGGCCTTGGCGCTAATGGAAACCTTGAGTGACTTTGGCACGGTGCAGTTTTTTGGGGTAGATACATTCACCACGGGCATTTACCGCACCTGGTTTGGCATGGGAGAGCGTCCGGCGGCGGCTCAACTCGCGGCGCTGCTGATGCTGTTTGTGCTGGCGCTGGTTTGGGCAGAACAGTGGTTTCGGCGGCAGTCGCGCTATTTTCAAAGCCACAGTCGGCAACAGGTTTCCCGCTACGATTTGCACGGGTGGAGGGGGTCGATCGCGCTGCTGGTTTGTTTAATTCCAGTCCTGCTGGGGTTTGTAGTGCCGTCTGCCCTGCTGCTCTACATGACGGCAAATGACCTGGGGCAACTGGCCGATCCGCAGTTTTGGACATTTGCGCGCAATAGCTTGCTGCTGGCGGGGTTGACAGCGGGGTTGGGGGTGGCGATCGCCCTGCTGATGGCCTATGGGGCACGGCTCAACCCCAGTACTGGAATGACGCTGGCCACCCGAATTGCGGCGATGGGCTACGCAATTCCGGGTTCGGTGATTGCTGTGGGGGTATTAGTCCCAATTGGCAGTCTGGATAACGCGATCGACGCTGGGATGCGCTCAACCTTTGGCATTTCGACCGGACTCCTGTTGAGTGGCACAATCGCCGCTCTTGTTTTCGCCTACTTGGTCAGATTTCTGGCGGTTGCCTTCAACACGGTAGAATCCAGCCTCGGTCGCATCAAGCCCAGCCTGGATGATGCCTCGCGTTCTCTGGGACACGGCACTCTGGCAACGCTGCGGCGCGTGCATGTGCCGCTATTGGGGAGCAGTTTGCTGACGGCAGCGCTGCTGGTGTTTGTGGATGTGATGAAAGAACTACCTGCGACCCTGATTGTTCGCCCGTTTAATTTCGATACGCTAGCGGTACGGGTCTATCGGCTGGCGGCTGACGAGCGACTGGCGGAAGCGGCAGCTCCCGCGTTGGCGATTGTGGCCGTCGGAATTTTGCCAGTGTTGTTCTTGAGTCGCCAAATTCGGCGATCGCTCTAAGATAAGTAGTTCAACCTAAAATAAAAACCAAATTCTAAAACCCTGCGCCGCCCGCACAGCGGGCGGCGCAGGGTTTTAGAATCTTATATTTAATTAAGCCCACCTATTTACGCGGTTGATTGCTGGTACAAAACTGAGCAGCATTCGCAGAACGCTTCAGAATTAATTACACTTTGTAAAGATAGCAGCTCCTCTACTGACGGCACATTCCCATGGAAGTTCGTAAAGATACACTGTTTGAGCGGTTCCTAGCTCCCTTCGTCAAGACCGTCTTGATCGATCGCGAGGCGCTGATGCAGTATTACAAAAGTAAAGATTGGGAGCAAGAGGGCGATCGCTTTCGTCAGCCTGCGGTCGAGTATCCCGACTACTACAGCAGCCAAAACTTTCATGGCATCGAAGGTGGCTACCTCAACCTCAGCGCTGCCATCTCCTACGACCCCATTACAAAATATGCCCTGCCGCCCAACGAAGACTGGGTACGCCAAGGATTAGTAGAACGAATTCAAACTCACCCTCGCCGCATTTTAGACTTGGGCTGCGGCACGGGTTCCACGACCCTTTTGCTCAAGCAGGCGTTTCCGCAGGCAGAGGTGATTGGCATAGACCTATCCCCCTACATGCTCGTTGTAGCCGATGACAAAGCCCGCCGCGCTAATCTCAATATCCAGTTCACCCAGGCTAACGCCGAGCGCACCGCCTTTCCCGATGCCAGTTTTGATCTGATCACCGCATCGCTGCTGTTTCACGAAACCCCACCCGATGTGGCCACTACCATCTTGCGCGAGTGTTTTCGGCTGCTCAGCGTCGGTGGCGAAGTGCTAATTTTGGACGGCAATCAATCCGTGCTGCGCCAAACCGACTGGCTGACCGAGATTTTTGAAGAACCTTATATTAAAGCCTACGCCGCTGGTAGCACCGATGCCTGGATGGGTGCTGCTGGGTTTGGAGCCGTTAATACTGAGACCCTCTGGCTGATTCACCAAGTAACTCACGGGGTCAAGCCATTGGGTCAGGTGCGAACTGTAGAATTTGAAACGCCAGAAGTAGTGGGCGATCGCCAATGGGCACTGGGATATTTGCCAGGTGAGGGGTAGAGTAAAAATAGACGTAAAAGAAAAATTCTTATCCCGCTTCCTTTCGCCTCCCGCTCTCTTTTTGCATGGTTCTCAAAGCCCTTTTATTTGACTTCAACGGTGTCATTATCAATGACGAGCCGCTGCATGAAAAATTACTCGAAAAAATTCTGATTGAAGAGAATTTGCGGGCGAAGCCAGGGGAGTACCAGGAGGTCTGTTTAGGAAGAAGCGATCGCGCCTGTATTAGAGAGCTTTTGGCTCGCCGGGGTCGGGTTGTAACCGATCAGTATCTCGATGAACTGATTGCCCGAAAATCGCGTTACTACCAACAGCAGCTAAACGACCTGGAAAAATTGCCGAGCTATCCCGGTTTAGAGGACTTAATTTTTCAGTTGCGGGCATCTCAAATCGTCATGGCAGTTGTGAGTGGTGCCATGCGCTCAGAAATTGAAGCGGTGTTGCAACGCCTGAACGTTGATCAATACTTTGCGGTTATCGTCGCGGGCGATGAGATTCTCACGAGCAAGCCAGAACCCGACGGCTATCTGCTAGCAGTAGAGCGACTGAATCAGAAATTTCCCGACCTGGCGCTGCATCCTTACGAATGTTTGGTGATTGAAGATTCATTTCCGGGTATTGAAGCCGCTAAACGGGCTGGTATGCCAGTGGTAGGTATTGCTAACACCTATCCTTATCACATGATGCAGCGTCAATCGAATTGGGCGATCGACTATCTCACGGATTTGGAACTTGACCGAGTGAAGAAACTGTTTGAACGAGGGGTAGAAGTAACTGAAGGAGTTGGAGGGTAGGGAGTAGAGATTGAAAGGCGATCGCCACATTCTAAGCAAGTCAGCGCCAAAATCAGCAATGCTCCCTGCTACAATATCTAGACACAATCGGGATCTAGGTAGTGGTATTGATGTAAGGATTTTTCGATGGGCGAAGCCCGCCCATCGAAAAATCCTTACCAATTTAGGACTACTGGGATCTAGACACAATCGGGGAGTTAGCTCAGTTGGTAGAGCGCTGCGATCGCACCGCAGAGGTCAGGGGTTCGATTCCCCTATTCTCCATTCCGTTAATGTCAGGATTGCAAATTAATTAACCTGTAATCTTTTTTTGGAAGTGCCGCGCGGAGTGCGGCACATCCAAAAAAAGATAGGTTTTATTTTGTACGCAATCCTCAGCAGGTTCGGCATAGCTACAATCAGCTATGCCCAGGTTCAACCGCTTCTGTGTCCCAAGGCATAGGGGCGAAATCTGTCTTCAGAGGCTCTAGATCTACTCTGTTGCTTTGGTAGCGTTATCACATACTAAACGCATTACTATAGAGGTCTACAATGTCAGACATAGACACTACTCTTCCCAACACTGCTCAAAACTTTGATGCTGAAGAGTTAAAGGGCGCTATCGACCAGGGCGAGCTACAAGTCCCTGAGTTGAACGTAGAGGACGACTATGAAGCGGCACAAAAATATAGCGAAAGCGGGCTGACTTCCGAAGAGGCGGAAAGCGTGGTTGCCCCCCAGTTTGAGGTGTCGGCGGCTAGCGAGGTGACAATAACCCCTGAAACTAGCTTGTCGGAATCCAGTGGTGACTCTGCTGCCTATCTCGACATGGCAAAACAAGTCAGCCGCGTTCCCAGTGGCACCACCGCTGTAACCGATGAGTTGGTGGCAAAAGCACTAGAAAAGGGAGAAGCAGGGGCTTAGTAAGCAACTGTCTGCAACGAATGATGAAGAAAGGGCTGCGGTGTTTGCCTGAAGGGCAGCCCAGCCTTTTTTATAAGTAGTTCAACCTCAAGGAAAGGCTAGTTGTGTATAGAACCCATTTGACATCTAATTAGAATTGAGATTTAGGGCGATTTTTGGGCAGTAGGGGCGAAGCATTTGCACTCGAATTGACGCTGCGTTGCCAGAATATTGATGCAAATGCTTCGCCCCTACTAATTGCGTATACATAGTAGGTCTGTAGGGGTATACCTAGTGCTATTTAACCGGGTAGATCGTCATTCTGATTTTGCTTGATGACTTGAGCGATCGCCTCTAACGCTCGAATAGCAGTCATCTCAGGCGATTCTCTACCGCGTAAATGAACATGTACATCGGCTTGAGTATAAAGCGGTAGGCGCTGTTCACATAGGTCTTGAATATGCTGTCGTAGGTTTGGGGTTTGGAGCAGGGGACGGGTCGTGCTGTTTTTCAATCGATAGTAGAGTTGTTCTGGTGGTACATCTAGCCAGACTACTAGTCCGTGATGTAAATAGCTCCAGTTTTTGGGATTGAGAATGATGCCCCCGCCTGTGGCGATCGCTAGCCGGGGATAAGCCGATAACTCTGCCAACACCTGGGTTTCCAATTCGCGAAATGCCGCTTCGCCTGACTGAGCAAAAATTTCCGCAACCGTTTGCTCTGAAGCTTGCTCAAGCGTGGCATCGGTATCAAAGAAACGATACCCCAACTTTTTGGCCAGCACCTTACCGACGGTTGTTTTGCCACACCCCATCATGCCGATTAGGTAAAGGTTAACGCCGCGCAACCGAGGGGCGATCGCCGCTTCCAACGAATTTCTATCTGGCTGTTCTGAAGAAAGACTATTCTGCATAGCGGTTGCCTTGCATCAACGGAGCCTGTGGGGTGGAAATCGAACAGCTTTCAAATTTTCTGAGGTATATAAAAGTAGGCCAACTCTGGCTTGCTGAACCTTGAAAATAGATTAGAACCTGACTCATTAACCGAGTCGGAGGGGTGGATTGCCTTCTGGCGAAGTGGATGGCGGAGGAGGTTCGTCGTCATCCACCTCATCGTCCCAATCATCCCAAACTTCTCGCTCCATTGAGTCTGGGGGTATTCTGCCTCGGCTAGGTGGTCTGCGTTGAGACTGCTTTCGTTGAGGCTGCTCTCGACGCTGGGGTTCTGGATCTAACTCGTCTGCATCTGGTTCGTCCCAATCATCCGATTCGTCAGGTCTGTTGGGATTGTCAGGTCTGTTGGGATTATTGGGATTAATTGATGTTAGCTCTGGATCTCCGCTTAAGTCCGGCAAATCTACGTCTGGAAAGTCCGGTTCTACAATGGAGAGATCAGGTGCAGGAGGTGTATCCGGTTCCGTTCGATAGGGCGGAATGATCACTCGAAACTCTGCATCATAGACCGATTTTGTCTGACCAGTTGTTGGGTTGTCGGGCGGAAAATAAGCCGGGTTTTCTAGATCCTCAGCAATATCTGGCGCAGAGTCGGCTACTTCTGGTTGCTCTGATTCGTTAGGCAGGGGATCAGATGGTCGATAGGTGTAGGAAAATACAGAACCCGTTTGATACCCAGATTGAGGCTCTCGTTTGATTTCTACAATATTTCTAGGCGGTTCTGCTGGCTCAACATCCGGAGCTGTGCTGCGCGACGGGGAGGTTGCGGGTTGCCCAAACTCTGCTTCTTCCCAGTCGTCCCATTCTTCGCGATCGCCTTCAAAATTGGGTGGTTGATACTCGTCCTGAATGTTGTCTCGCACCTCGTCTCGATAGCTGTCTCGACTGTCCTCACCCTCACTATAGTCACCATAGCTAGCCGACTGGTAGCGGTCTCTAGGCTCGGTTACATCGGTATAGGCCGCATCCTGAATGACAGTTCTGACGGGGGGTCTAGCTCGGCGGGGTGCATCGACAGGCCGCTCGTCGTTCCAGTTATCCCATTCCTCAGAGGCTTGACGAGGTTGCTCCCAATCATCTGCCCCGCTAGTGGCCTTGCTGGCCTTTTTGCCATAGCGCCCTGCTGCATCAGTTGGCTCAGCGGTTGAGGCCGAGTTGCGATCGCCTGTCCAGGGCGGTGGTGTCCAGGGTGTGCCAGCAGTGGAACTGAAGGAACGCCCCGATGCACGGCGTGGCTTAGGGCGACGGGCACGAGACCCATTCCGAGCGCCCGCCAATCGAATTAGCACGGTTAGTAAACCCGTCGTTAAGGCACCAGCGGCGATCGCCCCCACGACCCAAACCGCCAGCGGCAATGCCTGGGTCTGCGTCCCCAAAAAGACCAATGGCAGAACGGGCGCTACGTTTTGCAGCGCAAAAACCACCAGTGCGGCCAAGATCAGGATGATGAGGGCAAGTCTGAACATTTGGGACGGGTAATAGATTTTGCTTCAGAGCTAACGTTTAATCCATTACGTTTAATCCACTAAACGTCAACTCTAAAACACAGCCTATCGTATTCTTCTACCCCTTTGCTGCCCGCATGACGTTGACAAACTGCTCAAACAAATAGTCTGCATCGTGAGGGCCGGGGCTGGCTTCGGGGTGGTATTGCACCGAAAACATGGGCAGAGTTTTATGGCGCAGTCCGGCGACGGTGCGATCGTTTAAGTTGAGGTGCGTAATTTCGACATCGGCAGCGGGAAGAGATGCTTCGGCGATCGCAAATCCGTGGTTTTGGCTGGTAATTTCAATGCGTTCCTTCAGGCCAGCAGGTTGGTTTAAGCCACGATGCCCAAATTTGAGCTTAAAGGATTCTGCCCCTAGCGACAGTCCCAGAATTTGGTGTCCCATACAAATGCCAAATAAGGGCTTGCCGGCTCCTAGCAACGCTTTCACTACTTCTACGCCGTCGGTGTTAGCGGCAGGGTCGCCAGGGCCATTGGAGAGGAAGATGCCGTCGGGGTTGTGACTCAGAATGTCTTCAACTGAAGTATTGGCAGGCACGACAATGACGCGGCAGCCGTAGCTAGCCAGTCGACGCAAAATGTTGCGCTTGACCCCAAAATCGAGGGCGACGACGGTAAATTGTTCGCCTTCACGGGGGGTACTGCTGCGAAATTCCCATAGGGCATCGGTAGGCGTTAACCATTCGTAGGTTTCGGCAGTGGTCACGTCTTTGACCAGGTTTAACCCGGCCATGCTGGGAGCTTCTTGCACTCGCATCAGTAAGTCTGCGGGGTCTAGAAATTCTGTTGAAATGCCGCCATTCATGGCACCGAGCGATCGCAACTTGCGGGTAAGGGCGCGGGTGTCAACGCCGTAAATGCCTGGAATGTTGTGTTGTTTGAGATAGTCAGGTAGAGATTGGGTTGAACGCCAATTACTAGGACGGTGGGAAATGTTGCGGGCGATCGCCCCTTTAATATGGGGATGATCGGATTCTTCATCGTCGAGGTTAACGCCCGTATTGCCCAATTCAGGATAAGTAAAGGTCACAATCTGCCCGCAATAGCTGGGGTCGGTCATCACTTCCTGATAACCCGTCATGCCTGTATTGAATACAACCTCTCCAATGGCTGTACCGGGGGCACCAAACGACCAGCCCCGAAACGCTGTTCCATCTGCTAAAACCAAAAGGGCGGGTTGGGCAGTCGCAAGCACCATCAAAACTCTCCCGATAATGTGTACAGCGCTATGCGCTTAAGTCTAATCAACATCGTCCAATCAACATTTTTTGTAGAGCTTTACTCTGTGAGACCTGATTGACTGACAAAACTTGTTAGTCAGATCCCCGAAAGCCCTCACCCTCACCCTCACCCTCACCCTCACCCTCACCCTCTCCCGAGGGGAGAGGGAACCGGAAGGGTAGATCAATTCCCGTCGCCCTCTGGGAGAGGGGTTGGGGGTGAGGGCTATAGACTTTTGTCAGTCAACCAGCCGTGAGACTCTCAAAAAAATGTCGTCCTAACCCGATCGCGTGTCCCTAGATCAAGCAATTCCGTCGCTTTTAGGAGTAATTATCGTCCATGAACGAGATAGATCCTAGCGATAATATCCTAAGGGCGATCGGGAACCATAGTATTACAGCACTTTTCAAGATGTGCGAATGTTTTAGTGGAGCATTATGCGTCACTAAAAATCCAGTTTTATTCAAGCGTAAGCGCTACCAAGTCCTTCACGGAGTTCATCATGTCAGGGATATTTGGCAAATGCTCAGGAGCGTTTCTGCTGTCTGGAGTTTTAGCCGTTGTTAGTAGTGGCTGTGGCGTGGCACCGTTCGCGGCGGATAGTGGTGTTATACCACCCGCATCTAGTCCTGCCCCAGTGGTGGCACAGCCTGTACCCAGTGTGGTGCCCAGTGCCACTGCTGTCGCGACCCCTCTTGCTAGCCGTGCAGACTCTTACCGAGAGGGTGTCGATCGCGCTGCTAGCGCCACCGCCCTGAGCCAAATTGCTCAATCCCAAGATGACTGGCGACTGACGGCTACTCGTTGGCAGCAGGCGATCGCCCTGCTCGGTCAAGTCTCACCGACCGACTCTAACTACAAAGCGGCTCAAGCCAAGCTGCCAGATTATCGCCGTCAACTGACCTCAGCGCAACAACAGGCCGCCCGTTCGGTATCTGCTAGCAATTCCCAGTCTGTCACTCGCCGCACGGCAACAGCTAGCTCTAATGGCGCAGCAGCCTCGTCGTCGGCTGCTAATCCTGCTACAGCCCCCTCTGGCTCAGCGGCTAATGCAGCCGCCCAACCCGCAATAGGCAGTGTGTTTCGAGTGCCGATTGTGCGGCGGGCGGGCGGCACCCCTGTGATTAACGTGACGTTCAACGGGGGGCAGCAGTTTGACATGATTTTAGATACCGGAGCCAGTGGTACCCTGGTAACCTCGCAGATGGCCACGGCTCTGAATCTTGTCCCGGCAGGCCAAACCCGTGTCAACACCGCCAGCAGCCGCAACGTTACGCTTCCCCTGGCCTATGTCAACTCCATGCAAGTGGGGGGGGCGATCGCCCAAAATGTTTTGGTTGCGATCTCTGGCCCCGAACTCAGTATTGGGCTATTGGGACAGGACTTCTTTGGCCACTACGATGTCACGATTCGCCAAAACGAAGTAGAGTTGCGAGTCAGGTAACGCTTAGGCTGCTTTCAAAAACGCCATTAGTTCTTCTACCTTGGCCCACGCAGCCCCACTTCTGAGAATGGTCTGTGCGAGTGCTATGCCTTCGCCTAGTGTGTGGGTCAGGTCTTCAGAGCTGGAGGATGACAGGGCACCACCGACTTTGAGCGCTAACGCTGCATTCAGTGCCACCACATCGTGTTGAGCTTGGGTGCCACCTCCTTGTAGCACCGACCGCAAAATTTCCAGGTTGTCGGCGGCTTCACCCCCGCGCAGGGCGCTAGTGGGAGCAGAGGCCAGTCCTAACTCCTTGGGGTCAATTAAAACTGACTGAATTTCACCCCGCGACAGCACCGATAGCTGCGTTTTGTCGGCCAACCCTGCCTCATCTAGCTTTTCTAACCCGTGGAGGACGATCGCCTCTTCTCGCCCCAGCAACTGCAAGGCTTGAGCCACCGTTTCGACTAAATCGGGGTTAAACACACCAATCACCTGTCCGGTTGGCTGCAATGGGTTGACTAGCGGCCCCAGCAGATTAAAGACTGTTCGCACCTTCAGGGTTTTGCGAACGGGGGCGACATATTTCATGGCGGGGTGCCAACTGGGAGCAAACAGAAACGTGATCCCCACCTGTTTGAGGGCGGCCTGAGCTGTTTCTGGCGATAGGCTCAGGTTGATCCCCAGGGACTCAAGCACATCCGCCGACCCTACCTTACTGGAGGCAGCCCGGTTGCCATGCTTGGCCACGGCAATACCCGCCGCCGCTGCCACAAACGCAACGCAGGTGGAGATATTAAACGTCGATGCACCATCCCCACCCGTGCCACAGGTGTCAATGCGAGGGGTTGGGAGGCTAATTAAATCGGCTGTACTGCCTAACGATTGGCTCAACAGCACGTCTGCCATGCCCGCCAGTTCTGCTGCCGAAACGCCCTTTGCCTGAATCGCCGCTAAAATTGCACCCGATAGGGCGGGGGGAATGCCCTCAGTCAACCATCCCTGCATTAACTCTGCGGCCTGAGCCGTATCTAGCGATCGCCCATCCAGCAATTGTTGTAACAGCGCTGACCAATCAGCACTAGACTCAGAACTCGACCCAGAAGTTGAATTGGAGGCGATCGCCGTAGCGGGTGAAGCAGAAGAGGGAAACGTCATAATCTGGAAAAATCTGAGTGACTACGCTGGCAAGGGTTCAGTCTAGAGTCTCATAAATCGCTAAGCATCGTACGTCATCCCTTCATAAAAAAATGGCCTTCATAAAAAAATGGTAGTCCTAAACCTGCAAGAATTTTTAGATGGCGGGCTTAGCCCGCCATCTAAAAATAAATATTCACTCCAATACCACTAAGGGAACTGCGTTGAAATAAGATACCGGCTCAAGCAGAAGGCTTATCATGGATTCCCGCCTGCGCGGGAATGACACCGGGATGATTTTTGTTTGCTGATCCCTAAGTAGCTCAACTTATAGAACTCATTTGACATCTTTCCGGTGATCGCGAATATTCTGTAGGGGCGAAGCATTTGCATCAATATTCTGGCAACGCAGCGTCAATTCGAGTGCAAATGCTTCGCCCCTACTGCCCAAAAATCGCCCTAAATCT
>JBBQFG010000138.1:0-13904 GCA_038321765.1 Elainellales cyanobacterium
GGCGATCGCCTGAATCAACTCATCGCCAAATTTCAGTAACCACAACGGGCGCAGCCAGAAAATGGCTCCATACGCCGTAACTATTACCACCCCTCCCAACCCGATCAAGACAATCCAGGGATTGCTTTGCCCCCACGACACAGCTTGATAGCTTGGCCGATCAGTCAAAGTCCTCAACTTGGATGGCAACGCATTACGAGCCAGTCGCAAGGCTTCTAAATCGTTTGCTTTTCCTGCCCAGTCTTGGTCATCTTGCTTCAGCTCAGCGAGTAACTTGTCCAGTTGTTGATCCAGATCTTGCAGCTCTTGAATTTTCCCAGCTTGCCAACCTTGCCACTGGTCTGCATTAGCCCGACCGTCTTGGGCGATCGCACTTAACGCCAAAACTGCCTTGCTCCGCACTTGCAGGTTCCGATCACTCCGACTCATCGATACCAGATCAGAAACTGCTGAGTTCGCTTCCCAGCCAATTTTCCCCAACGTTTCGGCTGCATAAAGGCGCGTTGTTGCATCGGCGCTCAAGGCAGAAGCAATCGGCTGAACGGCTACCTCGCCACACTGTGCCAACGTCGTTTGAGCCTTGGAGCGGTTCTGGCTATTTTGAAGCTGCTCAATAGCCTGTTTTAGAGAGTCAGATGTACAGCTTTGTCCATAGCTGCCAGTTGCCCACAGCAGCGGCAAAGCAGTCAACATGGTAACCGTGGGCAATACCCGTCGAACCCAAATGCCCATGCGGTTTACTCCAGATCAGATTGATGCAGCTCAATTCATTGCAACCAATACTAATTTATCCACGCTCAAAGCGACGTATTCCGTATGATTACTGATCTTTTTCCATAAGCAGATCCCTGGTGTAGGGATGAAATGCGATCGCGGGGACATGTTCCATCGACGGGTAGGGATGAAGCATTTGTACCAACACCCCGACCACCAATCCCACATCCTGATACAAATGCTTCATCCCTACGGATGTGTCACCTCTTTTACGGAATGTATCATCCCATCATCCAACGGTTCCAGGCATGAAATGCGATCGCGGAATTACGCCCCATCAACGCGCGGTAGGGTAGGGATGAAGCATTTGCACCAACACCCCGACACCAGTCCCAAATCCTGATACAAATGCTTCATCCTTACACCAACACCCCGGCCACCAGTCCCAAATCCTGATACAAATGCTTCATCCTTACAAGAAATTATGCGCTGCAGTCACCCTTCCACCTCATCTTCCCCTTTGCTCAGGGCAGAGCAATTGTGCAAAAGCTTTGGCGGCATCCGGGCAATTGACCATGCCAGCATTGAGGTGGCGCGTGGCAGTATTACGGGGCTAATTGGCCCCAACGGAGCGGGAAAAACCACCCTGTTTAGCCTGCTCTCAATGTTTTTGCGCCCCGATCGCGGTCAAGTGCTACTAAACGGAGAGCCGATTCAGCATTTACAGCCGCATCAGATTGCCCAACGCGGCATGGTGCGAACGTTTCAGGTAACACGACTGCTATCGCGGCTGTCGGTCTTGGAAAATATGCTGCTGGGCGCACAGGGGCAAACTGGAGAAGTCTTCGGGAATGCCTGGGTACACCCTCGACGGGTCGCTGCCGAAGAGCGGGAACACCGCGATCGCGCCTGGGCAATTCTTAACTCGGTGGGGCTAGGTGAGAAAGCGCAAGATTACGCCGGGTCATTGTCGGGCGGACAGCGGAAACTGTTGGAACTAGGACGAGTTATCATGACCCGCCCTCAGCTCATCTTGCTAGATGAACCTGCCGCTGGGGTCAACCCCACCCTAATCAACCAAATATGCGCCCACATTCTGGACTGGAACCAGCAAGGCATCACGTTTCTGATCATCGAACACAACATGGATGTGATCATGTCATTGTGCGATCGCGTGTGGGTATTGGCAGACGGGCGCAATCTCGCGTCGGGTACCCCCGCCGATGTGCGACAAAATCCAATGGTTCTAGAAGCCTACCTGGGACAAGCTTGAACTAAACTTCAGTTAGAAGTTAGTTTAAGAATTAGTGTTTTGTTCAGTTCGCACGGAACATCAAATTTTTGATGGAAAGCCACGCTTCATCAAAAATCTGGTTTTACCCAATCGTAAAGCGCTGTATTTGAAACACGACCCAGTTGCCCTTGAGATCAGAATGGTTGTTTGTTAGAGAGAAAACCCATGATGCATCGTTTGATGACTGCGTTTTTCATTGTCTTGCTTGGCCTAGTATCGGTATTTATCCCAACAACCTCAGTACAGGCGGCTAACTGCACGCTAACGGCGATCGTCTGGGAAGGGTATACCGACCCTTCGTTTACGGAATCGTTTGAGCAGAAAACAGGTTGCACAATCAAAGCTACCTACGCAGGATCTAGCGACGAAATGTTTGCTAAGTTCCGAACCGGAGGTGGACGCACCTATGATCTAATTTCGGCTTCTGGTGACATTACCGAACGACTCTACAAAGCAGGACTAGTCCGCCCGATTGATACCAGTAAACTAGAAAATTACGATACTGTTTTTCAATCCTTCCAAGGTGGGCCGTGGAACACCTTTGACGGCAAGCCCTATGGCGTTACCTTTGCGTGGGGGCCTAACGTTTTGGTTTACAACACTAAAAAAGTAACTCCCGCACCAACCTCCTGGGATGTTCTGTCTGACCCTGCCTATACGGGGAAAATCACCCTGCCTGACAATCCCATGACGATCGCCGATGTTGCCCTCTGGCTGGGCAAATCAGACCCTTATGATTTAACGGATGAGGATCTTGCTGAAGTCAAAACAAAGCTTCTAGAATTACGCCCGCAGGTGCGGAAGTTTTGGACTACAGCCGGAGAATTAGCCAATTTGTTTCAGTCGGGTGAGGTCGTCATGGCACACGCTTGGCCTCTGACCTACACTCAGTTGAGCAAGGAGGGGTTTCCGGCCAAGTCAGTCAGTCCTCAAGGTAAGCTGACGGGTTGGACAGATTCTTGGATGATTTCTAAGAATTCTCGTAATGCTGACGCTGCTTATAAATGGGTTGACTACATTTTGAGCGGTGATGGACAAAAGGGCGTGATGGACGTGACGGGTTACTCAGGTGCAACAACGCTAGGCGCGGAAGCAGTGGGTACCGAAAAGGCACACGAACTATTTATGGATGATCTGGCTTTGCACTCTCAAATCAACATGTGGCAGAGCGTCAAGAACTACGATCAGTGGGTTCAGCTTTGGAATGAAATTCGCAGCTAGAAACCATTTACGCTAAGCAAAAAGGTCGTTGCTGATTTGGTAGTCCTATAATTGGTACTTATGTAAGGATTTTTTGATGGGCGCGACGCGCCCCTCTCAGCAAAAAACTATCCTCCGAGTATGCAATGCCACAAAAAACTGCCGCTGTTCTAAATAGAACAGCGGCAGTTTCTTACAGATATAGCGGTAGCCATGATCAATAGGACGCCTCCCTGTCATTCCCGCGCAGGCGGGAATCCATCTGCTCGATAGGTGCCAGCGTCATTCCCGCGCAGGCGGGAATGACGCTGGCATGTCCTAAGCTTTATGACTATGGCTATACCAGATACTTGATTGTGAGAGTCAGTCGTGGGAGGATTGCTTGTCCGTGTTCCCGGTCATGTTTCAAATGTGGTATTTATTTTGTTTGAATGGTTTGTTCTGTGAACGATTCAAACAATGTAACCGATAGGCCTAGACTATTGCCTCTACACCCTTGACCCTCAGCCGCCATGCATTCTCAAGAACTCTTGGCACAAGCCCAGCAGGGCAATCCCAAAGTCATTGCCGCTATCTTAAACCACGCCCTTAAACCGCGCGGCATTACGGCTCAGGTTGCCCGCCGGGAAACGTGTTTATACGTTTTGCTAAGGGCGATCGCCGTACCGCCTAAAGCAGAGGCGATCGCCTTGGTTTTCAAATTGCTGCATCAGTTAGATGCAAAACCGATTGAAACAATCTCTATTCACGGCCAACGAACAGGCGATAAATCGATAGCATGGAAGCAAGAGATTCTGCTTCGTACCGAACGTCCAGCCCCACCTACCTTTGCGTTTGACGTGACCCAAACTGCTGACCCATCGCCAACCAATCCCGGTGCTCCAGCCGCCGACTCATCGCCGATTCTGCCAGTCCCTACTAAACCTGTTCCTGAAGCGGTTGAATTAGAATTAGTTCCTGAAGCGGTTGAATTAGAATTAGAGGTTGCTCCGGTCTCCCCCCTTGAGGTTCTGGCTTCTGTAACCCAACCCCTTGATGCCCAGCCAGTTGATGCCCAGCCAGTTGATGCCCAGCCAGTTGATGCCCAGCCCCTTGATGCTGATGCCCAGCCCCTTGATGCCCAGCCAGTTGATGCCTTAAACGCTGTAAACAGCCTCGCACCTAATCCTTGGGATGAACCAACCGCAGCGCTAGTGGAAGCGCAAAAGGGTTCTCTTGAACCGACCCCAAATGTGGCCGCTCCTTCGAGCTATGGGGAGAATGCGATCGCTTCTACTAGCCTGACCAGAGACTTGCCGTCTCCTAAGCTCGAAGAGGTTCTTCGCCGTCCAGAGGCGGTGGTACTGCTGTTGTTTGTGACTGTACTAATTCTGTGGCAAGCCTATCTAGATCTGACCGAATCGGCATGGGAAGATGCGGATATTGCTCTTTCTAGTGAGGCTTTAGCACAGCGACTGGGCGTTAGCCGTGCCACTATCTATCGCCGCAAAAACAAAGAAGATTTTAGCGCCTGGACTCAAACGCTTGATCCCGAAGGCATTGCCTGGATGTATGTGACGCCTAAGTTTATTCCAGCCCTCATGTAATCAGACCAGGCAATCTCTAACGCTGCTGCGAAGTGGCTAACGCTGCTGTGAGGTGAATGACCCCGCGAGTTCATTGGCAATGAGCTGCTGGCGTTCCTGCTCCAAGGCTATTTTGAGGCGTTCAAACTCGGAAATTAGCGTAAACGCTTGCTCTGTCATTTGATCGGGGCTGCACTGGTGGGCAGATGCTTCTAAGTGCCTGCATAGATTAGATAAGGTCATACCTCCTAGGACGGCGCTGCTGGATTTGAAGGTATGAGCCGTTTGCATTAGCGTCAGAGCGTCGCCTTGAGACGCTGCAAGGGCGATCGCATCTACAAACTTAGGAGCTTCTGTCAAATAGCAGTCAATTATTTCTACCAAGATGGCGGCGGCAGCATCTCCTAAATCGTCCTTAAACGCATTGAACACGTTGGCATCAATGGCAGAGGCAGCGGTGGCAAAAGCAGCGGTTTCGGGGGTTTCGGGAAAATCTTGAACCGAGGTATCGGATTGCCCAAACCGGATTGGACAAGCCGTCAACGTTCTTTCTAGCTTTTCTAGGCGAACCGGTTTACTAAGATAGTCATTCATCCCGGCCTGGAGACACTCATCGCGATCGCCCAACATTGCGTTTGCAGTCACTGCAATAATTCGAGGCCGATCAGAGGGTGCCCATGTCTGACAAATCTGTCGAGTAGCGGTAATGCCGTCCATTTCTGGCATTTGTACATCCATCAACACAACATCGTAAGGTTGATGCGCCAAGGTTTCTAGCACCTGTAGCCCATTGCTAACTACATCTGCTTTATACCCCAACTGTTGCAGCATTTTTAGCATGACCTTTTGGTTGACCAAGTTATCTTCCGCTACCAAAATGCGGAGGGGCAGCCGCTGAGGCTTAGATGGGTCATGGCCTGCATCACCAACTATCAATTGTGGGTCGGCTGCATCGGTTCGCTGAGCTGCTGTTGCCTGTAAGGGCACCTGTTCTGAGGGCGCGTTTAGGGACGTATGTTTGGGGTCTTGAAACAACTCCACTAACAGGCTGTAAAACTGCGAGTGTTTAACCGGTTTGCTGAGATAGCGGGTCACTTGAAGCCGAGGATGCAACGGAGGGCGATCGCCGCGACTAAAATGAGCCAGGAGAATCAGCGGCAGAATTCGATGCTTCTGGTGGCGCTTGAGGGCTGTTGCCAGTGCTAATCCATCTGCCTCTGTTTCTGGCAAATGCTCATCCATCACCACCAGATCAAACGGTTTGTGGCTGTCTAACGCGTCAACTGCGGCGGCGATCGTTGTTACCGCAAACACCTCCACGCCCCAGGTTTCGGCCTGAATGGTTAAGTTTTGACAACTAATACTGTGGTTGTTGATCAGCAGCAGTCGCTTAGCAGCAAGCGGGTTGATGTAGTCGAGCGAGAGCGGGGAGGAGGGGGCAGAGTCAGCCTGTGGCAACATGGCTCGGATCGCCAGCGAGAAATAGAAAGTAGAACCCACGCCTACCTCACTTTCAACCCAGACCCGACCGCCCATCAGCTCGCTCAGTCGCTGGCTAATCACCAGCCCTAGGCCAGTGCCGCCATAGGTACGGCTGATTGATGAGTCAATTTGGCGAAACGGCTGAAACAATCGTTCCAGGCGATCGCTCGGAATGCCAATTCCCGTATCTTTGACTTCAAAGCGAATCGCGTAGGAGGGCAGGGCTGCATCGCCAGGTACCGTAGGAATATCCATTTGCCGTGCTGTAACTATGACGGTAACCGACCCAGATGGGGTGAATTTAACGGCATTGCTGAGCAAATTGGTTAACACCTGCTGTACCCGGTTCACATCTCCCAACACCTGATTGGGCACTTGAGGATCAATCAGGTAATCTAGCTCAAGATGATTTTCAATCGCCTTGGGAGTAACCAAATCAATCGCCGCCTCAATGGACTCTCGAATCGTAAATGGGATAGTTTCTAGCTCCAACTTACCCGCTTCAATTTTCGAGAAGTCTAAAATATCGTTGATGATGGTCAGCAGGGTTTCGCCACTGCTGCTGATGGTTCTAGCAAAGTCTTGCTGTTGAGGGGTCAGAGGCGTTTCGAGCAGCAGCGATACCATGCCAATGACTGCATTCATTGGCGTGCGAATTTCATGACTCATGGTAGTCAGGAAGTCGCTTTTGGCTCGGTTAGCGGTTTCGGCATCGTAGCGAGCTTGCTCTAGAGCCGCATTTTTGAGGATCAATTCTTGGCGCTGGCGTGTTTCTTGCTCTAGTAGGGTGGCCTGGGCGATCGCAATGCCAACTTGAGCCGCTACAGCCTTAAGCAGATCAATTTCATCTTGCATCCAGTGGCGGTGGCGATCGCACTGATGCAGGCAAATAATCCCGTTTGGTTCGCCCTGATATGAGGTGCGAATGGCCAACATAGACTTCAGCGTTAATTGCTGGCTTAGAGAATGAATCTCTTGAAGCAGAGGATCTTGCATGACATTGTCTGAGGCAATGGCATCATCTTGACTCAATACTTGCTTAACGTGTGGATTGCCAGTAATGGGAATTTCTCCCAACTGGGACGGAAACTTATATTCTGGGTCAACGTAGGCTGCAACCAGTGAAATGCTGGGGATGGGTTGAGTCACATACGTATGAATTAGGCTGCGGCTGGCCTGAAACATTTGACCGACTTGGGTCACTGTCGTCTGAAAAATTTGCTGCGCGTCGAGACTTTGGCGAATTTCTTCAGTAATTTTCTTGAGCAATAAGGCATATTTAAATTGACGTTCTAACGCCTCTTCTGCCTGTTTGCGCTCAGTAATATCGACCAAAATGGCATCTACAAAAACGTCTCCCTCTGCCCGCTCTACACACTGACCCGTTTCATAAATCCATCGCGGCTTGCCGTCGGCATGGACGAGACGATGTTCGATACTGTAGGGTTGCCCGTCGCGAAAGCTTTGGGAAACCGCCTGTTGTAACCGCTCAATATCGTCGAGATATTCGACGCTGAGGAATGAACGGACTCGATTCTGGATAAAGTCGGAGGCTGGGTACCCGGTAATGTCTACAATTGCATCACTAATAAATTCCACAGTCCAGTGGGGATCGTAGCGACAGCGAAACACAACTCCCGGCACCCGCGATACCAACGTTCTAAACCGTTCTTCGCTCTGGCGCAGTGCCTCTTCAGCCTGTTTACTGGCGGTAATATCCCTGGCAGTACCCAAAATTTGTTGAATTGAAGCGCCTGGTATGTGCCTAAAAGCAGTTTGACGCGATCGCAGCCAGTGCCATCGACCCTCAGCATGTTTGATCCGAAACTCAATTTCTAGTACCTCGGCTTCATCTGTGCGATCGCTGCGCTGCTGACTGGTACGAGCAAGGTACCGGATATGCTCTCGCAGAAGATGTACATCATCGGGATGCACTAGTGCGGCTAACTGGTGCTGATCAGAGGCTTGAATGCTAGCAGCCGTGTAGCCCAGCATCTCATCAACCTGGCGATTAACGAATACAATCCGCTGCTCTACAAAATCATACAAGTAGAGTAAATTAGGTGTGGTCTCTAAAATCTGCTGAATGAATTGCTGATTTTCCTGCTGGGTCGTATCAGCCTGCTGACGCTCACGCAGCGCCCTTTCTCGCTCCGCTAGTTCGCGTTTCAATTGCTCGTTGATGGCTATCAGCTCTGCTGTCCGAGTCTGAACCCGACGCTCTACATCTGTTTCAGAATAGAGCATGACTGAGCTGGCGATCGCCAACTGGCCATCATGTGAGCAGGAGGGATCGCGGGTCATGCTATTTTCTGAACCGTCTAGTGTTGCCAATAGAGCCTCCTCAGATGAGGTGGCATTGGCACCTTGTGCCAACATTGGATCGTTGTCTAAGACTAGCTCCTGACCGTCTCTTCCTACCGTGCTCATCTTGTATGCTCAATTCTGTTCAGCAGTGATGTTCAGTCGAATCATTAACGGGCTGGCTTGAATCCACTGTTTGCTGCTGTGGAAACCAGAGTCTTGGAGATTACAAGCAAAACTAGTTCTGTTGACATCAGTCACTCTAACTTAACTGAGAGTTCCAAAAATTACTCAGTGGGCACCTTTTACAAAAAATCTTTGCCTAATCTACTACTATTCTGATGTCTTGTGATGTCTTGATGAAGCTGTTTCATGGGAGTCAAGCAGGTGGCATGAACTGGTTAGAACCTGAACAGTTAAATATAAATAAATAGATGGGCGTAATTAAATATAAAACCTTAAAAGTCTGTGCCGCCCGCGCAGCGGGCGGCGCAGACTTTTAGAATCTTGTTTTTATTTAGGTTGAACTACTTATAGCGGTAGCCATGATCAATAGGACGCATCCCTGTCATTCCCGCGCAGGCGGGAATCCACCCCCGCACCTATCGAGCAGATGGATTCCCGCCTGCGCGGGAATGACGCTGGCATGGCTGGAGGATATTTAGATGAAGGATCAGAGGATTTAACAGGTGGATTCCCGCGCAGGCGGGAATGACGCTGGCATGTCCTAAGCTTATGACTATGGCTATAAATACTAGATTTTTTCTAAGAACCACGCGCTGCCGGATTCTCAGAAAAACATTAGGCCTCCTACGCAAATTGGCTCCTGGCAAAGCCAGGAGCCAATTCACGCTCACAAAAAATCACTCATGCAAGTCTAGTGATCGCCCAACCGGGGGTAATTGGGAGTCGGACTAGGCGATCGCCCCCCCACATGAGCTGCCAGATCCGGCTGTGCAGCCAAAACAATGGCGGGCGGTAACGATCTGGCGCTGAGTCAGTAAAGCGGGAGAAAAATCTCGAATGTGAGGGCGTTGCCCACCGGGCTGCTGAAGTTCAAGGTCTAGCATTTGGTTAAAGTCGCAGTCAAACAGGCGACCATCCCAAGAAATTGACAGAGTGTTGCGGCACATTAACCCAGCGATCGCCGCAGGATTAAAGGCATTCACGAGGAGTTCCATATAACCCTGCAAGTTACCCGACTGCTCTAGCCATTCTAAATAGCGAGAAATGGGCATGTTGTTAATGGTGATCAGGCGATCGAAGGTAATTCCTTGATGCTTTAGCAAGCCTGTCTTCCACTCCTGCTCTAGCTTGCCCTGATTAGCAGATAGAAACGCCCCCACGGGGTTGCTCACCAGCGTTAGCTGCCGATTGGGATCACCCATGCCATAGCCCGCTACGTTTAGCCGTTTTAGCGCCGTGATTGATTGGTCAAAGGTGCCAATACCACGCTGAGCATCGGTGTTGCGTTGGCGGTAGTGGGGCAACGAACACACCACTTCAACGCCGCGTTCGGCAAACCAAGTCGGTAAGTCTTCCATCCGGGGTAAGAGCAGCACCGTTAGATTGCAGCGGTCAATCACATGCTTGCCGCGCAAGACGCACTGGTCTACCAGATAACGAAAGTGGGGATTTAGCTCTGGTGCGCCACCCGTTAAATCGACCGTGTGAGCCTCGGTTTGATCAAGGGCACGTAGGCAGGCATCAACGGTATCTCGATCCATAATCTCTTTGCGATCGGGACCCGCATCGACATGGCAGTGATGACAGGTCATGTTGCAAAGCTTGCCAACATTGATTTGAAAGATTTCGAGCGGGGCAGGCGTTAATGACTCCCAGCCGTGGGTAGTAAGCGTGGCATCAAAACTTCCCTTCTCTGGAGTGTGGGACAGTTCAACAGCATCTAATACTTCAAGCTGCCGAGACTGACTGGATAAAGCCGCATCGCGTTGTTTTAAGGAAAGGGTGGCAATTGGGCTAGACATGCTGGGTTCGCTATGATGACAGAAAAATCGGTTTACTCGCTAACTTTCTCAGCCAGCGCGCGGCGCGCCACGCGAGTCACGTAGAGCGTAACGGCAACCGTGGCTGCAAAACCAAGGATACGGATTGCCCATTGTAAGGTGGAATTAGTCGGCTGGGCGGCAGTACCAATTCTGGCCAAGTCCCCAGCCAGAGAGCCAATGTAGACATATAGCAGGGTGCCTGGAATCATGCCGACAGAGCCAAGCGCGTAGTCTTTCAGCGACACGCCCGTAACTCCGAAGGCATAGTTCAACAGGTTAAATGGAAACACTGGCGAAAGTCGGGTCAGCAGCACGATTTTGAAGCCCTCTTGGGCAACGGCAGAATCGATCGCCGCAAATTTATCGTTTCCGGCAATTTTTTTGCTGACCCAGCCCCGTGCCAGATAGCGTCCTACTAGAAAAGCGGCGATCGCCCCCAAGGTAGCCCCAACAAAGACATAGATAGCGCCCAGTACAACCCCAAAGACTAAGCCTGCTCCCAGGGTCAAAACAGAGCCAGGTAGAAAGGCCACTGCTGCCACAATATAAAGGGCAATGAAGGCAATGCCCCCCCACACCCCCAGACCTTCAATCCACTGGAGGGCATTACGCAACAGCTCCTGCGGGTTAAACCCCGATGCACTCCCTGTACTTTGAGCGAGGGCGGGGGATGCCAGAAAAAAACAGGCGATCGCACTCATTCCCAACCAAAATGTCCACTTAAAAATTGGAGCATTGCCTAATCGGGACATGGATTTAGGCTTGAGGGATACGCGCCGCACACTCCTCAACCCTAACTTCGTTCGTGAAATCGGCAACGTCAAAATTCGATGGAAGGGTTGATCGGTGGGTCTCATGAGTTTTTTTAGCAGCATCCGCCGCTGGTGTAGTTCCAGGTAGAGTCCGTAATCATCACATCCTGCGGAAATTGCCCGACAAGCTTTGCAGCGGTTTTATCGCAAACTGCTAAAGGATTGCCGCGTTGCAGTGTGTGTCCGGCGCGATCGTCTAGCAGCGGTTCTGCCCCAACGTAGGTAGCGGTTTTGCCTGTAAATACACACGCCCCATCGTCCGGCACCGGGACTTTAAACGCTACAGAATCCAGGCTCTCCAGCAATAGGGGAGCATCCAGGCCATAACTTTGAATATCTAGCAGCCGATAGGGTCGGCGAGCGCGAATTTCAACCTGCCCAAACCCGACCGCAACTAGGTGCTGAATGTAGTCGTCGTAGGTCAATGCTCCCGATAGGCAAAGGGCGCGTAGCCGTTCATCTTGCTGAAGATGGAATGGAATAGGACGAGTGGCGATCGGGTCGCTCATGATTAGCCGCCCACCGGGCTTCAGCACCCGATAGGCTTCGAGCAGTGCCCGTTGCAAATCGTTCGGCTCAAAAATATTGAACAAACAATTTTGTGCAACCACATCCACTGACGCGTCGGGGATGGGCAATTCAAATGCGTCTCCCGCCAAAATTTTGACAAAGTCGGGATTAAACCACTCGTTGTCTTGAGTAGCTAGCTGTAAGTTACGGGCAGCAGCATCGCGCATTTCAGGAACTGGGTCAACAGCAATTACGCCTCCGGGTTGACGACAGAAATAGGCAAACTGCAATGCCTCAATTCCGCCCCCCACACCGATATACAAGACAGTAGGTGAGCCAAATAACTCTGCTGGATGCACCGTTGACCCGCAGCCATAGTTCATCTGCCGCATAATTTCCGGGATCTTCAGTCCTGGTAATTGGAGGGGTGGAGTACTAACACAACACAGCCCAACTTGAGGTGTTTCGGCAGCTTCAGCATAGAGTTGGGCAGCGGTTTCTAGGTAACTCATGAATACTTTCCTTGGGACTGAACTGGAAGTCGAAACTATAAGGGGACGCTTTACAATACTAAACGTCTTGCATAAAAATCTTCTGGAGGGCGAACCGTTTCCCGTCAAAGCCAGGAAATGATTCACCTGAGGAATCTGAAGAGATTTTTATAAATGAGCGCAAGAGATTTTTATAAATGAGCGCAAGGATGCTGAGCTGCAAGCGTCTGTATCTACTGACGATTGAGCGACCAATCATACGTCAGGTAGTCAAGCTTGTAATTTCCCTGGACTAGGTATTCCTTATCTTCAGAACTAACGTAGTTGCTAATAAAGTTCAAAGCTGCTCGTTCTTTTGGACTACCTGCAAACGTTTCTTCTGCCGCATACTGGGCTTGCCAATCTTCCCCAAACCAATCGAAGATCGAGGAAATTGAAACTTGGTTTTGAGCGCGATCGATCTTCAACCCGTGAGCACTCGATAGCCACTTGCGTACCTGATCGTCCAACTGCTGATTCAGGCTGTCACCCGTGTACGGTTCTTGGCGCAGGGTGGGACAACTAATAGCAGCACAAACTAAGGCAGCGTGGATGCGCGGCTCTTGAAATTCTTTTCGCAATATCTCGTGTTCAATCGTGTCTAAGGTAACAGATTGACCCATCAGGGTATGTTTCTTAAAATTCCAAACACCCCAAATATCTTTAATGCTGCCCTTCAGCGGCTGTTGTTCGATGATGGCATTGAGGGTAAGGATGTTGTAGGCGTTGATTAGAAAAGAAATTTTTTCCGTGTCACTCCAGGCGGCGTAGGTGCTGGGGGGTAAGGCTGCCAAACTCGCTACAACATTCCTTAAGGTCTGCGGATTGGCTTGCAAGGCGGCGTAGTTAACCAGGCCATCGGCGTTAACGTAGGTGCGTAGAACTCCGCTATAGTCTGCATCAGACCATGGTGCCGCCGCTGCAACTGCCTGGGGTATCTGATTTTCATTTTGCCCTAGGGGCGAATTACTGGCACAACCGGACAGTAGGGCGATCGCCGTTGCGAGTAAGAGGTACCGACGTTTCAGCATAGCTACCGTTTAATTTGCCAAGACTTTGACGACTGACCTAAGATGTCCACCGAATCAGATGTCCACCGAATCAGATGTCTGCTTGATTCTAGGATATGGACTAGATTACTCTCCCAAGCCTGACTCTCAAATGAGTTTTTGATGAAAATTCGATGAGACGCTAGCAATTTAGTCCCGAAGTTCAGAAGGTGCATGGGTAGACTTAAACCAAGGAGGCAATTAAAACAGCAAGTGAACTTTAATTCCCTTTCTCGTTCACTGCAACTTCTCGTGGAATTTTTGCGTCACTGATTAAATCTTTCGCGATCGCTTAGAGGATGTTTTAAAAGTCTGATTGTTAGTAGCAAAACGTTTTAGATCCCCCTAAATCCCCCTTAAAAAGGGGGACTTTGAATCCAGTTCCCCCCTTTTTATAGACGCGAAGCGGCTTCCCGAAGGGTAGGGGGCTAGGGG
>JBBQFG010000139.1:0-13892 GCA_038321765.1 Elainellales cyanobacterium
AGGCGGGAATGACGCTGGCACCTATCGAGCAGATGGATTCCCGCCTGCGCGGGAATGACAGGGAGGCGTCCTATTGATTATGGCTACCGCTATACAATATTGATACGGCCTTTATTGAGATAGGGCGATCGCTTTCACAATGAGGCGATCGCCCTATTTTGTGACGGAAATCACGTACTCTGCTGATGAATGTCACTAATAGCTCGGATATCTATCACTCAGTATTTTCCCTAGTGGCTTCATACTCAACTTGTGAGCTGTTACCTAAGCGTCTAATCTCTGGGCGATCGCGGCAGCGTCTCACAAGATCTAAATTTCCTCCTACAATACATGCTCCTAAAGCCACATCCTCAAGGTGTGGCTTTTTATTTTTAGGACTTACGCACCTACACACGAAAAACCAAGAAAGTTGAATGAATTTGCGTAAGTCCTAATTTTGTTAAGGTTTACCCGAAGAGGAGCGGTTCTTATTGGGTAAAAGGGCGATGATTAGTAGACCATAGACGCAAAACAGGCTGAGAGCCGCAACCGCATTTCCATAGCCCTTCGACTTGGCATAATTCCAAATGCCCCAGTCCATTAATCCAATGCTGAGCAGGTAGAGTGAAACGCCAAGCATACCCTGAACAGTAGACTGCCCAATTTCAGCGATCGAACCTAGCACCAAGATGGCTAAGGGCTGTAAGGCCAGCCCCGTATACCCTCCTATACGAGCGCGTCGAGCATAGTTTGGTGCCATACGGCTGACCTAACGATTTTTACATGACGTTTTTTAGAACATGCCTAGCTTTCGACATCTACTTGAATGGGCGGCGGAACGGGCGCAGCACCTTGAGCCACCACAGGTGCTTGAGGATCACGCATGACGCTAGCAACTTGGCCAATCAATTGACTCAGCTTGCCATCTTCTAACAGCGTATTAATCAGTGCTAGCCCGCTGGTGGAGAACATAAGCTTGCTGACATCGGGAGCGCCACCATTGCCATTGGCACCAGGGAAAGCATAGATCCGAGCGTCACCCAGCACGCCGGGTTGAGGAGACAGAGCTTGCAGCACTTCGGGTAGCCGCTCTGCCAGTTGAGGCCAAATAGTGGTAAAAGTTTGGGCAGTCAGGTTGGCGTTGCTAATTAGGTTTTGGGCAGCATAGAGCGCCTGTAACCCTTCGGCTTCGGCTAGCGACTTGTCGCGGTTGGCATCTGCCAAGGTACGCAGGGCATCGGCTTCTAGCTCCGCAGCCTGTTTGGCAATTTCTGCCTGACGGCGGCGACGGAATACGTCAATTTCCACCACGTTCTGGTCAGCAATGCGGCGCTCTTCGGCGGTACGCTGGGCAACGATGAGGGCAAGTTCGCGCTGCCGTCCAGCCACTTCCAACTCGGTAGCAGTGGTCACGGCAGATTCTGCCCGTGCCCGTTCGGCTTCGGCTTCCAGACTCTCTTTCCGCTTGGTGGCAATGGCGATCGCCGCATCTTCTTGAGCTACTTTAGCTAGCCGCTCTGACTCCGCCACCTGCACCAGAGCTTCTAGCCGCTGCGAGTCTACGGTTTTTTGTCGGGTAATATCTGCCAGTTCTGTCTCTTGTTGCTGTAAGGCTTGGGATACCCGCAGTTTTTTCTGCTGCTCCTCTAAAGCAATATCGGCATTAATTTGGCTCTGCTTAACGCTGAGCTGGCGACGAATTTCTTCCTCTTCCACCGATTGTTCTTGCAAAATCTTGGCACGTTGAATCGCAGCCGATTCTTTTGCTTTGGCTTCTTCTACTTCGCGCTCTCGCTGGGCTTTTAGCGCTTCTACCTGAAAGTTTTGCTCTAGACGAGCGGTTTCTTTCTCTTGGGTAATTTGGAGCGATCGCTTTTCTGCATCCAGCTCCTTTTGCTCGATCGCCACCCGCGTCACCAGCTCCACCTCGCGCTTCTGCTGGATGGATTTCTGAATCGTTTCAGTACGCAACCGCACGCCCTGGGCATCAAAAAAGTTATTGGTGTCGTAGGTATCGCTTTCTTGAATTTCGGACACCGCAATGTTGTTGAGCGTTAACCCAACTTTTGCCAGATCGGGCTGCATTAGGTTCAATACCTCCTGTGCAAAGCCCAATTTATCGGAATCAATCTCGGCCAAATTTTTGGTTTTTGCCGCCGCTCGAATGGCATCATCCGCCCGCTTTTCTAGGGCATTCTTAATATCTTCAGGAGTAATTTTATTGCCCTGAGACAGTCGCGCCGCTGCCGTCAGCACATCCTCGTCTGAAGCCGTAATGCACACATAAAAGGTGGCACGCATATCTGCCCGCATGTAGTCTTTAGTGCGGACGGCCAACTTTCCGGCTCGCTCCACATCGATGGAAATTTCTCGTAGCGGTACCCGCGTTAGTTCGTGGAAACCGGGCAGCACCACACAGCCCCCGTTGAGCACAACCGTTTTGCGCTTCACAAAAACGCCGCCCGTGCGGACAAAGGCCTCGTTGTTGGGCGTGATTTTATAAACGCGGGTGTACGCCCAGATTGCCAGCAACAGCATGATTACCAATCCGGCAATCAGCCCAGGAAACAATAAAATTCCACCCAGTTGCCCAACAACGGGTGTGAGCGGCAAGGCCGGAGAGGCTTGAGCAACAACAAACTCGTTTGGAGCTTGAGCTGAAGATTGAGAATCGCTCAGTTCAAGCTGGGATAGTTCGGAGGTAGAAACAGTAGGCAGAGCTTGAATGAATGTGAGCCAAAACAACATGGATCTAACCTTGTGTGATTTTTTAGGTGCGAATTTTCAGGCGTGATTTTTTGAAGAAGAATTGGGTAGCGCTTCAAATCTATTGATATTTTTTGCACAGAGCGCGAAGTGCCCCTGCAAAAATATCGCTCATTTACCGAGAATCGGTGAGTCGATTGGCTTGATCGAACCAGGCCGCTTGGTCGGCGCTATCCTTGACCACCACCAGATAGCCTGCACCCGATCGCTCGATAACCAGCACTTTTTCTCCCCGCTGCGGCAGCACCCTGGCCCATTCGGGCAGCATGGCATTGACTGTTACCCGGTTGTGAGCGGGGTCTAGTACGTCTACTTGCCCAATCTTGCCCGTGCTAACGGCGGGAATTTGACTAGTGCTGACAATGCCGATACATCCAACTAGGCGATCGCCACTAGAATCTTCCCCAAATGAGGCAAAAATCTTGCCAATCGGTTTAGCAATTTGCCCACCCAACGTGAGAGATCCGACAAAAGAACCCATTAAGATGATGCCACCCGCCAGTCCCCCTAATAGGCTGCCCAGGACACCACCTACCGCTACATTGAGCATCCAGCCAATCATCCCCCATAGGCTAAAATCAACGGCCAGCAAGATCAGCAGCGGTGCCTTGCCCAGGCCGAACCATCCGAGCGATCGCAACACGCTAAAATCGCTGGCATCGGCATTGGTATCGAGATCTAGGGAATGCCCAACCGTTGGGTCAACGTCTGAATCAACATCTAAGTCAAGGTCTGAATCAAGATCTGAATCAAAGTCGGCATCATCATCACCGCCGCCAAACACAATAATGAATAAAAACAGCAGAACGCCAATGCCCAGAAGAATCCAGTACGGGAGATTTGAACCATCGAAGAGAGGCATGGGGAGGTTAAAAAGTTAGGACATCAATACCACTACCATCTGCTCTTTGAGTTAGGGGTAGGCTGTATAGCCATAGTCATAAAGCTTAGGACATGCCAGCGTCATTCCCGCGCAGGCGGGAATGACAGGGAGGCGTTCTATTGATCATGGCTACCGCTATAAATTCGGATTCATGGGGATTGGAGTAGATTCCAGAATGTCTATGTGATCCGTATGCTGGCTAGAATTCCCGTCGCGAGAAGGTTATCCCCAAAGTGGCTGTTCTAAAATGGTATTAGAGGAAAACGAAAAGTTTTTTAAACCTTTGGCAGTGAAATTTTAGATTATGGAACTTAAGCGAATTGGTCACGTAGCCATTGCAGTCGACGATTTGGATCGGGCGGCGCAGTTCTACCAAAATTTGGGAATGCAGTTGGTCTGGAAAGATCCTGACTGGGCTTACCTGAAGGCCGGGGAGGATGGGCTGGCGCTATTAAGTAAGAGTTATTCGCAGGCAGGGCCTCACTTTGGCTTTGTGTTTAGCGATCGCGCTGAGGTCAACACGGCCTACGATCGCCTGAAAGCAGAAGGCGTGCATCTGAGCGAAGTTCACGAACATCGTGATGGGACGGCTTCGTTTTATGGACGCGATCCCGATGGCAACTGGTTTGAATACCTATACGAACCAGCTCCGGTTGCCAGCGTTCGCTAACGTTAAACCGGTGTTGTAGGGGCGTTTTGCAAAACACCCCTACTGATAGGCTCCTACCTGTAAAACCGGGCATTGCTTAATCTGGGTATGAATTTTTTGAAAGGGGCGCTCCGCGCCCCTTTCAAAAAAATTTATATAGCGGTAGCCATGATCAATAGGACGCCTCCCTGTCATTCCCGCGCAGGCGGAATCCACCCCCGCACCTATCGAGCAGATGGATTCCCGCCTGCGCGGGAATGACGCTGGCATGTCCTAAGCTTTATGACTATAGCTATACATGAAATCAGCAACGCCTAAAACCGCTCTTGTTAGAAGCTTGTAGCTCAGGCAGCCTGAGTTCTACCCAAGTTCAAACTGCTCAAATTTAGTGTGCCACGTCAAAGATCTACCCCAAGTTAAATTAAAGCCGCAGGTTGCCCACCTAGAGTGGGAAGGCGGTCATTCTTAATTCGGGTTTTGTGGATACTTACATTCTAAATTTGCTGATTGTTGGGGTATTGCTGCTGGCGGTGTCTTTGGGGTCTGGATGGATTGAGCGATTGCCGCTGTCCTATGCCTTAATTTATTTGCTAGTTGGGATCGTGCTTAGCCCCTATGGCCTGAATCTAATTCAGTTGCGCCCAGACGCAGATTTTTTGCAGCGATTGACAGAGTTTGTCGTGCTTATTTCTCTGTTTAGCTGCGGCTTAAAAATGAACCGTCCCCTCAATGCGTGGATGTGGAACTCTACGGGTCGATTGATTGGGCTATTGATGCCAATTTCGATCTTTGCGACCGCTCTGGTAGGGCATTGGATATTACGGCTGGAGTGGGGGGTGGCAATTTTACTCGGCGCAATTTTGGCTCCGACCGATCCGGTGTTGACATCGGAGGTGCAGCTCCATGACCCGCAAGATCAGGACGAGTTGCGCTTTGGTCTAACGTCGGAAGGGGGGCTGAACGACGCGCTGGCGTTTCCGTTTGTTTATTTTGGGCTGCATTGGTTAGAAGATGACAATTGGCAAACGTGGTTTGTCAACTGGGTGTTGGTGGATGTGGTGTGGGCGATCGCGGCAGGGTTGGTCATGGGAGTGGCGATCGCCAAGCTGCTAGGGTGGCTAGAACTTCGCCTGCAATCCTACCGCCCGGTTGACGAAGCAATGGATGATTTCATTGGACTCAGCACCATTTTCCTAACCTATTCTTTAACAGAATTGGTCAATGGCTACGGATTTCTGGCAGTTTTTGTGGCGGGTGTGGTGTTGCGTTCCGACTGCCTCAGCCCCGAAAAATCTGCTTCTCGCCTGCACTTCATGGAACGGTTAGAGAAACTTACCGAAGTCGGCACGATCTTACTGCTAGGCTCACTATTGCGAATTGAGCCAATGTTACGCTTTGCGGCTCCGGCTCTGTTAATTGGCCTACTGCTTCTGTTTGTCATTCGTCCCTTAGGAGCCTGGGTCAGCACGATTGGGTCACCCGTCCATCCTGCTACTCGCTGGCTATTTGGCTGGTTTGGAATTCGCGGTGTAGGGTCGCTCTACTACCTAACCTACGCCTTAAGCAATGGATTGCGCAACGAAGATGGAGAACTCATTGCCTGGATTACGTTTATTGTCGTCATCCTGTCCGTAACGGTGCATGGCGTTAGCGCCACCCCTTTAATGAAATGGTACGAACGCAATATTGAAGGCAATCAGGGAAGTAAGCAGCCCCTAGAAAAAGCCAAGGTGAAATCTTGAAGCGGGCGATCGCATGATCAGCAAAGGATTGGCAATCACTCTCTGACTGCCGTTTGACCCATAGACCTAACTTTTTGAGTCGTAGTACTTCCTACTCATTCAACAGCAAGTAGTAAAGTTGCCCAGTGTTGTTGAGTAGACCCGCGCGATCGCCCGCTAATGGCCCCGTGCCGACAAAAATATCGACCCGGCCAGCTCCTTGAATCGCTCCACCCCGGTCTTGATCTAGCACAAAGCGGCTGACCTCTTGGGATTCTAACTGGCCTTGCGGGTTGGGAAACGGAATGTGAGTGTGGATTAGCGCTAGCGCTCCTGGCGGCATCAGGGTTTTGTCGGTGGCGATCGATCGCTCTGCTGTGACCGGAACGCTGAGAGATCCAGTGGCAGGGGCACCGCCTGTATCTCGAAAGAAAATGAAACTGTGGTTGCGCGGTAAATACTCGTTTAGCTCGTTGGGATGTTGTTGAAAATAGGTCAGTACGGCGGGTAGCGTTAGCCCTGCTTCGGGCAGTTTGCCATCATTCACCAACTGCCGCCCAATGCTGACGTAGGAGCGGCTGGTGCGACCCGCATAGCCAACGGTCATGGTACCGCCATCGGTAAGACTCAACCGGGCAGACCCTTGCACCTGAATCAAGTAAGCTTCGAGGCGATCGCGCAACCACACCAGTTCTAACCCCCGCAGCCGTCCCCGTTCCCCCTGCAAACCGTCTACCCCTTCGAGAGCCACACGGCTAGGATGGGGACTCGACCAGCGGCTGAGGCTAGGTGGCAGACGGTAAAGGGGATAGCGAAATTCGGCAGTGGGGACACGGCTAGCCACGTAGCTTGGCTCAAAATAGCCCGTAAAATCTACCGTGCCCAGCCCGTCATTTCCCACCGACTGATAAACCGCAAACTCGTTTAGTACCGCTGCCCGCAGTGCCTCTGCCGATTCTGTGGTTTGCAGCAGTTCTCGAAACCGGATCAAACTGCGCCGGACGCGATCGCGCGTAATGCCCTGCACCGAATACTGTCGGTAGGCCGCAACAGCCGTGGGGGTATCTAAATAGCGGAGAGAATAGTCGATCGCTTGAACCAAAGAGGAGCGATCGCCCCCTACACCCCAAAGCTGCTCGTCTAAACCTAGCGCCGCAAAATCATTCGATTGCAGCACCGTCGGATCTACCACCCGCAGTGGCACATCCGACCAAGCAGGCAAAGAAACACTTCCTAGGGCGATCGCCAAGCTCGCACAGGCAGACGCCAGAAAATAAGTATGCATTTTGGACATACAAACGAACATTCCTTTTAACGGCCAAAGACGCGCCAATAACCGCCCCTAATAGCGATCGACACTGCCCGAAAAAATTGGCTCTACCCGCAGCGCCAAAATTCGCGAGGGGCGCACCACCATGTATTCTCCCTGAATGTTTTTGATTGGAACACTGATGAAATCTTCGGAGGTGCTCTTAGGCACTAGCTCGCCGCTGTACCATTTCTGAAAATCTTGAATCGTTGCAAAGCGCACTTCTTCGCGGTGGCCGCCATCCATCAAAATATGGACTGAAAATTCACTCGGAGTTCTGGGCATGGTGGGTGATGATCCTAAACGCCTTGATCACATTAGCCCTGATTGGGGGCAATGAGATAAATATTCCCCGAAAACTGAGCAAAACGAAAGTAGCAGTTCAGCAATTTTGCCTAGGTCGGGGTGCAAAGTGCCGCATAGCACCTCCCATCCCGACCTAGACAACATTTCGAGAGTATGTAGTTCAACCTCAATAAAAACAAGATTATAAAAGTCTGCGCCGCCCGCTGCCCGAGCGGCGCAGACTTTTAGGGTTTCATGTTTAATTACACCCATCTACCTATGACGCTATATCAGGTTGAATCGTTTCAGTTGAGTTTCGATCAGGGATGGCAGCAGCTTGTGCAATTCAGGTTTGGTACGGAACTGGAGACGGCTACCGCTGGGAAGATCAAAGGGAAACTGACCCGGCAGATCGGCACGATCCATTTGAGTTAGCAGAATTTGTTCTGCCCGCTTGCACTGGAGCGCATAGCCCATCTCTACACACACCTTGGGACTGGGAATAAGCTGGGGCGGAGTGCCGTCAAGGTGCAGAATGGGGGTGCCATCGGCAATAAACAAAAGGCTCTTACGGATTTTACGCATGAGGGTGCTGCTGAGGCGAGCGGGGCCTTCAGTCAGGCGATGTGACTCTTCAAGCGTGAGAGGCAGACGCGATCGCTTGTTCAGCTTTTCCAAAAATTCTTGTAGTTCGTCTCTCAGCAAATTACTAGATTCGGCAAATTCTGTTTGGTAAGACAGGAAAATAATTGGCTCCAAATGCGACATCACGTCTTGCTTGGTGAAGTACATTTCGTGACTAATTAGATCAATGTTGGAAATGATATAGCCGCCGCTGCCTTCGATATAAAACTCGACGGGTTCCCCTTCCATGTATCGCTGGAACCATTCCGACTGCTTGACTTCAGCGCTATCTTCCAGGAAATCTGCCCGCAGCGCCGATTTTAACAGGCTGTTTTTGCTGAGACGCAGATCATGAGGGCGCTTTTCTAAATCTCGCGCCGGTTCGTATTCTCGCAGGTACCAAGCTTTTAGAGCAATAATTGCCATGACGCGTGTCTCGCTGTCGGTGGGGCAGTCCCTGATAGATTTCTAGGTAGTCCTAAATTGGTAAGGATTTTTTGATGGGCGGGCTCCGCCCATCAAAAAATCCTTACATCAATACCACTACCGATTTCTAAACTGCCTAAGGATCGTGGATTAAATAAAACCAGATCTTTATTTTTTGAAAGAGAGGCGGAGCCTCTCTTTCAAAAAATAACTTTGGGTTTTTATTAAATTCGCCATCCTAAAGCAGTGTTTTGCTGAACTGCCAAGGCAGTCTCTAAGGGGGACTTAGTTTAGAGATTACAGGCGATCGCCCAGAAGTCAACTCAAAATGAACTCGATAGGAACTGGAGAGGCGATCGCACAGTAGAACAATTGTACTATATTTTGACAGAGTGGGTGTATCCACTTGGCTCGAATAATCGCCTGGTAACCCATTGCTGATGTAACTCCCCCAGCCTTTCTCAAAAAGGTGGGATTGACCTCATAGTTCTCTTTTTGCTGGCCAGTGGCGCGATCGCGTAGGGATATTAGGGGAAGCGATCAGTTTTCACACAACCCTAGACTTTTCAAATATCCTCCTAAACCTGCCAAAATTACCTGTCAGAATTGAAGAGACGTTATTCGTTCGGGTTTGCCTGTGGCACGAGTTTCTTTGAAAGGCATTACGCGGCGGTTTAATGCGACAACTGCCGTCGAAGACATTACCTTTGAGGTGCCAGACGGGCAGTTTTGGGTGATGGTGGGGCCATCGGGCTGCGGTAAGTCCACCATTTTGCGGACGATCGCCGGGTTAGAAGCGGCCACCTCTGGCGATTTGTACATTGGCGACCGCCTAGTCAACGAGGTGCCAGCGCGACAGCGAGACGTAGCAATGGTGTTTCAAAACTATGCCCTGTATCCGCATATGACTGTGGCGGAAAATTTGGCCTTTGGCCTGAGGATGCGGCAGGCTGATCCCAAAACCATTCAGGCGCGGGTAGAAACGGTAGCGCGATCGCTCGATATTGGGCACCTGCTCGATCGTAAGCCCCGGCAGCTATCGGGCGGACAGCAGCAGCGGGTGGCGTTAGGTCGGGCGATCGCCCGTCAACCCCAGGTCTTTTTGCTTGATGAACCGTTGTCTAACCTGGATGCCCAACTGCGCGACGACACCCGCGCCGAACTCAAGCAACTGCACCAGCGCGTCGGCATTACCACCATTTACGTCACCCACGACCAGGTAGAAGCCATGACCCTGGCAGACCAAATTGTGGTGCTCAATGGGGGGCACGTCCAGCAAATTGGTGATCCTCAAGCCATCTATGCCCAGCCGACCAACCAAATGGTGGCAACGTTTATGGGCAGCCCACCCATGAATATTCTTAGCGCTCGCTACGACGGCACCGATTTTCAGATTGACTCACACACTATTCCCTGTCCGGTGCGGTTTCACTCGCGGCTACAGGCATATCAGGGGCAGCGTGTAAATCTGGGTATTCGTCCCGAACATCTCCAGGTCGTGCCAGAGGGGACGACCCATCACATCGCTGTAGAAGTAACGCTAGTAGAGCCGCTGGGGCGCGAAATTTTGATTCGAGCCAGGGTTCCCGCCAGCGATCGCACTACCCCATCCATCGTCAGTATCCAGGTGCCGCCAGACCTGCGCCCCCACGTCGGCGATCGCCTGGTTCTGCAACTGGATGGCGAGCGGCTGTTTGTGTTTGACCCGGCGACAGGCGATCGCTTGGATAACATGGCGCTACACGCTTGAATCCAATCAAGATTTTTTCTGTGAGCCATGCTCAGCATGGCTCACAGAAAAAATCTTGCCCCAACCCCGGAGATCGGGTGTAGCTTTGCTTAGGAAGAGAATGTTTTAGATAAGTAGGTAGGCTTAAGTAAGTATAAAACCCTAAAACCCTGCGCCGCCCGCGCAGCGGGCGGCGCAGGGTTTTAGGATTTGGTTTTTATTTAGGTTGAACTACTTAGGGCAAGATTGACACACCATTGATATGTTTCTTAAGCAATCGCTTCTAATTCTGTTGGCCAGTTTAGTCACCCTATATGGGGCAGCTTGCCTAGTGCTATATGTGCGGCAAACGCGCATGATTTTCTTTCCCTCGCGGACGATTGAGACGACACCGGGGGACTTGGGTCTGGTGTATGAGGATGTGGCGGTGCCCATTTCACTGCCAAATTCTGCTGCCAAAAGCCAGGTCGAACAGCTACACGCCTGGTGGATTCCTGCTGAGGGACAAACGCAGGGGGTGCTGCTTTACCTGCACGGCAACGGAGTCAATATTGGTGCCAATGCCTTCCATGCCAGTCGGTTTCAGCGGATGGGGCTGTCGGTGTTGCTGATTGACTATCGGGGATATGGCAAGAGTGAGGGAGCGTTTCCCAGTGAGGCAGCGGTGTACGAAGATGCAGCCGCCGCTTGGCAGTATTTGACGGCAGAGCGCAAGATTGACCCAGCACAGATTTTGATCTATGGCCATTCGTTGGGAGGGGCGATCGCCATTGACCTTGCAATTCGCCACCCCACTGCGGCTGGGCTAATTGTGCAAAGTTCTTTTACCTCCATGTCCAACATGGTGCATCGCAGCACCGCCTTCGGATTTTTGCCAATTGATCTGCTCCTAACTCAGCGCTTCGACTCCATCCGCAAAGTGTCTCAGTTACGAATGCCAACCCTGTTTATCCACGGGATGGAAGACACGCGAGTTCCCGCCGATATGAGTGAAGCGCTCTATGCAGCCGCTCGTCAACCTAAACGGCTGTGGCTCGTTCCCTATGCCGGACACAACGACGTTGCAGACATTGCTGGGGCAGAGTATTTTCGAGTAGTTGAGAGCTTTTTGAAACAATACGTCTTGGTTGAGAGATAGGAGTGCGGGTTTCGGCTACGCTCAACCCGCATCGGCTGCGCTCAACCCGCGACAACCGAGGGTTGAGCGCAGTCGAAACCCGCTTCACTCCCTAAAAAGCATAGTTGACGCTAAAGTAAAACGCCCGATCTTGAGCATTCTCACCGCGATCGCTGATCTCTACCAGCGGTAGCGCAAAATCGAGCCGGATGTTGAGATCGGGTAAGGGTTCCCACAGTAGCCCCAGCCCAATTCCTGCTAAAAACGAGTCGTCTGGAGTATCGGCAGGGTTATCGCCGTCATTCCAGACAGCGCCCGCATCCACAAACGGAGCCACCTGAAAAATAACCGCTCCAGACTCGTCGCGTCCCAGAGCAATCTGATCTTCGACAGAGATGCGGAAGCCGTTATCTCCTAAGCGGGCATTTTGGCGAAACCCCCGCAGCGATTGCCCGCCACCAATCACAAACTGCTGAGATCCGGGTAGGGGGTCAGGGGTGAGTTGCAAATCGGCTTGCAAAATCAATAACTGGTCGGGACTGAGCACTTGCACCCGCTGCGCCTGCCCTAACCAACTGAAAAATATACCGTCGGGTTCTGTCCCTGTATCGGCATTCAACAGACTGGTACCGATGTTGAACTGCGATCGCAGCGCCCAAGCTCCGCTGACATCGCGCAGCACCCAATCTTGACCCAAGCCAATTACGGTCGTGGTGCTGTCGTCAATTTGCAAATCATTAAAGAATGAGTCGCCATCGCGGGCAGTGATACCGAGCGAGAGGGCAAATTCTTCACGGGGCGATCGCCGCAGCGGTTGCCGAAAGCTAATCTCGTACTCATCGGCATTACCCGAAATGTCTTGATCGGCAAATTCGGGATCGGTAATTCGATAGTCTGTCGGGGCAGCGCGTAGCTGCAAGGTGCCGTTCAGCGGATTTACCGGAATTCGGTAGCTCAGGTCGTAGACACGAGAGCCGCCAGTGGTGGAGCGGTAATACTGCCCCGTCAGCTCATCTCCCCAGCCCGTTAGGTTGCGATAGCTCAGAACCAATCCCAGCCGCTCTGACCCCACACTAGGCGGCGAAAAGTTGTCTACCCCAACGCTGCCCGAAAAGGGATTGGCTTCTGTGACGCGCACGGTTAGAATGCTCTGCCCCAGCCCCGCACCCGCCCGTAGGCTTGCTTCTACGTTGTCAAATAATGGGTCGAGGCGCAACAGCCGCAGTTGATCTTCCAGGTCTGCCTGGTTTAGGGGCGTGCTGGCTCCTAGTGCCACCCGACTCCGCACATAGTCGGCCTGCACCCGCTCTGCTCCCTGAACTTCAATGGTTTCCAGGCTACCTTCGATTACCCGCAGTTGAATCACCCCTGCCGTCACTACCTGGTCTACCAATACGGCTCTAGAAGTGAGATACCCTTCGTTTAGATACAGTTGAGTAATTTGATCGGCGATGCCCCGCAAGGCTTCTAGGGTCAGCGATCGCCCCTCTGCGGGTTGCACAATGGGCGCAAAATCGTCAGCGTCAAAGACTGTGCTGCCAATCACCTCAATGCGCTGCACCGAAATTTGCACCGCTTCATCGGTGGGTAGCGGCGTTGGCGTAGGGTCGGGCGAGGGTGTTGTAATGACCGGAGCCTGTTCGTCTGGCGTTACGGGGGGCGGTAGGGGAATGGGCTGAAGGAAGCGATCGCCATCGGGTTCTATGGGCGATACCTCTGAAGGCACCGTTTGACTGAGCACTTGAGGCTTGACCAGCAATACTCCATCAGGTTCAGCAGAAACAAGCCCTGGAAAAGTATTCGGCACTGCGTAACCAGGAGCCGCATACAGCAGCAGCCCCACGACTCCTAGCTGGCATCCAATGTCAGCAACCCTCATTTTCCTGATCTTTGAATGCCCAACCATATCCCCTTTCCTCAACCACACGCATTGCAACATCGCTATCATAATCAGGCGAAGGCAAACTTTTGAAGATTAATTAGGATTTTTAATTAGGCCGGAAGAAAAAGGCAGTTCTAAGCAGAAAATAGGGCAGCACCTAAGAGGATGTGTAAAAGTCCCGTTGCTGGCATGAAAACGGAGTGATCCCCCTACATCCCCCTTAAAAAGGGGGACTTTGAATCCAGTTCCCCCCTTTTTATAGAACCCATTTGACATCTAATTAGAATTGAGATTTAGGGCGATTTTTGGGCAGTAGGGGCGAAGCAATTGCACTCGAAATTAGGCTGCGTTGCCACAATAAATAAGCAAATGCATCGCCCCAAATTAAGCCAATTATCCAATATTTTATTTTGCTCCATTGTGGTTTTTAAATCCCCTTCGCCATCCCTTTTAGGCCGTGGTTTCTATTGTCGCGCCGCGGCTGTATCCCCGCTGGCACCTATCGAGCAGATGGATTCCCGC
>JBBQFG010000140.1:0-13856 GCA_038321765.1 Elainellales cyanobacterium
GGCAATGGGGGCAATGACAGCCTCAATGGCGGCAGCGGTAACGACATTCTCAACGGTGGCGTTGGCGTTGATGCGTTTGTGTTCAATTCGAATGCGGTCTTTAGCGCCTCGGGGTTGGGGATTGACACGATTGAAGACTTCAGCATTTTGGGCGACAAACTGGTGCTCGATAAGACCACCTTTACCAAGTTGACCAGCGCAACTGGAACGGGCTTCAGCAAAGCAAGTGAATTTGCCACAGTGACCAGTGATGGTGCAGCAGCGACAAGTGGTGCGTTCATTGTCTACAACTCGACCAATGGCAAACTGTTCTACAACCAAAATGGCAGCAGTGGCGGGTTGGGCAGTGGCGCACAGTTTGCCGGGTTAAGCGGCAATCCAGTGTTGGTTGCAACTGATTTTGTGATCCAGGCTTAGCCAGAATTCTGTTATCCAGGCATAAGGGCGTTCAATTGAACCCATTTATGCCTGGATGAGAAATGACTATCACTCTACAGAATGCTCTACAGAACGTAGTGGTTAAAACACGGTTGAGGTGTGAGAAGACTTTTTAAAAGTCTGATTGTTAGTAGCAAAACGTTTTAGATCCCCCTAGCCCCCTTAAAAAGGGAGACTTTGAATCCAGTTCCCCCTTTTTATAGACGCGAAGCGGCTTCCCGAAGGGTAGGGGGCTAGGGGGATCAACAGGTGCCCAAAATCACAGCAGACCACTTTTCAAACATCCTCTGAGGATGCCATTTCATTGGTTTTCTTGGCTTTATCAGCCAAGAGTCAATCAAGAGATCGTTATCTCATACTGCCTAAACGATAGGCCGCTTCAATAATCCGACCTCAATTTATCTCTTTCTATTACACATTTCAGGAGTATACAGATGCTTTACAACCAGTCCGTCCAACCTCAATACTCTCTGCTACATAGCCGCCAGGAATCCAGTTTTTTACCTGTCTACTCAGCTAGTCACCTACTCGTTCTTGATGCGGGTATTGATGATCTCCAAACGCTTCTCAAGGGCGTGCTTCCCGCAATTGGAGTGCTGGTACTCCGCCCAGATCAAGATGGCATCGTCCAAATTACTCAGGCTCTTCAACACTATCCTGATGTAACGACACTCCACCTTGTCTCCCATGGTTCTCCCGGTTGCCTCTACCTCGGCAATACCTGCCTTAGCTTAAACACCCTGGATCATTATGCTGATCAAGTGCAAGCATGGTTCAAGTCTTCATCTCCCAACCTTTTACTCTATGCCTGTAACGTTGCTGTTGGAGAGGCAGGTGCGGAATTCCTCGAAAAACTGCATCATCTAACGGGAGCTACCATTCGAGCTTCTCGTACCCCCATCGGTAATGCCGAACTTGGGGGGAATTGGAATCTAGATGCATGTATCTCCACGATTCCCTACCCTACCTCTGTTCCTGCCTTTACCAACGCGGCTCAAGCCGCATATGCAGGGTTGCTAACGGCTGATCCCACTTTTGCAGGAGGCAACATTGTATTAACCGACTTTGGGAGTAACGACTATATTGCAGATCTTGCACTCCAGCTCGATGGCAAGATTATTGTGATAGGAGGAGTTTCTGATGGTAGTAGTGGACGTGACATCGGCATTGTGCGCCATAACACTGATGGCAGCCTAGATACATCGTTTGGTGGCGATGGGAAAATTACCACTAGTTTTACTCCTCCCGGCAGTGCGTCAGGTAGCACAACTCCACTAGCCTTCACTCTGCTTCCCAGTGGCAAGATTCTGGTAGCCGGGTCGTTCGCGAATGAATCCTCCGGAAGCAGTCGGCTTCTACTTCGCTATAACGCCGACGGCAGTTTGGATTCTAGTTTTGGGAACGCAGGTTCGGTGTTTGAAGAGACTAGCAGCTTCTTTATTGGAGCGATCACACTGCAATCTGACAATAAGATGATTGTGCCTGTAGATATTCGAACCCCAGAGTTGTTAAACGGGGTTTATACTTTTCCAGCAGATTTTGGCTTCATTCGCTATAACCCAGATGGTAGCCGCGACTTAAGCCTTGGCACTGGTGGAACCGTGCGAACTGACTTTACAGATGAGTTTCCTGGGCAGATCTACACTACTGATGACAGCTTGGGTCAATTCCTAATTCAACCAGACGGCAAAACCGTTGGGGTGGGTCACACGTTTGTCCAAGATGGAAGCTACTACGGTCAGTACCTTAGTTTGGCTCGTTACAATCTAGATGGCAGCTTAGACACTAGTTTTAGTGGCAACGGTAAGACGGTCATCAAAGCATCAAATTTTCCAAGAAATGCTGTCCTACAGGCCGATGGGAAAATTCTTGTCGTCTCATACGTGAATCTGGGCAACTACGGCTTCTTGCTGTCTCGATTTAACACTGATGGAAGTGTGGATACGAGTTTCGGTAGTGGTGGGAGTGTATTTACCGACGTCCTCCCTGGAGATGATTTTATCCATAGTGTTGCGATTCGGCCCGATGGTAGGATTGTGGTGGTTGGCACAAGTCAGGGTGCTAGCACAGTGGTGCGCTACAACCCGAATGGCACCCTTGACACTAGCTTCGGTGCTAATGGCATAACCGTTATCAACACCAAGTCGGGGTTCACTAACATTCAGCTTCAACCGGATGGTCGAATTGTACTGGCGGGAACTTCGAGTGAGCCAAACAGCAATTTTGCTGTGACTCGTCTGCTGCCAGAAACCCCTCCTGGCATCACAGCAGTTGGCAACTCTAGTCAAAATACTTTCAACAGCACGACGGGGAGTGACACCTTTACAGGCGGTGGTGGTAACGACACCTTTGTCTTTAATCTGGGTGATGGTACCGACATCGTTACTGACTTTGGTGGAGTGGGTAAAGGTTCCAATCCGACTTCTCCAGTACTTGCCAATGCTGATACTCTTAAGTTTCAGGGTACAGGACTATCTGCCAACAAACTGTTATTGACTCAAGTGGGAGCAGATTTAGAAGTTTCCTTTGCGGGGAACAAGGTCAACAAAGTTATCTTAAAAAACTTTGTTTTAGAGAATCTGGACAATCATCGTACAAATTCAGGAGCTAGCGCTAACGTTACTAACGTTTTATTTAACGGTGAATCTTTTGCTCCATCCTATGATGTCTTAGATGTACTCGACGCTAACTCTACCCGCACCACCGTTTTCAAAAAAAATACGACTACGTTCCTCAACGATCTAGACAATGAAGTCAGCGGCTATGAGGACTCCGATGATGTAATCAATGGTCAAGGCGGCAACGACTATCTGCGAGGCCGGGATGGAAAAGATACACTACGGGGCGGTGCTGGCAAGGATGTTTTACTGGGTGGGTCAAACAACGACCTCTTAGTCGGTGATGGTGGCAGTGACTATTTGGATGGTGGCAAAGGTAACGATTTCCTTGCGGGGGGCGCTGGGATAGATAAGTTTGTCTTCAATACTGAAGCAACCTTTAGTACTGAAGCTGGTGTGGATATTATTGAGGATTTCAACATTGCAGTAGACAAGGTTGTGCTAGATAAGACGACCTTTACTGGTCTCGCAAGTGTGGTGGGGAATGGTTTTAGCAACGGGAGTGAGTTTGCAATCGTAAACAACGACAGTACAGCAGAGACAGTTGCTGCACTGATCGTGTACAACTCTACAAACGGCAGGCTGTTTTATAACCGGAACGGTAACAGCAGTGGTTTTGGTAGCGGTTCACTGTTTGCAAGTTTATACCCAACACTTGAAGGCTATCCTGCTTTAACGGCGAGTGATTTTGTGATTAAGGCGTAGAAAATCAGCCTTTTCTATCTCAGCCTAAATTTCTGTAGTCGGTCGTGTTTGTGAGTGCTAAGTACCCACAAACACGACTAACCAAACACAACTACCTAAGGATTATGGATTTAATCAGATCGGGAATTTGATTGCTGGTAGTGGCGAACGGCCGTTCGCCACTACAGAAGAATGGCGGAGTTATTTAATTCTCATTCCTAAGCCAAGTTTGTGTAAGAAACCATTTGGAAAATATCGTGGAAGGTTGATTTTCTGGGTACTGGGTATCTAGAAAATTAGCCTTTGAAACCATCTTCAAAGCAACCTCATAGTCTAAAAAGATAGGAATCTACTATGTCTCAACGTCTTACCAACTTCAACTCTCCCGACAACAGCTCTTCCCCACGCGAGCTAATCAACGCCAACGGCACCCTCTACTTCATTGCTGACAGACGAGAAGTTTTTGGCGAAATCAGCAAGTTATGGACACTTGACCTAGTCACAGGACAACCTGCTTTGGTCGGCTCTACTCCAGATGGTTTCTTCTTCACAGATAACTTAACACTCGTTAACGGAGTGCTCTATTTCACCGCGTTTGAGCAACCTGCAGGAAGCGGGGGGCTGTGGAAGATTGATCCAGCTACGGGTGCTCCTATCTCAATTGCACTGGAAAACAGCTATCTAGACGACCTCACGGCTATCAATAATACGCTGTACTTTAGCGCCTACGATAATGCACATGGGACAGAACTATGGAAGCTTGATCCAACAACCAATACTCCCATACGACTGACTGACATCAACCCCGGTGGAGGAGATTCTTCTCCATTCAATTTCGTTGCCCTGAATGGCACCATTTATTTCTTTGCTGACAATGCTGGCAACAATCTTCAGCTTTGGAAGCTTGACCCGAGCACAGGCAATGCTGTTCAGGCTACGGGTACAGCATTCACGGATGGTCCTTCTCAATATGAAGAGCATCAGCAGGTTGTGATCAACAATACGCTTTATTTCATCGCGACTGTGGGCAACTCGCCTCAAGTGTTAAAGCTAGACCCTACTACAGATACCATTACGCCAGTCACCAGTTTTAATCCCACTCCGCCTGGTTCCTACAGTCAGATTCAGGAGCTGATTACTATCAACGGGGTGCTTTATTTCACCCGCCTAGACACAGCAAATGGGGATACCCTATGGCGGCTTAATCCCGCGACCAATCTTCCTACCCTAGTTACCAGTATTGCTTCCGAAAACTACACCTACAATCTGACCCAATTCAACAATACGCTCTACTTCTCGACCAATGATGGCACCCACGGAGAAGAACTTTGGAAAATTGACGCAACGGGTAATCCCATTCGGGTTAGTGATATTAACCCTGGTGCTGGTAGTGCCACTCCATCCAACTTGACAGATATCAGCGGGACGCTGTACTTCAATGCCGATGATGGGACGCATGGGAATGAACTGTGGAAGCTCAATGCAGTCGATGCTCCGGTTCGACTAAGTGACATTAATCCGGGTAGTGGCAGCTCGTTACGTCCGCTCTTCAGGAGCAATCCAGTCAGCGTCAACGGCACAATTTACTTCAGCGCTGATGATGGGGTAACCGGGGTAGAACTATGGCAACTAAACCCGACTACGGGCAGTACGGCGTTGGTGAAAAACCTTCATCTTGAAACGCTTAATCCCCCTGGAGATTTAACCAGTTTCAACGGATCTATCTATTTTGGGGCCGATGATGGGGTGCATGGATATGAGCTGTGGCGGCTGGATGCTGCAACGGGTAACCCGGTATTAATTAGTGATCTGAATCCTGGCAGGGGTAGTTCTAATCCGTTTTTCTATGGAGGGGACGGCGATAATTACTATGGTTCCTATCGTCTCACCAACGTCAATGGAACGCTCTATTTTCTGGCAGATGATGGCACCCATGGGATTGAACTATGGCAGCTCAACCCTGCAACGGGGACACCGACGCTAATCACTGATTTTGCGCCTGATAATGCATCAGGTGGGGGCGAAGAGGTGCGGATTAGGAGTCTCATTAACAATAACGGGACGCTCTACTTTGTTGCGAAAGAAGGCACCAGTGGCAACGATTTGTGGAAACTTGACGCTGTCACGGGTAATCCAGTTCGCCTTAACGTGCCGGTTGAAGGTGATGGAAATAATGGCCCATATGATCTGACATCTATCAACGGCATTCTTTACTTCACGCTTTATAAAAATGACAGTTATGAATTGTGGAAGGTTGATCCAAGCACTGGCAGCCCAGTACGCCTTAATCTAGACGGTGGTTTGTCGAGTCGCTATTTGCGAAATTTCAAAAATGTTAATGGCACCCTGCAATTTAAAGCCTCTGACTATGGGGATGACGGGTATGAGCTATGGCAGATTGATGTGGCTACCGGAAAACCTGTATTTCTCAAAGAGGTCGATCTGCGATCGGTTGGCGGTGGATCGGAGGAGGAGGCGATCGCCAACGATTCCATTTATTTCCCAGGCTACACGCCACAGTTGGGGTATGAACTCACGAAGTACGATCCCGCCACGGGCAGCTTAACGCAGTTCGATCTCAATCCTGGGAGTGGCAGCACTGACCTTTACAACTTAATTAATGTCAGCGGCACGCTCTACTTTATTGCTAATGATCAAACCCATGGCGAAGAGCTGTGGAAGATTGATTCGGTGACGGGTAATCCTGTGTTGTTTGATCTAAATCCTGGCAGCGATCGCTCAGCACCCAGTTCACTCACTGACTTTAACGGCACCCTTTACTTTGTCGCAGATGACGGCACCCACGGCAGGGAAGTATGGAAACTGGACGCGACGACGGGTAGCCCGGTGCGCTTAACCGATGTTAGCCCTAGCGAGCGCAGTTACGATCCGACCCAACTGACGTATCAGAACGGAGTACTCTATTTTGTCGCAGATGATGGGGTGAATGGGTCTGAGGTGTGGTCGGTTGACTTGGGTAATGAGGCACCGCTGAACACGGCACCAGGTAGACAGAACCTCACAAAAAATACGCCTCTTGTCTTTAAAGGTGCCAACGGTAATGCCGTCTCAGTCAGCGATCCCGATGCGGGCACTAATTCTGTCCGAGTGACGTTGACGGCTCTGAATGGGACGCTGACGCTGGGGGCGATCGCCAATCTCACCTTCACCACTGGAGACGGCACCAGCGACCCCACACTGAACTTTACGGGCAGCTTGCCCCACATTAACGCAGCGCTGAATGGGCTAACGTTTATACCGACCACGGGCTACGACGGCACCACCTCCCTCCAAATCACGACCAATGATTTGGGCAATAGTGGCGGCGGAGCGCAAACGGATTCCGACCTCATCCCCATTAGCGTCAGTGGTCAGGTGCTAACGGGCACAGCCGGGAACAACAGCTTGACGGGCACGGTGGGACGCGATCGCTTCACGGGCGGCGGCGGCAAAGATACATTTGTGATCAGTAGCGGCGGCAGCATTGACAGCATCACCGATTTTGGTGGAGTAGGGAGAGGTGGCAATCCGTCGGCGGCAATTCTGGCCAATGCAGACACCCTCCGATTCTCTGGCAGTGGCTTGACGGCTAAAAAGATGCTGCTAACCCAAATTGGGGCAAATACAGAAATCAGCTTTGTCGGCGTTAACAACACCAAGGTGATTCTGCAAAACCTTACGCTTGAAAGTTTGGACAATCACCGCAAGAGCAATGGCGCGGGCGCGGATGTGAGCAATATTTTGTTTAATGGTGAACCCTCTGCCCCGATATTCGATGCCTTTGATGTCTGGGATGCAAACCTCAACAACGCTCAGGTATTTCGCAAGAACACGGTGACCTTTCTGAACAATCTGAGCAATACCGTGAGTGGGTTCGAGGGTTCTGATGATGTGATCAATGGGCAGTTGGGCAACGATTCGCTTCAGGGCAAGAGCGGCAAAGACATTTTGCGGGGCGGTGTCGGCAACGACACCCTACTAGGTGGTGCAGATGATGACATTGTGGTAGGCAATTCTGGGAATGACCTGATCAATGGGGGCAGCGGCAACGATATTCTCAATGGCGGGATTGGCGCAGATGCCTTTGTGTTCAATTCCAAATCGGCCTTTAGCGCTGCCGATTTGGGCATCGATCTGCTTGAAGAATTCTCTCCTGCTACAAATTATTATGATGGCGATCGCCTTATCCTCGACAAGACCACATTTACCCAACTCACGTTTTCGGCAGAACTGGGCTTTAATCTTAAAGTTGAGGAGTTTGCCGTGGTCACCAGCGACAGTTCTGCCGCCACTAGCAGCGCGCTAATTACCTATAACTCAACCAATGGCAAACTGTTTTACAACCAAAATGGCAGCGGCAGCGGCTTTGGCTCTGGGGCACAGTTTGCCACCCTGAGCGGTCATCCAGTGCTGAACAATTACGCCTTTGGGTTGCAGGCATAGATGAAATTAGTCTGTGCTCACGCTCAAGCCCGTACAGATTGTCCCCTGGAACGTATAATCTAACTTTGGTCAGTAGGCAGTCTCGATTAAATATGAGATAAAAGCGTCTGTGTTGCCTACACAGCAATCAGTCCAGGGTTTTTGGTCTAGTTTTTAATCAGATTACCCTGCTGGAAAAGTTCTGGGAATGGGGTACTTATCCTTAACGTTTGGATCTCCCATGCCGCCTTCTCGCCCGTCTCCTCGTTCAACCCCTTATCCTTTTGCCTCTCGAATGGTTGCACCCACTGATTTACTGTGGGCTTTGGTTGGCCTTGTGCTTACGATTGGTGGCACGTTTTTACAGGCGTTTGTCATCAATCCACCGTGGGCTTGGGGGCAAGACGGTCTACAGCCACACGGATTAGGGGTTAGTTTCCAAATTGGAGCCGTATTTCTCACAGCCTGTCTAGGCGGCAGAAATGCAGCAACAATTTCACAGATTGCTTATTTACTACTAGGATTGAGCTGGTTCAACATTTTTACCCAGGGCGGCGGAATTGACTACGTTCATCAACCTAGCTTTGGCTATCTGCTAGGGTTTATCCCTGGAGCTTGGATTTGTGGCTATTGGGCGTTTCGGCTACCAGTACGACTGGAATCACTGGCATTTAGCTGTATGTGTGGATTGCTTACGGTACATTTAGTGGGGGTGAGTTATTTGGCGATCGCCTCCCATTGGAGATGGCTAGTTAATCCAGATGCCCCTCTGTTCCAACTCATCTTTGCCTATTCTATTAGCCCACTGTTAGGTCAACTGGTCGTTGCTTGTGCAGTTACAGTTGTCTCTTTTCTACTACGTCACCTCATGTTTTACTAAGTAGGTAGGCTTAAGTAAGTATAGAATTCTAGAACCCTGCGCCGCCCGCTGCGCGGGCGGCGCAGGGTTCTAGAATTTGGTTTTTATTTAGGTTGAACTACTTAATAGGACTTACGCACTTTATACGAAAAACCAAGAACTTTGGGTAGTGGTATTGATGTAAGGATTTTTTGATGGGCGGGCTTCGCCCCCCCATCAAAAAATCCTTACCAATTTCGGTAGTCCTAACTCAAACTTTTGGGTGCAACTGACGCAATTGGCGAGAGGGTTTCCAGGTTCAATTTCTAAGCGTTCAATTACTAGCCTCAGTTCTTTTTCCGTCAAGCTATGAGTTTCAAAAATTGGCTCTTTTGGATGGTTGGTTTAGTAGGGTTGATTTTTGATCAGATCACTAAATACGTGATTTCCCATACTTTAGAGCTAGGGGAGAGTATTCCACTCTGGGATGGTGTTTTTCACTTCACCTATGTCACCAATAAAGGAGCAGCCTTCAGCCTATTTCGTGAAAGTGGCGGTTGGTTGCGCTGGCTTTCGCTGACCGTGAGCTTAGGATTGATGGCTCTGGCCTGGTTTGGCCCCAGAATGAACCGATGGGAGCAACTGGGCTATGGATTTATCTTGGCGGGTGCTTTGGGTAACGGGATTGACCGCTTCGTGGCGGGTGAAGTGATCGATTTTCTAGACGTGCGCTTGATTAACTTTGCCATTTTTAACATTGCCGATGTCTTTATTAATATCGGCATTGTCTGTCTGCTGATTTCGGCGTTTGCCAAACCAGAAAAAAACGGTGGGAGTTAAGACGTAGCCTGAGACTGGACGAAAGCTTTTTATTTCGTACTAGTAAAATTTCGTTATTTTTCTTAATGCGATTTGGTAATATTTCAACATCAAGCCCAAGAATAGGCGGGTGGTCGAGTGCCGCAAATTGAAAGGATTTCAACTGTTATAGCCATCCAGTTTGAATTGCGATCGCCCCATAAACTCACAAAAATTTGTAAAGAACTTAAGCACAATTTATGACAAATAACTATTATTCAACTATTCAAAGATTCAAGCGTTTCAATTTAGTTTTAACTTGTTGGTTTTAACTTGGGGCTGGACTCTTTGATTTATCAGTTTAGCAATTCATCAGTTTAGCAATCGAATTCATTACTTCGGATTTATTACTATGGCTACATCCATTCAGCGGCGCGATCGCGTCAACACATGGGAACGGTTCTGCAACTGGATTACTAGCACCAACAACCGCATATATATCGGCTGGTTTGGGGTGTTGATGATCCCTACCCTGCTCACCGCCACCATTTGCTTCCTGATTGCATTCATTGCTGCTCCCCCAGTAGACATTGATGGCATTCGTGAGCCTGTCGCGGGTTCTCTGATGTACGGCAATAACATCATTACCGGGGCTGTTGTACCTTCTAGCAACGCCATTGGTTTGCACTTATACCCCATTTGGGACGCTGCCTCTCTAGACGAATGGCTCTATAACGGTGGGCCTTACCAACTCGTTGTATTTCACTTTTTGATTGGGATTTTCTGCTACATGGGTCGGCAGTGGGAACTGAGCTATCGGCTAGGTATGCGCCCTTGGATTTGTGTGGCATACAGCGCCCCCTTGGCAGCAGCCACATCGGTGCTCTTGATCTACCCCATTGGTCAAGGGTCGTTCTCAGACGGTATGCCCCTTGGTATTTCTGGCACCTTCAACTTTATGTTTGTGTTTCAAGCAGAACACAACATTTTGATGCACCCTTTCCACATGTTGGGGGTTGCAGGTGTGTTTGGAGGCTCACTATTTAGCGCCATGCACGGGTCTTTGGTGACCTCTAGCCTAGTGCGGGAGACCACCGAAACCGAATCTGCCAACTATGGCTACAAGTTTGGTCAAGAAGAAGAAACCTACAATATTGTGGCTGCTCACGGCTACTTTGGTCGGTTGATCTTTCAATACGCCAGCTTTAATAACAGCCGTTCTTTGCACTTTTTCTTGGGTGCATGGCCAGTCGTTTGTATTTGGTTTACAGCCTTGGGCATTAGCACAATGGCCTTTAACCTAAACGGATTTAACTTCAACCAGTCTGTGTTAGACAGTCAAGGCCGCGTGATTAGCACCTGGGCAGACGTGCTCAACCGTGCCAACTTGGGTATGGAAGTGATGCACGAGCGCAATGCTCACAACTTCCCACTTGATTTAGCATCCGGTGATGCGATCCCAATTGCTCTTACCGCTCCCCAAATCAACGGTTAATTGAAGGTGTAATTGCAAAAGCAAGAAGCCTGCGCTAACAGCGCAGGCTTCTTGCTTTTGATCACGATTTAGGAGCCTTACTTTATGCCGCGCTGGGTGGATTGAGAAATCGACCCGCAAACTTTAAGACATCGCCCATATCTACGTCTTTATCGTTATCACTATTTAAAAAGGCACTCAGTAAAGGATTGGTACCCCGTGAGCCAGGAGCAGGAGCGCCCATGTTCAGAAACCCCAACACCGTTGAAATCAGACTTGGTAGCATGGCTTGAATCAGCGTGGGGTTCAATCCTGTTTTAGCGGCGATCGCTTGCACAGCTTGTTGTTGCAACGCCGGCGGGAAGAGGGACTGAAGAGCTGTACCTGCGCCTGCTCCACCCAACGCTCCACCTGCCAACCGCCCTAACATTCCCTCCAAGGCAGGGGAACCCACACCACCCTGCTGCTGCAATGCAGAGCGGGTTATTCCACCTAACACAGACAAAGTGCCCTGACTGGCAGAGTCATCGATTCCCTTGCCACCCGTTACCTGCTGCACAGTTTGGAGGATGGTGGATAAGCTATCGACGCTGCCTTGCTGGTTCGGGTTGTTAATTGAACTGAGTACGTCAAAGAAAAGTCCCATATTCTTGATCTCACGTCACAAAAAAGTTTTAACAAACATGTAGAATCGCTGCGTAGTTTAGTAGGAAACAACGCTCTCGATGATTTTATCGGCATTTGTTCAGTTTTGACGTGGATACGGCGATACACATCCAGCAGGTTTTTTAGAAAAAGGAAAACACTATCCGTACAGGTTATATAGCTGTCGCCACAAAGGTTAGGACACTGGGATCAAAGGGGGTGTGGGGGCTTTGCCCCTGCACCCCGTCCTAACCAATCCGTCTATGGCTATAAAACGGTGCTTGAACCTACAAATAGGCTCCCATCCTCTCTCGTCCAGAATAGGTTGAAAGCCTTACAGAATAGGTAAGTAGTTCAACCTAAATAAAAACAAGATTTTAAAAGTCTGCGCCGCCCGCGCAGCGGGCGGTGCAGACTTTTAAGGTTTTATATTTAATTACGCCCATCTACTTATAGCGGTAGCCATGATCAATAGGACGCCTCCCTGTCATTCCCTCGCCGGCGGGAACCTATCTGCTCGATAGGTGCCAGCGTCATTCCCGCGCAAGCGGGAATGACGCTGGCATGTCCTAAGCTTTATGACTATGGCTATATCTCGATCGCTGAGCTGCGGTCCATCCATACCTGTAGCTATAGCTCTCAATGTATGGCTCTATTTTCTTCCTCCCTTTAAAGACTAAAAATCAGCATTGCAATGAATAAAATGCAATGCTGATCTCAATAATTTAGAATTTTCTAGAGACGTGCTGCGAACTGAGCAAGGTCTCCAATCGCCTCACCCCAAAACAATACAGTCTCAAACAATGGTAGTCCTAAATTGGTAAGGGTTTTTTGATGGGCGGGCTTCGCCCGCCCATCAAAATATCCTTACATTAATACCACTACCCAAACAATATAGTCTCAGAACTCATATCCAAAAAATTGTGAAAGGTCGAGTTTTCATACATTGAAAGTCAACCTTTCGCCAAACATCATAGTCAGACTAAACTAATCAGACTAATTTGCTTTCTGAATCTGATCGCCATCAGCCGTCAGAGAAGGAGAAGCCCCCGCTCCTGCGATGGATTTGCCGATACCTTTTTCGGCGAAGTACTTGTTCAAAAATGTACTAGCAAAAGACAAAACTACAGGACCCAAAATCAGAGCAACTATTCCATGAACGCCAAAGCCTGGAACCAGCACCGATGCTAGCCAAAAGCAAATTCCATTCACAACCAACGAGAACAATCCTAACGTTAGGAACGTGATTGGCAGTGAAAGGATGGAGAGGATGGGCTTAATAAAACCATTGACTAATCCAATTGATAAGGCTGCGATCAGCGCGGCTGGAAAAGTGGCGATCGTGACTCCTGGAACCAAGATATCAACAACCAGCAACCCTAAAGCAGTTACCAACGTAGTCAGAAAGAATCCAAGCATACTGTTCTTCCAAACTCAACTAAACGACAACAGACAACTATCTAACAATCATACTAGCGACATTTTCCATCCTTTACCCTAATGAATTTCCCTTAGAGAGTACGGTTTTCTGGATAGACAAACAGGAAAGAAATTTTTAATCTATGTCTCACCTTTATTATGTATTCAAACCTTGAAAAATATAAGGGAATTCAAATCCATTTGCACCACGAATGCCCGATCTGACATCTGCATTCTAAGAGTTAAGACATGCAGCGATCGCCTTCAGGAGAAGCGGTTAAAGGATTATACTAAGCTCAGGGGTTGTACTAAATACATCTAAATATATTAATCTACACTGTGGTTAAATGGCCTACCTCAAAGGTTAGATTCTGCACCAGAAAAACTTTTTAAGTTTATGGATATGGGTATGAAAGATAGGGAATATGAAAGGCGAGTAGTCGCGTATGTATAGTATTTTTGCAATTTCCTAGCCAAACGCCTTGAATCTGGCAAGTAATCTGGCAAGTAATCTGGCAAG
>JBBQFG010000141.1:0-13508 GCA_038321765.1 Elainellales cyanobacterium
ATCCCTCCCGCACCACAAAAAATATCGAGTACGGTAGGTTTGACTTTTCGGCTGGATCTTTCCTGGGTCATCTGCATTATTTGCTCAATTTACCTTGCCGGGTCTTTTGAATGATACACGAGAACCCCTAGACTTCAGCCCTCATAGTGGCTTTGCCGATCAAGGTAGCATACTTGCTACTCTAGCCAGATTTCCGAGATGGCATCCAAATTACGACTGGAGAAAAAATAAGTGTTGCCTTGGTCAGTAGTTTTTAAACCACTGTTCCAACAGATAACCTAGAGCAGCCTAACAAGGTCTTCAATCTTAAATGAAGTGGCTCCAGCTATGAGTTCATGGATGAATAGACCTCCTGCGTGAATCGTTTCCCGGCGAGGCCGGGAAACGATTCACGCCCTCAAAAAGGCATTCATGCGGGAGGTCTAATGTAAGGAGGTGAGTATATGCATCTGTACCAGTACAACTTCAGCGAAAGTGTACCTTCTCTGAGGTTCTAAGCTGCGTCACAGTGAAAGGAGTGCATGTTGACGCGTGCATAAATGCCGTTTCTACTACAATCCACCATGAGCGATCGCCCTTCAGCCCTTTCCCAGTTTTCTGGGGCTAACCCCGAAACACTGGGGCTGTTCTATGGATTTTTAGGGGTACTGAGCTTTAGCCTGACATTGCCCGCTACGCGAGTAGCTGTGGTCGATCTGAATCCGACTTTTGTGGGTTTGGGGCGTGGGGTGATCGCAGGGGTGATGGCGGCGATCGCGCTCTATGCAACCCGACAACCTTTACCGTCTCGTCGGCAATGGCGCAGTTTGGCGATCGTCGCGCTGGGGGTCGTGTTAGGGTTTCCGTTGCTCAGCGCCTGGGCGATGCAGCAGCTACCTGCTGCCCACGGAGCAGTTGTGCTGGGACTGCTGCCGCTAGCAACGGCGATCGCGGGTGTTTTGCGGACGGGCGATCGTCCATCTCTGGGGTTTTGGCTAGCTAGCGTCATAGGCAGCGCCACCGTTGTCGGCTTTGGTCTTTGGGCTGGCGGCGGGCATTTAGAAACGGCACATTTAATTCTGTTTGCATCGGTGATAGCGGCGGCTATGGGCTACGCCGAAGGTGGACGCTTGGCAAAAACCCTGGGTGGCTGGCAAGTAATTAGCTGGGCGCTAGTGCTGGCTGCGCCATTGGAGATTATTCCCACGGCGATCGCTATTGCCCAACATGGTCTAGCTGCATCTCCCACCGCCTGGATTGGCTTTGCCTACGTCTGCTGCATTAGCCAGTTTGTCGGATTTTTTGCTTGGTATCACGGACTGGCGATCGGCGGGGTGGCGCGAGTTGGCCAAGTGCAACTGCTCCAGCCATTTTTGACGATTTTGGCATCTGCTTTACTGTTAGGGGAAGCGATCACGCCTGTGACGTTAGGTGCTGCCAGTTTAGTCATTGCCAGCGTTGCATTAGGACGACGTGCCACTGTTCAAAAAGTGGCTTCGTGAGCAAGCTGTGATGTCTAATCAGACTCACCCAAACGGATGGTTGCCACTCCGAATTAAAAACAGTATATTTAGATACAGAAGGAAATCGTTCATCCCATGCGAAAACCATCACTAGCTGGGACGGAAGTAAGGGCTACTCCTGAAGGAACGCGCTTCTCTTCACGTGGTATCTACACAAAATCATTGGAGAAGCGGCACTATGAAACTCATTTATCGCGGCGCAGCGTACAACTACGAGCCAAGCCAAGTTGGCGCAGGGAACACGGGACGGCCTGCAGCTCCTTACCAAGTGATTTATCGGGGGCTGACTACCCTAGTAAATCCAGAGGCAGCGCCAGATTGGGCAGCAAATCTGCCAGCAAACTTTAACCTGCTATATCGTGGCGTTGCCGTCCAGGTTGACCGTAATGTAGATGGACGAGCGATCGCCCCTGCTCAACGAGTTAGCACAACACGAGTGAATTCCACAGCACAATCTAACGCTACGGTTGCGGCGACTAGCTCTAACCCTGCCATAGGAAAAGTTCATCAAGCCAATTTATTGAACAACGTCCAGCGCCGACTAGACGTGGCTCGCGAACGGGAAGATATGGCTTTGGTGGCTTTGCTAGAATCTGAACGGCAGCAGATTGTCGCTTAGTGGCTTGTTTTAGCGTTGAAACAAGCGTGAATCACAAATAAGACAGAAGGTTAGGACAAAAGGAATGGGCGGGGGCTTTGCCCCCGCCCATTCCTTTTGTCCTAACCGAACTAGATGCATCAGGCGATCGCCGTTTCTGGGTAGCAAACCTTGGTGCCGCCCAAACCACAGTAGCCGTTGGGGTTCTTGGCTAAGTACTGCTGATGATAGTCTTCTGCGTAATAAAACTCTGGAGCGTCTATCACTTCGGTGGTGATGTCGTCGTGCCCTTGAGCTTTTAGAGCCTGCTGATATTTGTGCAAAGACGCTTCGGCGAGTTGACGCTGTTGCTCAGAGTACGTGTAGATCCCCGAACGATATTGGGTGCCTGAGTCGTTGCCTTGGCGCATTCCCTGGGTGGGGTTGTGGCTTTCCCAAAACACTTTGAGTAGGTCTTCGTAGCTCACCACCTTCGGGTCGAATACAACCAACACGACTTCGTTATGCCCGGTTTTACCCGTGCACACTTCCATGTAGTTTGGGTTGGGCGTTACGCCAGCGGCGTATCCTACGGCTGTTGTGTAAACACCGGGTTGCTGCCAAAACTTGCGCTCCGCTCCCCAAAAACAGCCTAGTCCAAACAGGGCAGTTTCCATGCCCTCTGGAAAGGGGGGTTTAAGGGGGTTACCGTTAACGTAATGTTTAGCAGGCACAGCCATAGGCTGCGATCGCCCCGGCAGCGCTTCGTCAGGAGTGGGGAGTGTAGACTTTTTACCAAATCCAAATAGCGCCATATCGGTTCACCTAAGTTGCGGCAGAATTCAATGCTTTACGAGAGTTTTACGGGGTATTGCTTTACGTTTCGTTATCCCTATTCTCATGGTAGATCACACTCTGGGTTATCTGAAGGATTTAGCAGCGCAGAACTGCGAGCAGAGACAAAACTAATGGGCAATAGATTAGGCAGTACGTTTGGTGGCTGATTGTTTAAGACCCGTTCCACATAGGCAGCGCTAAGGTAGGTCTGCTCACTAAACCGCTGGTCTAAATGGGTACCCAAAAAGGCTACGCTCATGGCGTTGACATAGCGTCGGGCGATCGCCGGATCGGGACCTATCACCTCGCGCGGTAGATCAATAGCACCCCGATCGGCAGATGTAATATCGATAGCTGAGAAATGGGTCGCATTTTGCATCAGCATCAGATATCGGTTGGGTGTGGTTAGCCAGGTAAACGGGGTAAACTGCTCAATCAGCGCGGGGGTAATGGTATCAGTCCCGCTCGCCGCCAGCAACACGGGAATATCAATGGCGGCAAAACCAGTTTCTCCAAATAAGCTGCTGCCCAGAGGATTGATCGCAAACACAGCTTTGACGCGGCGATCGCGCAACTCAGGCAAAGCCAAGTTTTTCTCTAGAAAACTGCACTGTAATACTAGGGAAACATTGAGAGTGTTGTCGAGGGCATTTTCTGCATTGCAGTCTTGTTTTAGCTGAGGCAGGTTTATCGGTGCTCCGGCTAGCGCTAAAGCAGTATAGCCGCCCAGAGATTGCCCGATCACGCCTACGGTTTGCGTATCAATGCGGCTTAACGTTGAAGAACCGGGGCGATCGCGCTCCAATGTATCTAGCAAAGCCGTAATGTCTAGCGGACGTTCAATTAGCTCTTCGGGTTTAAGATCTTGTCCCGAATCGCCGTCAATTACTCCGTTTAGCCATTCAGTATTGCTGTTGGGATGTTCGGGTACAGCTACGGCAAACCCATAGGAGGCTAAATGCTCAGCCAAATATGCAAAGGTGCGGCGATTCGAGCCTAGCCCGTGGGAAATCACCACTAAGGGCACAGGTGCAGTGCGGCCAGAAATAACGGGCAAGTAAAGAGTGGTGGGAATCCGGCGAGTCAAAACATTTGTCCGGCTGCCGCGTTCGGGAATTGCAGATGGCCGCGTGACAGTGATGAACTGGGGTACGGCAGTATAAGGCCCTGGTCGGCGTAAATCGGTCAACTGCGCCAGGTTGGGCGGCACAACAGCTTGAGCCTCTTGGCTAGAACGAGAGTCCACCCCGCAAATGATCTGTTTAGTCTGATTAATTACCTGCTCAATACTGTTAAAAATTTGCAAGGCACGATTTAGATCGATGCGGATACCCTGTATTGGAAACTTTTCTAACAAATTAAGCGGCGTTAGGCCGTTGGTTTCGTCAGCCGCAGCCAGTACTAGCGCCGCGCGAATGGCTCTATCTCCGGGTAGATTGGCTTCGGTACGAATTACCTCGCCTAATCGACTGAGCAACACCGAACCTGGGGCGCTGTAAAGAAACTGAGACAACGCCGCTGGGCTAACCTCGACTGGGGTCTGCAACACCTCTCGCAGGTCGGCTAATTGCGCGTCGCTGGCGTATTGAGCATACCCCCGTAAGTCTCCTTCAATTTGCCCCGATCGTGCGTAAATACCCAGCGAGCGAATAGAAATGGAGCGCTCTAGTAAGCCAAAGTTAACGTACAAATAATCTGCCGCTTGAGCAGGGGCGATCGCGATCGCCAGCCCCCCCGTGAGCAATCCTAAACTCAGATGATACAGCGATCGCCACCAGCGATCGCCTGTGTCGCGCCGCGCTCGGTTAAAGGATGATGGAGCAGAAGATCGCAGTCGGGTAAACAGCATAGCTACAGAGTGTCCAGCGAATGGAATGTTAGAAGAACCGAGGGTCAGGAGAGTGGAATATCAGGAGAATGGAATATCAGGAGAACGGTAAGGCTTGAGAAGCGGGGTAAAGCATCAGGCTAGCTCAGACGGTGGAGGTTCAAGTTCCGCCCGGTCACCGGGTGCCACTAGCTCCAACAGTTGAGCCTCCGACAACTCGGCAACCCCCAATGTCCTTGCCTTGTCTAACTTGGAGCCCGCATCTTCGCCCACCACCAAGTAGCTCGTCTTTTTACTTACCGACTCGGTCACTTTGCCGCCTGCTTGTTGGATGAGGGCTTTGGCATCTTCTCGTTTGAGAGTTGGGAGGGTGCCTGTGACCACAAACATTTTACCCGCCAGTGGCTTAGGCGAGGCGGGCGAGTTTTGCCGAACCGTGCCAGCAAGCTGCACCCCGGCAAGGCGCAGGCGGTTAATTAAATCTTGGTTAGCAGGCACGCGAAACCACTGATAGACTGACTGGGCAATCTCGGGGCCGATGCCATAGAGAGTGGCGATCGCCTCTGCCTCTGCCCCAGCCAACGTCTCAACCGTCGCAAAACTATCAGCCAAAATTTGAGCATTTACCGTTCCCACATGGCGAATACCCAACCCATACAGCACCCGTGACCAGGGCTGGGTTTTAGATTGGGCGATCGCTGTCACTAAATTTTGAGCTGACTTTTCACCCATGCGGTCAATGCCGAGGAGCTGGTCTGTTGTCAGGTCATACAAATCGGCCACGGTATGCAGCAGCCTGCGCTCCATCAATTGCTGCACCCACTTATCGCCCAACCCGTTAATATCTAGCGCCTGACGCGAAGCCCAGTGAATCAGCGACCCGCGCAAAATGGCAGGACAGGAGGAATTTACACAGCGCGTCACCGCTTCATCCTCAGGCTTTACCACGGGCTGCTGACAAACGGGACAGTGCTGTGGCATGCAAAACCGCGCCGCCCCGGCCACGCGAAATTCTGTCAACACCCGCACCACTTCTGGGATGATTTCTCCGGCTTTGCGAACAACCACGGTATCGCCCAAGCGCACATCTAAATCGGCAATGAAATCAGCATTGTGTAGAGTGGCTCGTGCGACGGTCGTCCCGGCTAGGGGCACGGGGCGCAGGTCTGCTACTGGTGTGAGTGCCCCCGTACGGCCTACCTGAATCGTGATGTCTTTTACGACCGTGGGTGCTTCTTCAGCCGGGTATTTGAGGGCGATCGCCCAGCGGGGAAACTTCTGGGTAAAGCCCAACTGCTCCTGCAACGCCAACGAGTTCAACTTGACTACCAGCCCATCCGTCATATAGGGCAACTCAAACCGAGCCTGTTCCCAATGTTTCGCAAACTCTTGCACGGCCAACATCGACGGACACAGTTGACGATTTGGGTTAACGCGAAATCCCAGGTTGTGCAAGAACTCTAACGCCTCCCACTGCGACGGTATGAGCGCAGAGGCATGTAGCACCAAACCCGAGTCTGGCTCATCCTGCATCCCTCCGCTTATATCCTTCTGTTCCCGTTCCTTATTTCCGGGCAAATGCAGCGTGTAGGCAAAAAAATCTAATCGCCGCTGCGCTACCACCCGCGAATCGAGCTGGCGCAAGGTGCCAGCGGCAGCGTTACGAGGGTTAGCAAATAGCGGGTCTCCAGCGTCTTCCCGTTCTCGATTGATGGATTGAAACACATCAAGCGGCAAAAAGGCTTCACCGCGCACTTCCACCACGGGCGGTATCTTGTCTCCCAGCAGCCGCAGCGGAATGGCGCGAATCGTCCGCACGTTTTGGGTAATGTCTTCGCCCATCACTCCGTCGCCCCGCGTTGCACCGCGTACCAGCACCCCATTTTCATAGGTGAGGGCGATCGCAGAGCCATCAATTTTGAGTTCGCAAACGTAGTCTGGAGCTTCAGGGATAGGCGGCTGAGGGGAAGGCAGGGTTTTGGCGTAGCGCTGCCAGCGGGTTTGCCACGCTACCAGTTCTGCCTGATTGAAGGCGTTTTCGAGACTGTAGAGCGCAATGTTATGGCGAACGGAAGTGAACGGCGTAGCGGGGCGCTCTCCTACTCGTTGGGTGGGGCTATCGGGGCTAAGGAGATCGGGATATTGTGCTTCTAAATCTTGCAGTTCCCGATACAGTTGGTCGTAAACGGCATCGGGTAGTTCGGGCGCGTCTAGCACATAATAGGCATAGCTAGCTCGATTCAGCGATCGCCGCAGTTCATCGACTCTGATTTGAATGTCTGGGGTTGCAGATGATATTGGGTGCTCCACTCCTACCGCCACTCTCTAAAACTCCAAGGTCAGTGTAACGCTTGGCGATCGCGTTGGAGCAGGAGAAAAGAGCGCGGGGAAACCAGGAAATCAGAGCGAAGTACACGATTTCTGCTGATTCTTTTTGACATGCTCTCAATATCCAATCATCAGTTATCCTTCCAGATAATGTACTGTCGTCATCCCTATCGTCTAACTCACCTGGCGATCGCCGTAGGAACAGTTTCGGGTAGTCCTAAATTGGTAAGGATTTTTTGATGGGTGGGCGAAGCCCGCCCATCAAAAAATCCTTACATCAATACCACTACCCAGTTGCGGATAATACACACCATTTAGAGCGAGATTCGCGGTAAATGTACGTTTGGCTGGTTTGTTTTGTAGTGCTGTTTGGATTAGCAGAACTGTATCCCTGGATGCAGGGGTTTGCGCTGCCGTTTCCGGTGATGTTGCTGGCCGGGGTGGGTTTGGCGATCGCCTCCAATCTAGACAAATGGGGCAGTTTACCAATGCCTTCTTCAGCGCACTCTCCAGCGCCCCTACCCCACGTTCCACCTGCAACTGCCCCCCTCGCTTCAGTTACAGCTTCCGTGGCAGATAGCGCTTCGATGTCGCCACCACCCAAATGCCCTCCGTTGACTACTCCCGCCGCTGCTGACTCCATCTCCTTTACCATCCGCAAATCTGGAGCAGACCGTCAACCCTAATTGGAAGCCGTACTCAGTGCAGGTTTCAAATCGCCATTTGTCGCGCAGAGTAAAGCAAGGACTTACGCAGTTGAATGATATTGCAGGCATGGAGCGCCTGCAATATCATTCAACTTTCTTGGTTTTTCGTGTGAGATATGTATAGCCATAGTCACAAAGCTTAGGACATGCCAGCGTCATTCCCGCCTGCGCGGGAATGACAGGGAGGCGTCCTATTGATCATGGCTACCGCTATAAGTCCTAGAAGCCCTAGTGGGGCAGAGCCAATTTAACAAACTGGCCTATTCATTCGCGTAATGGGCATAGTAGTAAATAAAGATGTATTTAGAAGCACTTCTTTTAGGCTTCTTATCTGAGGCTTTTAACTATGAGACCTAGTCAGCGAACGAGTGGATTCTACCTGGATGAGGTAGGTGGCGCTGTCAACCGCATTCAGTCTGTAGCGACTACCTCGGAGGTAGATACTGCCGAAGATAGTGAAGCTTATGCTGATTTATACCCAGCCGTTCCTGTGTTCCCAACCGCACATCGCCACCGCAATACTAAGAACCGATTGAAGGCTCTGGCGATCGCCGAAGGTCGTCTGAATAAGCTTTGTGAAGAACTGCTCGATCTGGCTGACGAGATCCGCTACCTGCATCCCGCCATGGCAGATGCCCTCGACGATGCTTGGAACGGAGCGGATACAGCTTTAGAAACGCTGCTAGACGAAGACGTTTGGTAATGTGCTCAGCTCCTATAAATATTGGTAGTCCTAAATTGGTAATGATTTTTTGATGGGCGGGCTTTGCCCGCCCATCAAAAAATCATTACATCAATACCACTACCTAAATATCTAGGGAGCGTGAATCGCGTCTTAGCGCAGCCGAGATACGGTTCATGCTACGCCCTGCTTCCATTGCATATGGGGAGATTCGGTATGGGCAATCAGCTTGCCCTTAGAGATAACGTACCGCACCGTAGCCCGCCGACGGATGGCATCGTAGCGACTCTTGGCATCCAACACAATTAAGTTGGCTGGCTTGCCCACTTCAATCCCATATTGCTCTTCCACATTCAGGGTGCGGGCACCGTTCCACGTCACCATGTCATAGCAGGCATCCATTTCGGCAGACCCGGTCATCTGGCAAATGTGAATTGCCATGCTGGCAACGTCCAACATATTTCCTGTCCCTAGCGAATACCAGGGGTCTTGAATGCAGTCATGCCCCAGGCTAACGTTTTGCCCCTGCTGCCAGAGTTCTTTAACTCGCGTGACGCCGCGTCGTTTGGGATAGGTATCGGCTCGCCCCTGTAAGGTGATATTGATTAAAGGGTTGGCAATAAAATTAAGCTGAGTCCGCTGCAAGAACCCCATTAACTTGAACGCGTAGGCATTGTTGTAAGAATGAAATGCGGTTGTATGGCTGGCGGTGACGCGGGAACCCATGCCAGAGCGGATGGCGTTGGCCGTAATCACTTCTAAAAACCGAGACTGATCATCGTCAATTTCGTCGCAGTGAACGTCAATCAGTCGGTCGTATTGATTGGCCAGTTCAAAAATGCGATGAATGGAGCGAACTCCATCTTCGCGGGTCAGTTCGTAATGGGGAATGCCGCCTACCACATCTGCCCCCAGCTTCATTGCTTCTTCCATGAGCGCGTCGTTTTTGGTTCCGCCATAGATGCCATCTTGGGGAAAGGCTACAACTTGCAGAGTCATCCAGTCTTTGACGGCCTCGCGTACTTCTAGCAGACCCTTCAGCGCTGTTAAGCTCTGCTGACTCACATCGGCGTGGCTCCGCACAAACAACACCCCCTGCATCGCTTGCTGTTTGAGGGTGGCGATCGCTCTCTCCTTGACATCTGCCAACGTTAGCGATTGTTTGCGATCGCGCCAAATTTCAATGCCTTCAAATAGCGTTCCACTTTGATTCCAGCGCGGCTCTCCCACCGTCATCGCAGAATCGAGATGTATATGGGATTCCACAAAGGGCGGGCTGACCACTTGCCCCCTAATGTCTAGCTCTAGTTGAGCAGGACGATCTAAGGTTGGGGCGATCGCCGCAATACGACCTGCCTCAATGGCAATGTCTACTTCTGGCGGTAGTGTTTCGATCAGCTCTGCCTTGTGGCCTGATGGCTGGATCAAACAGCAACGGCGCAGCAAAATACTCGGAAGTCCAGTAACCATAAAGATTCGATGAATGTTGTCGCCTTCAATGTAGTGTAAGCAACTACTTTCATCAGTAACCTATGGAACTCTTAGCTCCTACACCAAACTCGTTCCATTAGTCAACGACTCGCAAAAATCCTCGGCGGAGAGCTTCAAACACCCGATCTACCAAGGCTTTCTCCTCATAACTCAGAAGCGTTTTAGAGAGAACAGTCGCCATTAAAGCACGTTGCACCACTCGCGTAATTCTACGAGTTTCAAAAATTTGCTCAACCACTTGCTGAAGGTTGGCGGCAGTTAAACCAGAGGACGATAGGTCTAGTTGGGCGTTCATAGGTAATGGGGGGAACATCAATGATTACACTATGCGGCGTTTTACAAAATTTCTTCGTGATGGAGTACCCCTTAGGAATGTGATTGTTTTACCGCGTTGGTGTGATGCAAATAGGGGAAGACAGTGATCTAGAGATTAGATACAATGTGATATGAGTCACGGGCTGGATCAGATGAGTGAGCATCAGCGCATTCGATTTTGTCTGAACTACATCGACTTAAGGGTGCATCATTAATTGTTTGTAAACTGAATCTAGGTGACAATTCCGGGAAAATACTGTGCCATTTGTGAAGTACAGATGAAATGCAGAGGCGACCAAGCCCGCGTCACCTGCGTATTTTTTCTGGGAGCTTTCTTTTGAGCGGATTCTCTCACGGCGAAAGTGCTTCCAATCAGTGTTTAGGTTTACCTAATTAATGCGTGGTTTTACACTCCTTTACCCTGTGCTTCCTTTGTTTCGGCATCGTTCATGGCTCAAACGTACCCTCAAATACACGGCATCGCAGACGGCTTTACTGCGCCGTATCATCGATCGCATCCGCAATTCTTTGGAATTGAAGGTGGTACTGCAAACGGCGGTCGATGAGGTAACAAGCGTTTTGCGAACCGATCGCTGTGCGTTCCTTTGGTATTTTCAGGAAAGTCAGCGGGTTCAAGTAGTCTGTGAACATGTCGGTGGCGATCGCCTTCCTTGGGTGGGGCATTTCCCACTATCTCAACTCGGCAGCTTGGCTCCTTTGATTCGTCAAGGCCACTTGGTGGTGACTGCCAGTCAGACTTCAACGCGCAAAGGCATTCGAGGTCTGCTTGATCAATTGAGCCGTCGGATGTTTTTGGCTACTCCACCTGACAACGCACACATGGGCGACCAAGGCTTTAGCCAGCTTTTTAGCCAACAAGCGATGCTATTGGTGCCTGTTACTGGTCGTGAAGGGTCAATGGGGTTCATTGTTTGTCTGTCAGAGCATCGTCAAGCTTGGTCTGCTGAGGAGGTTGATCTGATGCAGGCGATCGCCCAGCAGCTAGAAATTGCCGTGCGGCAGGCGCAACTTTATGAACGCACTCAAAAACAGGCGCAGCGAGAACGGGTCGTGAACCAAATTACGGCTCAAACCCGCCAGAGCTTAGATCTCAAAACTATTTTGCAGCAGGCGATCGCCCAACTCCTTGATGCTCTGGATGTTGACCGATGTTTAGTCCATTTGGTGGAAGATCCAGATGTAGAAGATCCCGATCATCTAGATGAGATCACAGAACCAAATCATCCTTTAGAACATGGGCGCACGGTCTTTCGTCGCAAACATCTGTTCGAAGTATGTCGCTCACCCTTTCCAGCCTCCATCAACGACTTCGACCCCGATGGCCCCATGACCCGGTGGGTGATTCAACATCGTCAGCAGGCCGTGATTGATAACGTAAGTCAAGACCTGCGAATTGGACCTGACAACGCTGAATACCAGACTGCCCAAATTAAATCTTCCTTGGTTGTACCCGTTCAAGCCAGTGGCACCCTTCAGGCCATTCTTTACCTCAACCAATGCACCCACGTTCGTCACTGGACGCTAGATGATCAGAAGCTGACTCAGGCAGTTGCTGACCAACTGGCTATTTCAATTCAGCAGGGGCATCTGTATGCTCAAAGTCGCCAACAGGCTCAAGAGAGCACAGCACAGGCAAAGCGACTGGCTGAAACCCTACAGGCCCTCCAGCAAACCCAGGTGCAACTGATTCAAAGTGAAAAAATGTCTAGTCTGGGTCAAATGGTATCAGGCATTGCTCACGAAATTAACAACCCAATTAGCTTTATTTACGGCAATATCCCTTACGTTGAGCGCTATCTCCAGGACGCTTTACGACTGATTACGGCGTACCAAACCCACTATCCCCAAGCAACTGGCTCTCTGCAAAGCTTGATTGAAGAAGTTGAGCCAGATTTTCTCGTTCAGGATTTGCCGCGCATTCTAGGCTCAATGCGGTCGGGCGCAGGCAGAATTCGAGAGATTGTGTTGTCTCTGCGGACTTTCTCTCGGCTCGACGAAGCGCACTGTAAGATTGTGGATCTGCATGATGGACTTGAAAGCACACTTTTTATTCTGAGAACACAAATTCCTGCCGATGTGCATCTGCGCCGGCAGTATGGCAATCTGCCACCCGTCGAGTGCTTTCCCAGTTTGCTGAATCAGGTCTTTTTGCACCTGTTACAAAATGCCCTAGAAGCATTAGAGCACCAGCAAGCAGGTTCGAAAGAAATTACCATTACGACCGAGGCAAGTATGGGCGATCGCCCCGCCGACGCTTGGGTTACCATCACAATTTCTGATAATGGCTGTGGAATTGGCGACCTCATCCAACCTAAAATTTTTGACCCATTTTTTACGACTAAAAAAATCGGTCAGGGCTGTGGTTTAGGCTTGGCGATTAGCTATCAGACGGTTGTACATCAACATCGTGGTCATCTGTCGTGCAGCTCTACTGCAGGGCAAGGGTCTACGTTTGTGGTGAAGATTCCGACTGAGCAGCCAACCGTCGCTGATGGCGATCGCACTCCTCAGGCATTACCCATTTCTGTTTATCCACTGTCATAAACGTTTGGGTAGTCCTAAATTGGTAATGATTTTTTGAAGCGCGGGCAAAGCCTGCGCTTCAAAAAATCATTACATCAATACCACTACCAACGTTTGGGATTGCTGACTGGGTACGTAATTGATGGCGATCGCCTTCACCGCGTTGGCTTACGGTCGCGATCGCCGCCGCGTCAAAATACTCACTACCTCACCAGGATTTGCACCGGGCTGTAAGCTGCTCCAATCAGCGGCACTCGCAAAACTGCGGCGATGCAAATCGTGAATCGTCTCACGCACCCAGCCAGGGCTGCTAATTAGCACAATTCGCAGTTGCTCTTGTTCGGGTGCCAACGGGGTCACGTAAAGCGGCAAAACTAACGGCTGCGGGAGAATCTCACCCTCGCTACCCGTCAAAAAACTGCGCGCTGTTAAAGCATAAAACATCTCAACCATCGGGGTTCTCCTGCATAAGCGGTAAGAGGGAAACCCCAAAAACCTAGCCACCCCGCTCGCTACAAAGCAGGGTGGCTAGAGAGAATGCTAAAATTCCCAGTTAGCCGCCAGACTGTGTATCCAGTTTGGGGGTTAGCCGTTCAGTGCTGTTTGCCGCAGCATTGAACGGTGCTAGATTTTCGGAGCGAATTGAGGTTGCTCGACTACAGAATCGTTCAACAACCTTAACCAGACACAATACGGG
>JBBQFG010000142.1:0-13483 GCA_038321765.1 Elainellales cyanobacterium
GCGGTAGCCATGATCAATAGGACGCCTCCCTGTCATTCCCGCGCAGGCGGGAATCCATCTGCTCGATAGGTGCGGGGGTGGATTCCCGCCTGCGCGGGAATGACGCTGGCATGTCCTAAGCTTTATGACTATGGCTATATAAGACAGACGGCCAATGCTCTAAAACACACTGCAAATGAAGAGCCACCCCGCAATGCGAGGTGGCTCTTCATTTGCTTCAGTTAAGGCTTAAGCACCCTTCTGAGTCTGCAAGTTGTTATCTTGCACAACGGCGGGTAGCTCCAAGCAGTAGCCTGCTCCGTACACCGTTTTGATGTAGCGAGGATGACGAGGATCTGGCTCTAATTTCGTTCGCAGATGGCGGACATGAACTCGAATTGTTTCAATATCGTCATCAGGATCGTAACCCCATACTTCCTTCAAAATTTCGCTAGGTGACACCGTTTGACCGTGGCGCTGAAGCAAGCAGTGCAATAACTCAAATTCCAAATGCGTTAGTTTTACAGTTTGGTCAAACCAAATGGCTTCTAGCCGTTCTGGAACGAGGGTGAGCGGTCCGTAGTTGAGGATTTCGCTATGTTTTGCCGCCTGGGGAATGCGATCGGTACGGCGCAACAAGGCACGTACCCGAGCCAGCATTTCTTCCACTTCAAATGGCTTAGTTAAGTAGTCGTCTGCCCCTGCATTGAATCCTTCAACCTTATCTTGGGTCTGGCTGAGAGCTGTCAGCATTAGCACAGGAATTTCCGCAGTGCGTTCATCTCGTCGCAGGCGTTGGCAAACGGTAAACCCATCCACTTTTGGCAGCATTAAATCTAACATAATCAAGTCGGGCAATAGCTGAAGCGCTAAGGCTTGCCCCTTAATCCCATCTGGTGCCTGACTTACGTCATAGCCAGCCATCTCCAGGTTGACAGCAACCAATTCTGAAATTGCAGAGTCATCATCGATGACAAGTATCCGGGGCATCATTAAAACAATACGCTAGTTGGCTTTTATGACAGGCTGGTAAATCTAGATTTGATTTTTTAAGAGTATAAAGACTCACACGTAAATCTGGTAGTGGTATTGATGTAAGGATTTTTAGATGGGCGGACGACGCCCGCCCATCTAAAAATCCTTACCAATTTAGGACCACCGCAAATCTTATAGACACGTGGATCTTACAGAATATATTTAGAATTCTAAATATATTCTGTTCAAAATGCATCTTTTGAGGGAGGGAACAACCTTAGCTCATGGATGGAGGAGGCTGCATTGTGGTTAAAAATTCTGACCTGGTGGCACTTTTCAGTATCAACCACGATTTGGGTGTTTATATATTTGCTTCACCACTGGTTTTCCTCACCCTTTTCTGGGATAAGTAGGTGGGCTTAAGTAAGGATAAGATCCTAAAACCCTGCGCCGCCCGCGCAGCGGGCGGCGCAGGGTTTTAGGATTTGATTTTTATTTAGGTTGAACTACTTACCGAAGGCTTTAAGCTCTCTGCCGCTCTGGGAGAGGGACTTTGATCGGTTCCTCTGCTTCTCAATTGGGAGAAGGGCTGGGGGATGAGGGTTCGCCGTTTGGTGTTTCAAGTATGCAATTATCTAATTTAACTATCCTAGCTACAGCGAATGTCTAATTTTTCGGGTGCGTTGCACCCGAAAAATTAAACTTTTACGGCTGTTGACGTTACAGATCACCGCGAATTTCTTCGACAATGCCATCCCGTAGCAGCACTTCGACTTGCATCTTGCGGATCAAATTATCGCCTGTTTCTACCCGAAAGAAGCCTTCAATTTGCCCCTGAGCGACTTCTTCATCCATATTGAACAATTGCACCTGTTGGAGCTGTTGCAAGACTTGGTTCTTACGCTCTAACAATTCGGTCTTTTTTTGGTTGACTTGCATTTGAATATCGCCAACTTGCTGGGCGATCGCCATATCACTCCCGGTGATAATTTGCTTCTGTACTTCGGACACCATGCGCTGGCCTTGCGCTTCGAGCTGCTGGAGTTGAGTGTCTAGCTGATTAATTTGGGCTTGAAGCTGCTGCTGTACTTCTTCCTTCCAACGAGATGTCACGATAACTTTGATATTGACAGCGCGCTTGAGGAGCAAATGAGATTGGGAAGCATCCATGAGAAGGGGGTGAAACCTTGAGCGACACAACAAAACGGTTGCCTACACTGTGTTATTTGCATAACAGCAGCGTCAGACAAACATCTCATCGATCATACTGCGATAGCGATCCATCACGACGGGTCGGCGAATTTTTAGGGTTTGGGTCATCATGCCGTTATCGACGGTAAATGGCTCAAGTAGCAGCCGAAATTGCCCAATGCGATCGTCACTACGATAGCTAGGGCGATCTTGGACTTCGCGGGTCACTTCTTGCCGAAATAGGTCTTGAACAGCTTTTTGACTAACGTCTAGGGAGCCGTCGGCAGCCTGAATTTGCGGATTTTGTGCGGCTGCCCATTGCTCTAGCGTTTCTAAGTTCGGCACAATTAAAGCACCCAGCGATCGCTGATCTTGCCCAACCAATACAATTTGGTCAATGTAGATGCTGCGTAAGCAAGCATCTTCGATTGGCTGAGGTTCGATGTTTTCGCCATTGGTAAGAACAATTGTGTCCTTGGCGCGTCCCGTTAATACTAGATGCTGCTCGCCAATAATCATGCCCAAGTCTCCAGTATCGAACCAGCCATCAGGGTCGATTGCCTTGCGGGTTGCATCTGGATTTTCGTAATAGCCCTTCATGATTTGGGGGCCACGCGCCAGCACTAGCCCTCGCTGGCCATGCGGCAAGGTCTGCCGGGTTTCGAGATCAACAATGCGAATGTCGGTCTGAGGCAACGGTAAACCTGCCGACCCGCGCATGTTCTTGTCGGGACGACGGGCAGTCAGCACAGGTGAGGTTTCGGTTAAACCATAACCCACCAAAATCTCAATTCCAGCGAGTTCAAAGAAGTCGTCTAAGTGCTTGGCTAAGGAGCCGCCGCCGCTGATAACTTGTTTAATTTGCCCACCTGTGGCCTCCCGCACTTTGCCATACACCATGCGGTCTGCGATTTGATGCCCTGCCCAGCGGTAGCTCATTTCAGCCGTGGCAGCAAGGCGCTGGGCGGCAGTGGGGGTAGGGGTTTCTAGACTTAACCCGCTGACAATTCGCTTGGCGGCAATGTAGCGCAGGCTATTGTCGATCAAGAAATTGACCAATTTTTGCTTGTTTGGCGGCTGCTCGCGAAACTGTTTCTGCACCCCCTCGTAGATGGACTCCCACAGGCGAGGCACCGCTACCATGAAGTTTGGCTGATATTTTTTCAGGTCTTGTTTGACGTAGCGCAGGTTGGTGTAAATCTGTGTGCAGCCTTGAGAAAAGAGGAAATACTCGCAGGTGCGTTCGTAAGCGTGCCAAGTGGGCAGAATGCCGAGGGCGCGATCGCCCGGACGGGGCTGCACTATAACGCCAAGGGTTCTGATCTGATGCATCAGATTGCCGTGGGTTAGCCTAACGCCCTTGGGCTTGCCTGTAGTCCCTGATGTATAAAGCAGCGTTGCCAGCATGTCAGGGCTGAGAGTTCGCGGCTCTGGGGTCAACCCTGTGGCCGTTTGCATGAACTGAGAAAAATTTAGGATTTTGAGTGACTCGTGAGCGGGTGGCTCCTCGTCTGAGAGCAGCAAGACAAACCGAAGCGGCAGGCTGTGGATGCGATCGCCCAATTTCGTCAGCGTCTTTAGATTCTCGACCACTAGCCCCGTACTGCCGCTATTTTCGGCAATGAATAGCAGTTCGTCTCGGTCGGCATCAGCACCGCGCACCACGTCGGCTGCGCCCACCGTCAGAATGCCTAAGTCGGTAATCAACCAGCGGGGGCTATTGTCCGCAAACAAAGCAATGCGATCGCCCAGTTGCACCCCCAACTGCTGTAACCCAGCCGCAAACTGCTGCACGCGCTGATGTAAGTCTGAGTAGGTGATCGACACCTCCGGCTTGGCATGAGGATCGTACAGTGCTGTTACCGTCGAGATCGCAGGATTCTGGGCACACCGAGCCATCACATCGGGCACCGACTGAACAGAACTGTAGTCAACTAACCCATCGGTAGAGGGGCGATCGCCCTGACGGAACTGAGCAGTAGGAGTAGACAAACTCATGGGTATAACTCCAAAGGAACGCTAGCTATAGGAAGGCGGGAGTCCTTTTTAGCTGTTAGTTCTTGATTGACTTACAGCGGCGACTCAAAAAAAGACAATTTGCTCTGGCTCTAGTTTGGCACCCAATTTAGACATCTTTACTCTAGAAAATTGGGTTTTCTCTAGAAAATTGGGTGTTGCTGATTTTATGGATGATTTTTTGTGAGAAAAGAGTCGATTGCACCCCGCTCACACAAAAATCGTCTCTTGATCATGCAATGCCGAAATTTGAATAATTTTGAAAAAACCAAAGCGTTAGAATAGTCAAGCAGAAATGGAGTGAGCCAGCCATTCTCACTGTTTCCGATTGTGTTTACTTCAAGGAATTTAATTTTATGCCAAAAGCTACTTGGAATGGTGCTGTTTTAGCTGAAAGCGATCGCTGCGTTGTGGTCGAAGGCAACCAATACTTTCCTCCTGAGGCGATTAACTCAGACTATTTTCAGCCCAGCGATACCCACACAACTTGCCCCTGGAAAGGGATCGCCAGTTACTACAGCGTTGTAGTAGACGGACAAGTTAACAAAGATGCTGCTTGGTATTACCCTACGCCTAAAGATGCCGCCAATAACATCAAAGACCACATTGCCTTTTGGAAAGGTGTGAAAGTCGAAGCTTAAATACGATTTTCCGTGGTTCCAACCGGGCATACTAGCCAAACAGGGCATTACCAATTGCAAGACAAATCACGTTTTGATATAGAATTCTGCTGAATGCTGCACGAGGGTTAATGCAAGTACAAAGTCCATCCCATCCGCCTACACCCATCCTTTTGGATACATTGCCCGACATTCCGTTTGCGGGCAATGTATGTCCACGTCGAGCACGGGTGCAGATTGACATGCTATTGCTGGCGATCGAAGCGCTGGATCTGGGTGGTTCTGAAGCCCTGCTGGCGACCGCCAAGGAATTGGAATTACAAGATATCGTCAAAAACCGGGTTGCACTGTGGCGGCTACGCAGCTCTAACCCGTTACGCCGCCATGGCAGCCAGCGACGAGAGTTAACTCAGCCCGAAGCCAAAGCGATGGTGCTAATTGGCTGTAGTCTGGCGCGGCGGCTAACGGCACTCGTTCGGCAACTGTTGTTGGCAGCTCAGCAGATCAATGAGAAAGAGCTGTCGTTTGACCACCATTTCCGGCTGGCGGAATATTTAGAGCGGTTCCGAGCACACTTTCGTTCGCGGATGAATTCCAAGCGAGCGGCGGTCATGCTTTATGACAGCGATGAAAAGCTAAACGATTTGGCGCTTAATTTACTGCGGCAGTTGCTGTTTTGCACTGGGACATCTGGAGCACAGCGAATCTGGTTTAGCCTGTTTGATGGAGAAGTAGTATGACGATTCAGCGTCAATACAGCCTACCTAATTGCAAGCTAATCGTAGAGGGGTTAGCAGACAGCACAAATGCCAATGCAGGCGTTCGCCCGGTGATGTCTGTAGTTACTAATGTCGAGTGTCGGTTTTTAGGAAGTGAAACTGTTTTAAGCGGAGGTCGAGACTTTTTAGAAAGCCTGGCGATCGCCGTTAGCAACTATGCCCAAGAATTTTTAAGCAGTGTTCCGCATCCCCACCACCGTGAGGGAAAAGCAAATTTAGTTTCTCTAGAGCGGATTAGCACCGATCTTCATCGGCTTAAAGTTGAGGCTGAAGCCCCGTCGCTGGAGATGAATGGCAGTCAGGTAGCCGGACGACGAGTCGCATCTCCTCCGGTTCAAGTTGATTTGCGTACAGGCCATCTATTTGACTTGGTAGATGCGATTGATCAACTCTTTGCAGACACTCAGACGGTTCCTGATTTGACGCTTCAACTGAAACCCGTTTCTAAGCGGTACGCGGTGACTCACGAGCCTATGACAAAGCAGGCGGTGCCTGCCGCCATTGGGTTAGCCAGTTTAGCCGCAGCGGCGATCGCCCTCTTCTTTGTGCCCATTCCCGAACGCCGTCCCCAGAGCGCTACCGAGCCGACTACACAGTCTTCGCCAGCGAGTCCTTCGGCGATCGCCGCTAGTTCTCCCGGTGCGTCTCCAGATGGCGAGCCAACATCCCCCCCCTCTGCGATCGCCGCTGTTCTGGCCTCGCCATCTGCATCCCCAGCCAGTGCTGAAGTCACCCCTGAAGCCAGTGCTTCAGCTAGTCCTACAGAAACCAGTTCACCCAGCCCAGCAGCGTTAAGTGGTGCATTAGATAGTTCGCCTGAAATTACCGACCCAGCGCAGCTCAGCACCCTGAAGCTGCAATTGCGAGACAACCTAGCCAGTGCCTGGACACAGCCAACTGACTTTCAAGAAGATTTGGTCTATCAAGTCTCGGCAGCTCAAAATGGGGACATTCTTGGCTTTCGATACATGAATCAGTCGGCGGTAAACTACGCCAACCAAACCCCGCTCCCCGATTTGCAATATAAGCCCGCAGAGCAAACTGATCCAGAACCTGTGGGGTTGTTTCGCGTGGTGTTTACGCCTGGTGGTGTTGTGCAAGTTAGTCCTTGGTATGGCACACCCGACCCCGCGCCATCGCCCTAAAAATCGCGACTGATTCCTAAACTTTGTAATGCCCCGCCACTAAGTAGTTCAACCTACATAAAAACCAAATCCTAAAACCCTGCGCCGCCCGCACAGCGGGCGGCGCAGGGTTTTAGGATCTTATATTTAATTAAGCCTGTCTACTTAGTTTTGTTAAGACAAAAGGAATGGGTGTGGGCTTAGCCCACACCCATTCCTTTTGCCCTCCAGTATCAACGCGCCTGAGGGCCTGCCCAAACGTTGTTTATAACTTGCCCAAAGCTCATAGGCTGGTCATGCAGGGCAAGCTTGGTTCGCCCAAACATGTCAACCGAACATAACTGTGTATCGGGATCGCCTAAGTTGCAAATTCGAAACAACGCTTGGTCGGGATGAGTCTGGCTCCAACCCAACAAAATGGCGTTGGTGTAATGCACTCCAGTGGGTGACGACGTACGGACTTTTCTAGATTGCTGATCCCAAATGACTGCGTAATCTGACGCAATATCTGATCCGAATAATGACTCAAATTCCCTTGCTAGCAGGCGATCGCCTTGGGCTGACCAAGCAACGGGGATCAATATAGCAATCATGCCTGCTTGATTCGGTTCAACATGAGGAGCAAACGGGTTGTTAGAAAATGGAGAAGTTGCCGCTAGCGTTTGCAAATCTCGAGTTCGTAAGTTTTCTACAAACAACATGCTGCTGACTTGACTGTGAGCCAAGTCTGAGCCAACTTGCATTTGCACCCGGCTGTAGGCAGCGTAGTGGCCATCAGGCGAAATTAGCGCCTGGGTGCGGTAATGACGGAGTTGGGGAGCAGCCCAAACGCTATAGTCTGACTCATATTCTGCCTGGGTTGCCAGCACCCAATTCCAGGGAATTGGATAGGGACTATCAAGCGGATCAAGCTGAACAAATTGCTGTGTCATGAGTGTGATAAGAGCATATTAAAAATTGAGCAGAGTAAATTTTATGAAGGCTCTGTAGCCTTAAAACCGATATGTGTCTAGGGCAAAATCAAGCCTTAGAACGTATACCGTTGAATAATGTTGCGGGTGCAGAGTCCCGGCAATACCCGTCAAAGTCTTGATTTTTCGGTTGAAATTCGTAAGTCCCATCCTAGATGAAATCAAGGTCAGGCTAATTTGGCCTGACCTGAAGCAGTCGGAATAGAGTAACTCAACCTCTAGAGGCAAGAACTAAAAGATCTTGCCTCCACAGGCCGCTAATTTTTTAGAGAGACGATTATGTGTACGTTCTAAAAAATCAGCACTCTACTTACAGCGCTTTGCGCTTGGTTAGGTGCAGGTTATTTTTTAGAAGCCGCGCTCCGCGAGGCTTCTAAAAAATAACTGTGGTTTACGCAATTGAAAATTGCTGTAAAACATCACCAGTGTTGGAAGAAAATAAAACGTTAGGCGGGGCGATCGCCATCTCAGTCAATCTGGTTGGAGCGACAGAAATATCAACGGCTCCATTGAATCAACTGATTAGCAAACCTAATACACCTAGGTGCCGATGTACATCTAATGTGGCAATGGACTAATGTAGCGATGGAACAAATTGAGCGACATAAACCAGGGGATTAAGCCGAGACAATCGTTCCGAGGAAAAGTGTTTGCTATACCTAAAACGCTGTGCTGTCTTTAGGTATAGCAATTAATAAAGGTGTTCAACTAACAGATCCAGAAGTCTTTAATAGATTTAACATCGGGCGATCGCCAACCGAGAATTCAGGGAAAATTTAGATGGAACTTCTGGATCAGCGAATCGCTGTCGAAGCTAGAAAATGACTCAGACAGGAAGCTTGCTACTGAAATTTCACCAACCTGATCAAAAGAATTGCAGTAATTTTGGAAAAACCTTGGAATCTTTGGGAAATATTTGGTTAACTAAATAGTTTCCCGACCATAACAAATTGTCTCCGTACAACTATGATTGGGTAAAGCAAGCGGGTCAGGTTGATGGGTATACAGATTGTCCTCAGCAGATCCCTTTATAGGGAAGAGATCTCATTGGTCTCTCTTAGAGATCATCATTGGTCTCCACAGAGATCTCGTTTATCGGAAGGAGTGAATAGTAATGACCGCTGCGCCTCAATCGTTTATCCCCAGTCGCCCACCTACTTCTAGAACTGCGTTTAAGACGGCCAGTCGTTCCGTTCCCGTTGAGCCTAGCTATAGATCTGGTAAGCTGGCTCAATTTTCGGCCACCCAGGTGCCTGTCAAGATAGAGCTAGCCCCTACTGCTCCCAAGTCATCTTTCTCCCAATCCATCCCGCTTCGTCTGGCTACACCGTCCCAACGAGCGAGTGGCACTCCAGCTACAACTATTCGTCGGCTACCTCACCCCCAGTCATCTCCAGGCTGGCTGCGGCTGTTAGTCCTGCTTCAACGTAGTTCTGGCGGTCTTGCATTATTGTTGGGAGCTTCGTTGCTGGCAGTTTATGGATGGACGGTGTACATCCAGCAAGTTTGGGGGAAGGACCATAACAGCCTTCAGGCGCTTCAGCGGCAAGAGCGTCAGCTAGCGGTGGCCAATGAGATCTTAAGTAGTCATCTTGCTCAAGAAGCCGAACAGCCAAATTCAGGTTTGGTATTACCTCAGCCGGGCGACGCGATTTTTTTGGAGGCTCCTGCTCCTATCTCTCCTGTGGTGGCTGAAGCAGCGCCTATCCTTCAAGATGTAGCCCCGCTTCCCGTTAACTCTCCCCAAGGATACTAAGCTTGTTCATTGCTCCTATTGCTCTAATTGCTCATGGCTACTGGTGTTCCTCCATTGTCGGGTGATGGCCGTTTCTCTCGCTCCCCTAAGTCTGGGCAGCGGCGCGCTCCCGTAGAACAAGGCAGGCGATCGCCCGGTCAACGTACAGGCCAAGCTATGCAGGCGATCGCACCCTCTCACCAGAGCCGTCGGCGGCTAGCTGGAACGCGATCGCGCCCCAATAAACTGCCTAAGGGAGGCGATCGCCCTCATGCGGCGACTCGCAAGACAGCCGTTCGGGCGCTGCCGATGAGCAAGCTCTCGCCTACGCTCTCTGCCGCAGCAACTCGCAAACTGCAAGTCCGAATTTGGTTGGTGTGGGGCGTGTTAACCCTCAGCGCTCTGATTTTGATTGGTAACTTATTTCGCCTGCAAATCGTTCAAGCTAGCTGGCTGCAAGAAAAGGCTGTCGAGCAACGGGTTGTGGAACTACGCCCTCTCCTGCCTCGGCGCACCATTGTCGATCAGCAGGGCAACGCACTGGCAGTTGACCGGCTGGTCTACACCCTGTACGCTCATCCGGCTATGTTTAAGCAGCCCAGTGCGGAAATTGCAGCTCTTTTGGCACCCATCTTGAACCGCTCGGTGGCAGAGTTAACCACTCTGTTTAATCGACAAGACACTGGCATTGAGATTGAATACACCATATCAGAAGATTTGGCAGACCGAATTCAAGCTCAGGCGATAGATGGGCTAGAGTTGGTGCAACGACAACAGCGCCTCTACCCTCAGCAAGATTCGCTGGCAGAAGTCGTAGGTTATATCGACGTAGACCGCAAGCCTCAGTTAGGGGTGGAATATACTCAAGATGCACTGATAGATCGGTCAGCACAGGCAGCGCGGTTTTTGCGTGCGGGCAACGACACCCTTACCCCTGGCATCGTTCCCAATACCATCTTGCAGCAAGATGACTTGCAGCTCAAACTGACGGTTGACAGCCGCATACAGCGAGTAGCCCGCACCGCTCTCAAGCAAAAAATGCAGGAGTACGGCGCAAAGCGGGGTGCGGTTATTGTAATGAACGTTCAAGATGGCGCAGTGCTGTCGCTGACCTCCGAGCCGACGTACGACTCTAACCGCTATTTCAATTACGGATTAGAAAATCTCCGCAACTGGGTATTGACTGATCCCTATGAACCTGGCTCGACGTTCAAACCGATTAACGTGGCGATCGCCCTAGAAACAGGTGCCGTCCGTTCCGACGAGGTGTTTAATGACGAGGGCAGTATTGCGATCGGCGAATGGACAATTGAGAACAACGACTATGCCCAAAATGGAGCCAGAGGTGCTCAGAGCCTATCCGATATCGTCAAGTATTCTAGCAATGTAGGCATGGTGCGGGTGATGCAGCGGCTCAAGCGGGATGTATTCTACGATTGGCTAGCAAAAATCGGCCTGTCGAAACCTACGGGCATTGATTTACCCAGTGAAATTGCTGGACAGGTAAAATCGCGCGACCAATTTCTTGCTGATCCAATCGAAGCGGCTACGGCTGCCTTTGGGCAAGGGTTTACCCTCACTCCAATTCAACTGGCTCAACTACACAGCACGCTGGCAAATGGAGGTACCCTAGTCACCCCATATGTAGTGAAAGGACTGTACGACTCTACAGGACAGCCTCACTGGCAACCTAAACGTCCCGAAGCTCCCCGTCTCTTTTCTCAAAAGACAACGCAGGCTGTATTGGACATGATGGAAGGCGTGGTTGAAGGGGGAACTGGGCAGGTCGCTCAAATTTCGGGTTACCGAATTGCAGGTAAAACTGGGACAGCCCAAAAAGCCAGTACCTCCGGGGGCTATTCCAATGCGCGCATTACCAGCTTTGTCGGCATATTTCCAGCAGAACAGCCCCGCTATACCGTGCTGGTAGTAGTAGATGAACCGCAAGGAGATGACGCGTACGGATCTACTGTGGCTGCCCCCGTTGCGCGCGCTGTTATGGAAGCTCTGATCACGGTAGAACAGATTCCGCCTACTCAACCCCCGACTGAACCCATTGAACAGACTGCTGAACCGAGTGAGCAGTAGCGCTAGTTACAGGCGAGTCAACTTATAGGAGAGTTAATTCGCCTTGAACATCAAGCCGCTTAAAGTCGCCTAGGCTGAGGTATCGATCGGCTAGGGTTTCGGCGATCGCCGGGGTAATCCAGCCCATTTGCTTCAGCAACTGTGTGGCTACGGCATGTTTGGCTCGCTTAGCCCCGTCTAGCACTTTAATCACCAGCCCCAGTCCTTCGCCGACACGAGCGATGCACTGCACCCCTTCCGCTCCCGCTTTACTGACCAACTCACCCGCCGTCAGTCGCATTAACTCGGTGTCAAATTCACCCTCTCCTGCTACCAGAGCCGGGTTATGGGTCATAGCACGGCTAATCCGCTCTAAGTCAAGATTATTGCCAGACGCAAGTTGGGCGTAAAGCGTTGCGATTTGCGCCAGTTGCATGAAGTAAGTCGGTGCGCCACAGTCATCGTGGACGGCAATAAATTCAGCAGCGGGCATTCGCAGTAGATCTGAAACTTTTCCGAGAACTAATGTTTGCACTGGGTGATTGCGTTGTAGATAATCGCCCAAGGGATAGTTGAGCTGGCGGCAAACGGCCAACATTCCCGCGTGTTTACCAGAGCAGTTATATTGCAAGGGGCTATGCTTGCCCTCTGGGATGGGGCATCGCAGAGCCGACGGATCTACGTCGCATCGCCACAAAATGTTGAACACCTGGCGTACTTGCTCAATACTACCCCGGTGAGAACTGCACATAATAGCAAGATCTCGGTCGGTCAAGCCGTAGCGTTCTAACGTACCAGAGGTTGTTGCCGCTAATGCCTGAAAAGGCTTTAATGCTGAGCGAACAAACGTTGCCGTCTCAGCACTTCCTGCCACTGACAACAGTCGTCCTCGGTCGTCGGCAACGGCTGCCTGCACATGGTGCGTTGATTCAATAATTCCCTCTCGCAACAGTCGGACTTCCAACTCTGCGGCCTGTGTCCGTTTTCCCCTAGTCATCCTGAAAACCTTGACATCGTTAATGGGTTCAGTAAAATTCGGTTTCCTGTTGCTTAGAAATCAGGAATTAATTGCTTCCTGCTGCACTAGCAACGCTCCACCCTACCCAGCCTAGCAAGAACAGTACTGCAAAAAAAATTAGCGTGCTTTTTAGTCGTTGCAGGATAGGCTGAATTTGATAAGTAACAATTAAGCGATCGCGCTGTAGTACTTCTGCTGGCTTGGTCCAGGTTTGCCCGTCATACCAGCCCGACTCTTCATAGAAAATAGTTTCTTTAGAAAGGCGATCGCGCACATACCACCACCCTAACCCCAAACGAGACAGAGCCAATAAGGGCAATACACAAGCTCCCAAGGCACCGCTTAAAAAAAACTGCACTGGATGGCGATTGGGGTGGAAACTAACGGCGGAAACTGGCCCAGCCAGCAACCAACTCAGACTCCAGAGAATGAAAATAGGCTTGAGATAGCCCTGTAAATCCAACATTGCCCAGCGAAAAAACCAGGAGCCTGACAAATCCTGGAACTCATTCAGGGGCTGCTGTTCAGCAGGAATCGGACAGACAGGAGCAGAAGATTTCATGTCAATGGACAAGTGGTTTACCTAACTCTAGCGTTTTATTATGTCAACGTATTCACAGAAATATTCGATTTCAGAGCCGCCATCTATCAGAATGGCTAGCCTCTTGCGCGAATCGTTTGGTCGGGTTCTGGATGTGTTGTTTATTTTTTAAAAGTACACTGAGCGCATCTTGATTAACTACGACTCATGACCCATGAAAGGTCTGCGCTGCCCGCGTGAGGCATTACAGCGATTTTCAATCGCCTAGAAGCCACAGTTGCTAAACCAAGTTGGGGGTGAAGGTGAATGCAAGCCACCCACTTGCTACTTTAGTTTGGACTAACTTTGAAGAGAGAGGCAGTCAATGAGAGCCACCGACTGCCGTAAGGTCAATGAAGTATTCATCACATTGACCTCATGATTTTCAAACAACTTCAGCAATTTCGCCAAGCCCTGTATGACAATCT
>JBBQFG010000143.1:0-13438 GCA_038321765.1 Elainellales cyanobacterium
CGCGGTATTTTGATTACATTTTTAAGGAATTAAATCCATGAGCACTGCCGGAGAACTCGATCTCACCTTTAATGACGATGGCAGAATCACCTTTGATCTGGGTGGCGATGAGCTTGTCAAAAAAGTTTTACTTCAGCCCGATGGCAAAATTTTGGTGTTAGGCAATAGCAGCGGCAACTTTGCCCTGGCGCGTTTAACCGACACGGGCCTGCTTGATAGTAGCTTTAGCGGAGATGGTAGAGTAGTCACCGATTTTGGCGATGTCGACCTAGTTGTTGATGCCGTGGTTCAATCTGATGGCAAAATTATCGTTGTAGGCAACAGCAACGGTAACTTCGCCTTGGTGCGCTACACCACCGATGGGACGTCAGAAGTCAACCTCAGCAACGACTTCGGTGGGCCTGATGAAGCCAAGAAAGTGTTGCTCCAAAGTGACGGCAAGATTTTGGTTGTAGGCGACAGTGACGATGCTGTAGCGGTTGCCCGTTATCGAGTCGATGGCTCTCTCGACCCTAGCTTTAGCGCCGACGGGACGGTCTTGACGGATTTAGGAACGAACGCTGTTGTCAACGATGCCGTGTTGCAAACCGATGGCAAACTGTTGGTAGCGGGGGCTAACGGCAGTGATTTTGTACTGGTACGCTATAACGTAAACGGCACGTTGGACGATAGCTTTGGCGGTGATGGCATCGTTGTTAATAATTTGCCTGATTTCTCAGCTATCCAGCGCGTAATTCTTCAGCCTGACGGCAAGATTTTGGCGGTTGGAGACAACGATGGTGATTTTGCCCTAGCACGCTACACCACCGATGGTTCCTTAGACAGGAGTTTTAGCAGAGATGGTCAAGTAGCGACGGATCTCGGCATCCTGGACACAGTAAGCGATGCAGTGCTTCAGCCCGATGGCAAAATTTTGGTGTTGGGTACCAGCGATAGTCGAGTTGCGCTAGCACGTTATAACGCCGATGGCTCCCTGGATAATACCTTTAGTGGCAATGGCCAGTTAACCGCCAGTCTGGGTAATAGCAGCCAGGGTGACAAACTGTTGCTTCAGCGCAATGGCAAGGTCGTGGTGTTAGCGACGGTCGATGGCGACGCTGGCTTGGTGCGCTATAACAGCGATGGCTCGGTAGATAACAGCTTTAGCGGCGATAGTCGAGTTTTCACTGATCTGTCTGCGAGTGAAGGGAGCGCTGATGCGTTGCTTCAACCCGACGGCAGAGTGGTTTTGGTGGGTACCGATATCAATGTTTTCAACGGCGATTTTGCCGTTGAGCGGTTTGATGGCGATGCGATCGCCACCGCTGTAGGGACGGCACCTCCAGCGATCAACTTCAGCGTGGGCAGTGCTGGCCTAACCTTAAACGGCACCCGTAGAAATAACACCCTAACTGGGGCTGGTGTTAACGACATCCTGACGGGCAAAGGGGGTAATGATACCCTGACTGGCGGGGCAGGTAGCGATCGCCTAAATGGTGGAACGGGTAACGATGCGCTAGATGGCGGCAAGGGAACAGACCAACTGCTTGGGGGTAAAGGTGACGATACTTTAGTAGGTGGTAAGGGTGGCGACGTGCTAGTGGGCGGCAAAGGCACCGATTTGCTAACTGGCGGTGGTGGAGCAGACCTGTTTGTGTTTAACACGCTGTCTGAAGGCGTTGACACCATTACCGACTTTAAGACGGTTGACTTGATTGATCTGCGCGCTATTTTTGCCCAGGCGGCTTACGGCGGTGCCACCCCCTTCGCCCGATTCAACCAATTTGTCCGGGTGGTTCAAGTCGGTAGCGATACTGAAGTGCGAGTGGACGCTGATGGTAACGGGTTGGGGTTGGCATTTACGACCCTTGCAACGCTTAGCAATGTGGCGATCGGCAATGTCGGAGCTAACAATTTCGTTATCACCTAAATAGTTCAACCTAAATAAAAACAGGATTCTAAAAGTCTGCACCGCCCGCTGCGCGGGCGGTGCAGACTTTTAGTGGTTTATTTTTATAGCCGTCGCAACAAACGTTTGGACATTGGGATCGATGGGGGTGTGGGGGCTTTGCCCCCAGCCAGGGGTTTCACCCCTGCACCCCGTCCTAACCAATCCGTCTATGGCTATATTTAGTCAAATGACTCTCTCATAGGCCGTTTGCATGAATCGTTTCCTGGCTCCACCAGGAAGCGATTCATGCTTTTTAACCCCCCTCACCCCCCTCACCGCACTGCAAACCGCCGCACCGCAAACAGGCTGCCCACTAATCCAACCGAGCTGCCTAATCCCAGCAAGGCTAAGGGCAAAATCAGCGCCTGGGATGGACTCAGCCGCAACCCGTTTGTCAGGAATTGAATAAAGTCTGCCTGCTGACTCAACAGTTGGCTCATAAATTCTTGAACGCCGCTAATTAATCCCCAAGCAATTAAAGCGCCTACGATGCCGAAGGTAACCCCTTGGAGAATAAACGGCAGATAGATCCAAACTGATGTTGCCCCAACCAGTTGCATCACCTCAATTTCTCGACGGCGCGACATCACAATCAGTCGAATCGTGGTAGTAATGACGGCGATCGCCGTCAAACTCAGCACCGAAATTACGCCCAAGCTCACCCAGCTTAGCCCCTGATTCAGCTCCGCAATTCGCTGAACCGCCTCATCTACGTACTCCACCGCGTCTACACCCTGAATTTGACCCAGGGCATCTGCTAATACCGCTACATCCTCTGAATCGTTGGCGCGCACTTTCAACTCATCCACTAACGGATTGCCGTTTAGCTGCTCGGTTGCACCCCGAATATCCGAAATGCCCAAGTCTGCAACTAACCGTTCCCAGGCTTCTTCCTTGGGTAGTGCCTGTACGTCAACCACATTGGGAATTGCCGCAACAGTGGGTAACAGCGTTGCCGCGTCTACTCCCGTTTTGAGAAAAACGGAGATTTGAAGCTGGTTGCCAAACTGATTTAGTAAGCTCTCTAATTGCCACGAGGCTTGGAGGCTGGTGCCAAACAGGAACAGCAACACCGTTACCGTGCTTACAGCCGCCCAATTCATCCAACCGCCCCGCTTGAGTCCTAGCAGGGTTTCGCGTAATAGATAATCTGATTTAGTAAGAAATCCAAGCATAAAGATAATGAGGAATAGGGAGACTTGTTTAATCCGGCTATGACTTTTAGTTTGAGAGGCGCTCCTAGCGCGCCTCTCAAACTAGAAGTCATAGCTACACTCAGCAACCCCAATAGGGGTTGGGGAAAAAATGGAGGGTAATATTGTGCCCATCTACCTAACGCTAGAAAATCTAATCGCTTATGCTACCGCGAAGTCTCAACCAATAGTTGAAATACTGGTGCTGATGATTGTAGCTATGAATTTTAATTTGGGAGGCGCGCCCAGCGCGCCTCCCAAATTAAAATTCATAGCCAGATTAAGCAATGCCGAAATACTTCGCTATACAGGTGTAAGCATGATTCACTAAGATGGGAATAGTAGAAAACATTTAGTGTCTAACTGCCACCAGCCGTATCCTCATGACTTCCCAAGTTTTAGTTGAAAAGAAAAAATTGGCAAAGCCGCCCTTGGAACTGCATTACTTGGGCGATCGCGTGCTGCGCCAACCCGCAAAGCGGATCACCAAGATTGATGATGAAATTCGGCAACTGGCGCGGCAAATGTTACAAACTATGTACAGCGAAGATGGCATTGGCCTAGCCGCTCCCCAGGTAGGTATTCACAAGCAGCTACTCGTGGTAGATTGCAACCTAGACGACGCAGCTACACCCCCATTAATTTTGGTCAATCCTGTTATTTCTCGTCAAAGTAGCAGCATTTGTGTGCTGCAAGAAGGTTGCCTCAGTATTCCTGGCGTGTTTTTAGATGTTACCCGCCCCGCCGAAATTGAAGTGTCTTATAAAGACGAAATGGGACGCCCTCATAAGCTCGTGGCAACGGAACTGCTAGCCCGCGTGATTCAACACGAAATGGATCACCTCAACGGCGTTATGTTTGTAGATCGAGTAGACAATGCCTTGGCTCTCAATCAAGAACTGAGCAAGCACGGATTTTCGGCACAAGCGGTTAAGTCTGTTGAATAGGGTTCTATTTTAACCCCAGTCCTTGCCCCGATTGCCCTTACTTCAGGATGTTTTAGCCGTGACGCCAAAAAGCGGAATTTATCTGGCTGGCTCATGTATCGCCGCGATCGCCGCGATTGGGTCTATTTTTGAGTTATCGTCTGGCACGCCCCAACTGGGCGGTGTGGTAACTGGTATCATTTTGACACTCGCCACTCCGCTTACCGGAGTCCTGTTTTACGCTGCCATTCAAGACGCAAAGGCAAACCAGTAAGCTAGCCCATGGCTAGTCCCTAATGTGACTGAATTGTCGCCTCAAATCGCTTTTCTCCGACAGTATGCTCTAGAAAATGCGCCAAATTCCGGTGTTATGCACTCTCTATCGTTGACACGAGAGGTGGTGCTAGGGCGAGATCCAGAATGTCAAGTCATTGTTGATTCCCACACGTTCAGCGGCGTGTCGCGCTACCACGCCAAAATTTTTCCGACAGCCAATCGGCTGGGCTGGCAGCTTTGCGATCTAGAGAGCACAAATGGAACCTACCTCAACGGCAGACGGTTAAAGAGAACTCACGTCCTTCGCCAAGGCGATCGCATTGCGCTAGGCCAAAAAGGCCCCCAGTACGTATTTGAACTCCAATCGGCCAAAACGACAGCTAGGCAAAACAGCCCCACCGAACCCCTAACCCAAGCGTTTCTAGAGAATGAAGACGAGGTGGAGTCTACGTCTGCCCTGCTGCCGTCACGCGATCGCCTGACGGCTAGCCAGCTTTTTCCAATCTTATCAACCGGGCAAGACTTGGCTCACAAAGCCTATCTGGTGCCAGGGATAGTGACTGTTTCATTTGTAGTGATGATGTTTGTGTCGGTGGGCAATCCGCCCCTGTTCAACACAGCACTAGCAATCTACCTGGCATTCGCGGCCAATTACTTTATCTATCAGCTTTGCGGTAAACCAAAACCCTGGTGGCTGCTAGTAGGGTCGGCGGTCACAACTGCACTGGTGCTACTCAGTCCGCTGTTGAGTCTATTTTTGCTGGTCTTTCAGAAAATGTTGCCTGGTGAGGTGCCCAGTCCATTTACTGGAAATCTGCTGACGCTGGCCATCCAAATGTTTTTTGGTGCAGGGCTAATGGAGGAGCTATTAAAAGCGCTTCCCATTCTGCTGGCACTGGCGGTAGGCCCTTATCTGCGATCGCCTTGGCGAGAACGCATTGGTGTGTGGGAACCGCTGGACGGCATCCTCCTAGGAACGTCATCGGCAGTTGGCTTTACACTGCTAGAAACCTTAGGACAGTATGTGCCAGAAGTCGTTCAACAGATGAATGGTCAGGTCAGTCCAGACTTAAGCCAGCTTTCAGGACTGCAAATCTTGATTGCCCGTGTGCTGGGATCGATCGCGGGACACTTAGCCTACAGCGGCTACCTAGGCTACTTTATTGGATTAAGTGTTTTAAGGCCTCACAAGCGCTGGCAAATTTTAGCGGTGGGCTACCTAACGGCTTCGCTGCTCCACACACTCTGGAATATTTTTGGCATCATTAACTTATTCGCACTAGCAGCGATTGGCAGCCTATCCTACGCGTTTCTGGCGGCTGCCATTCTGAAAGCACGAGCATTGTCGCCAAATCGAGCGCATAATTTCGCCACGCGGTTTCCCAAGAAAACGTAAAAGCCGATAGACTCAACTCATCTGCGACTCCCTACGCTCAGTAAATCAGCATAGGGGAATTGCCCTCAGATGGCTTCGTCTTATCCCTCTTTGGGCAACTGGGCGATCGCGTAACGGGCGATCGCTAAACTTAATCGAGCCTGTTCGATACTCGATAATTCTGTCCACTCTGCACATCGCACAGACTGAAGCGCTCCGTCTAACAACTCTGTTTCAGCGCCACTACGCATCGCATAGGCAAATGGACGAGCCAAGACATGCAAATCATCATCTCCCCATTCCGGTAAGATATCTCGCACACACAGCACTAGTTGATCGGCCAAAGCGCTCTGTGCAGCAACGGCTTGTTGGGCACGATGGACGAGGGTTTCCAAAAGATTTTGTGGCATCCGGTTAGCAAATTGCTGAAATAAATCAGCATTGAACAGCCAAGCAACGGGGGGAGTGGGCGCTGGAGTCTCCAGTGTGGTCCACAGATGGTCGATCTGGCTGGAGAGTGCCTGACTATAGGGCACTAGATCATCGGCTGTCCAGCCCGCCGCTACGACCTCCTGCTCTAGCTGCTCAAAATAAGCATAGGAGTTAGGGTCAGTTGGATTCCAGGGGTATGGAATATCAGAATCGTTCAAAACCAACTGTAACAACTCCAGTTCTGCTTGAGCCTGGAAGGGTGAAAAACAGGGACGGGTGGACTCGCTTGCCATTTAATTACTCCTGAATGCGCCGAGAATAAACTCGATAGCGATAGCTACAGTTGGGGGTGTGGCAGTTCCGCAATTGGCCGGAATTTATTCTGAGATTTTGCTAGAAACCATTTATTTTGTCAGAAGCCTGGAGGCAGTGGGCTGAACTTAACAGGTTGTAATAAAACTGAAGTCCCTTGGGGTTACAGAACTGCACCTTGCCCGATGGTTAGCCCTAGCTGGGGTTCAGCGAAGGGCATTGCTTAATCTGGGTATGAAATCAGCAATACCCAGCGAAGCACTGGAGTAAGCTACAGGGGCGACGTACTATCATCAACCAAAAACTCTAGCTGATACGTTCCAAAGCGGAGGCGGCTTTTAGGCTGAAGCAGCACATCTTCTTGATGAACCTTACGCCACTGATTATCAGGTTCTAAGACATAGGTACCAAATCGGGAAAAATCTCTCAGAACGTATACCCGTTCTGTCAAACCATCTTGCAGCGAATCGCGATAGAAAATTTCGGCATGTCTGCGCGAAACTCCCAGAACCTTTAAGACTAAGTCATTGCCCTCCATAGAACCTACGCGCATCATTCCGCTATAGATTTGCCATGATTGGGTGGGGGTTTCTACCGATCGCAAGCAAGCAGACGGAATTCTAGAACCCACCCAGTTAGATGGATTATCTGGGATTTCAGTTACACCTTCTGTGAGCGGCTTGACCAATTCGCCATCAAATTCGGGATGCATGTAGAGCACTGGAAGAGTCCAGGCAATTTGGTTGAATTTGTACAGCGTCAGTAGATGTTGGCGGGCGATCGCCACCGCCTCATCAATGGGCGATCGCTCAGCCAAGGCGCGGGCGAATCGTTGAATAAAGCTGTGAGCCTCATGTTCGGCGATCGTATCTCGCATTCCCAACACAGCCGGAACGCCATGATGAATCAATACTTCCGCCAAACTGCTACGGGGAATTGCCTGGTGCTCTTGTTCATCGGGTTGAGCACCCCAACACGCATTAAACACTGCCAACTTGACTCGGCAACGGGTCAATACCTGCGCTAGTTCCGTGCCATTAATCGTGGCATCGGGGCGCAGAAACAACATACCCCCATCGGGACCAGGCATCCCGTGTCCCGAATAAAACAAAACATTGTAGGTCTGCGTCTCTAAATGCGCGGTTAAGTCTGCCGGAGTTGGCTGCATCAGCGTTGTCACCTCACAGGGCACCGGCGCAACAAAACTATTTAGCGGGTCAGTTTGAGCTGAGCTTTCCAAAATTCGAGTTAAAGCCTCTTCTTCTTGGCGCAGTTGCAACTTAAACTCGCCCCCTGAACTGTTCCCCTTGCGTTCGTCATCTTGTCCTTGCACTAACAAAATCTTCAGGGCATACTCTTCGCGCAGTGGCAGCAACGGATCGACCTCGCTGGTGGTGCGGCTAAATAAGAGCTGCTGACTTAGGGAAATGGCTTGTCGTCCTGGTTGCGACTGCATTGTTTCCCACGGCAACATAATTAGGTCGGGATCACGGATTTCTAACCGTAGACGCAGGGGTTTACCCTGCCCCTGAGAAATCCCCTGGCTTTGCGCCAGACTGTTTTGAATCTGCCCTTCAAATAGCCACTGCCACAGGCTTACCCCCAAATGCTGCATCAGGCGACCGGCATAACCCGATGGAGCATTGTCCGGTGGAGTATTGTCGTCGGTGCTAAGCGGCGGTAAAAAAACAGAAGGAATACGAGGTACCTGAGGCAAGTTTCGCAGAGAAAACATATTCTGCCACGCGTCCCAGGTTTCGGTCAGCGTTTCACTCCAGGTGCAGTCATGGTGAGCATACCCCGCCTGGAATGGGGACTCCAGTACCCAAATCGCGTAGTGCTTGGAATTGGCGGCTGTCAGGCGGTCGATCGCCAGCCTTAAACAAGGTGTATCAGACAAAGGCATGAAGGGCTGTCAATGCTATCAGCAGACGTAGTGTTAACAGTCTATCCGCTATTCACCCCCAGAACTACCCCACCCGCTGGTAGTCCTAAATTGGTAATGATTTTTTGAAGCGTGGGTTTTGCCAACGCTTCAAAAAATCATTACATCCACACCACTACTCACCCTAGCGGAGTCAAGGTAGGTATGGGAGTGGATAGAGGAGCAACTGGCACAGATGGGGGGGCGATGGGAGTAGCCGATGGAGAAATTGGCACAGGCGCATTTGACGTTGTACAAGTGCCTTTCTGCTCTGGAGTCAGGTTTGGATTAGACAGCGCCAACGGCTCTAGATCTTTTTGCTTAATCCAACCTTCAGCACCGGGTGCGAGGGCTGGTGATACTGACGCAGACGGCTCTATACCCCCGTCAGCAGACGGCGCTACCTCCTGAGAAACACCTGCTGCGCCAGAGTCCGTACTACCTGACGAGCAAAGCCGCAACTTTAGCCAGCGATCGGGGGTAGTAGTGTCCTCTGCCACAATTTGTAAAACACTACCGGGAAGGATAACTGCGTTAGGCACAATCGGGGTTGCTGTTGATCCAGAAACATCGGGTGAAGGTGCTAGAGGTGAAGGTGCCAGAGTTAAATTAGAAGTATTGGTGGTGGAACGTCCGATTTGGATCAGGGTACCCGGCTGTAAGGGCAACGTGGTCGTTGGGATAACCGTTCCATTCGAAGGCATGGGCAAGGGGCTAGGAGAGGTGGTCAGTCCTAGAATTGGGTTTACCCAATTGCGAACAGGGGCAGACAGAATGTAAGCCAGCGCTCCCCCTAACCCTAGGAGTAACACTAGGCTAAAGAGTAGAGGTAGCAGCCGCGACTCAGATGCTGAGGCAGGCGGTTTAGTAGGAAGGAGTTTAGTTCTCAGGGTGGAAGATGTAGGAACGGTTACAGCCTCTGGTGAAAGGAGCTGAGAAGAATCGGGTTGGGGCGATCGCGACTGAACTAAACAAGTAGGCGGAAAACCAGTAGCGTCATCAGCAGGGCTTGGCTCAACCCCAGATGGCTTTAAAACCCGACAGTGGATTAACGCAATGGTGACGTTGTCATGTCCATTTTGTGTGTTCGCAATTTCAACCAAGCGCTGACGGGTGGTTTCCAGGTCGGCACGTCCTTCGATGACAGGTAGAATAGCGGTATCCCAGTACTGCTCGACGCGATCGTTGTCGCTTAACCCATCCGAGCACAGCAGGAAGATACTGTCGTCATCTAAAATAAACTGCTGGACAGTGGGGTGAAGAAAGGAAGAGGTACTCATACCGAGTGCCTGCACCAGCGAACCAGAACTGGGATGCTGCAGCGCCTCGCGATAAAAACTATAGCCCATCCGCACTTCACGGGAGGCCACGTCATCGTCTAGCGTCACCTGGTGACAGCCCCAGCGCGTAATCCAATAGGCTCGACTGTCGCCGACGTGGGTAATATAAAGTTCATGCTGGCGCACAAGCCCAATCACCAAGGTCGTTCCCATGCGCTGCCGATCTTGACGCTGTTCGTCGTCGTTACGTTGGCTAATTAAATCGTTGGCTATGCAGGCAGCGGCTTCTAGCTGATAGGTCAACTCTGCCGCCGTCAGAGTTGCCAACGGTTGAGCCTGAAGGTGCTGATAGACTGCTGCGATCGCCAAGGCAGAGGCCACATCGCCGCCCTGATGCCCACCAATACCATCGCATACGATTACTAACGGGCTGGCAGTGGTCGAAGTTCCTCCCACCATAATTGTCTGCACAGTACCGCTAGCAGGGTAGCAAGCATCTTCATTTCGCTGGCGGCTGGGTCCCTGATCGGTTTGTGTTGCCAAGGTAATCTGACGGGTGTACCCCCGATCCACCATTGCCAATCCACTGTCGAGCTGAGCAATCAGTTCCTCTGCGTGGTGTAATTTCCCCTGAATTAACTGTTGGCAGATCGGCTCTAGCACAAGAGCCGCTGTGGGATGAGCCGTCGGCACCCAACGCTGCCAAAGTTTACCTAAATCCACCAACGTGACACTTTCACCGGGCGGGTCTGGATGAAGTTCTAGCAGCCGCACTAACCCTCCCTCTGCCCGCACCAAGTCAGACATTAGCAGAGTAGAGGCCACCTGCTCGGAGCTAAGAGGCTGCCACAATTGAGCTAGTTGCCAAAGCCAATTCAACTGCCGCAGTGCCGATGATTTTGACCAAACAGCAGAGAGAGTAGGCAAGACAGAGCAGGCTTCAGCAAAATGAGCTGCGTTTTCAGGGGTTACCGAATCAATCGCTATCGAGTTAGTAGCGGCTACCGAGCCAGCAGATGCCAAGGGTACATAAATTGCGGCTTGCTCTAGTAGTACTAGCTTGCCAGCGGGATGATTAGGGTCAGTTGATATCCAGTCGTAGACCTGGGGAACATGAATTTGATAAGGGGAGAGCCGCAAGTAGGGCATCAAAAAGTCAGGAATTTCGTCTGTTTCCAAACTGGGATATAGCCCCGGTTTGGTGTCGAGCAATATGCGTGAACCTTTGTAGAGATAGCGGTTCGCAATTAAATCACCGGAGCGATACATGTCAATACCGTCACCAATTGTCCACAAGTAGCGCTTAGGTAAGGGCGTGCGGCATTTTTGACAAAACTTGTTGGTTTCTGGATTCGGAGTTTGACAGGTGTAATTGGGGCAATACAGCATTAGCCTGACGCGTTGCCTGACACTGGAGAAGTACAGATTTGCTCTATCAGGATAACTTAGCCCCTACCGAATAACACATCAGCAGGCAGAAGTAGTCATGAAAATAGAGGTAGAACTGATTCCGTTAAAGAGTGTTGCGGGTATGGCACGCCCGCAACACATTTAATTTTCGTGGGTTTTGGGATGACGTACGCCACACCAAAACCATCACTTAACTAAATTGTCGGCTGGATTGAACCTCAGCTTCTAGGTTAAACAGCACCGATAAAGTATCCATAGCTCGACGGCGAGCTTCAATATCCTGCTGAGCGCGCAGTTGCACCATGGGGTCATGCAGAATTTTGCTGACGATGCCTTTGCTGAGAGCTTCAATGATGCCCTGATGCTTGTCGGCAAATTCAGGGCCTAGTCGCGACAGCGCCTTCTCCAACTCCTGCGTCCGAATGGTTTCCATTTTGTCTTGCAGGCTTTTGATGGTAGAAACAGTTTCGAGCGATCGCCACCAAGTCTGAAACGCATCTACTTCTTGCTCTAACAACGCTTCTGCCTCCAGTGCCATCTGGCGGCGGCTTTCCTGGTTTTGAGCAACTACCGCTTTCAGGTCATCTACATTAAACACCTGGACATTGGGTAAGTCGTTCACATCTGCGTCTACATTACGAGGCACCGAAATATCAATCAGCATTAGGTGTTGAGCAGGTTCTAAAATTGTTTCTAGCTTTGCCCGATCCAGCAACGGCTCTGTAGCGGCTGTGCTGGTAAACACCAGGTCAGAATCAGCCATAACGCTGGCCATCTGATCCAACGTGTGGAGCTGCAAATTGGCATCTGGGAATTGTTTTGCCAACTCTTCTGCTCCCGCCATCGACCGATTCACGATCGCAATTCGGTGCGCCCCTTTTGAGAGGAGATGTTGCACCAGCAGACGCGCCATCTTGCCTGCCCCCAAAATTGCCACTCGATAGGCAGCTAGGTTTTGTACCTTAATTTGCGCCAGCTCCACCGCTGCCGAACTAATCGATACGGCACCCGTGCCAATGCTGGTTTCTGACCGAACGCGCTTGCCAGCCTCAATAGACTTTTTGAACAAGCTGTTTAAGATTCGCCCCACGCCGTTGCACTGTTGTCCTACCTTGTGCGTGTGCTTAACCTGCGATAAGATTTGCCCCTCGCCCAAGACCAGGCTGTCTAATCCAGCCGAAACCCGCATCAGATGGGTGACTGCATCTTCATGCAGCAACACAAACAGGTGTTGACGCAGGTGGTGCAGCGGCAGTTTGCCATACTCTGATAAAAACTGGCTCGCTTCGCGAATGCCGCCGTCGGTTTCGCTAGTTACCAGGTAGATTTCCAACCGATTGCACGTGCTCAGAATTGCAGCCTCTTCTACATGGGGATACCCACATAGGTGGGCGATCGCTGCTTCCATTTGCGGAGTAGGGATGCTCAGTTTTTCTCGCACATCAACAGGGGCTGTCTTATGGCTCAGACCCACAACAGCAATGTTCATAATCCTCCCAACGGTTTCTCATCTTGCGGAGCTGGCAGATTAAGGTTGTCTGAACAGCACGGATGCTGCAAGGGCGATCGGCAATCTGTTTGTCTATACTTCGACCACAGCTTGAACTCAGTTCTAACCGCCCAAAACATTACCAATGAACTATTTCACCAGAGTCGCACTCACCAGAATCGCAATAGAATGAGTCTACCAATTCAAGGTAACAGCATCGACGGTTCCGACTAGCGTTCCAAGTCAGTTGTTGTGAACATTTCTAAACATTCTTCTACGATACGTAAAGGAGCAGGCGCTTTCCCAGCTTTACTTAAACCGTCTTTAACTCCGCTTAGATTGGGAGCAGCCCACTTTTGTATCCGAATGTATCCGAACCGCCCACACTGCGGGAAGCAAGCTACATCCCCTTTTCTTGAATGCTCTTTGGGCTATACCCCCTTTTCCCAGGGCAGGAGAAGGGGAGCCGAGTCAGCTCAAAGCCTCTCTCCTCCTTGGGAGAGGGATTCTAGGCTGAGGGCAGTTCGGTGTTCTTGCAAACGTGAGATGCCCTCCTTAAGACTTGTCTACATTCGGCTAAACAAAGCTCTGGCTCCGGCAGTAGACTACTAAACTTCTGCTCAAGTTTCTTAAGAAATACTCATTTTTACTTTACAAAACTCAACTAAAAAGTTTATGCTCTAGGAGCGTTGAGCTAAGTGACTCAGCCCATACATTTCTCACTTGTAGTTTTCTACACATCATTAAAAACATGACCACAACAATTCGTAGTACCGAGCGCGCAAGCGTATGGGAACAGTTTTGCGAATGGGTGACCTCAACGAACAACCGCCTTTATATTGGCTGGTTTGGCGTATTGATGGTACCAACCCTGCTAGCTGCGACCACCTG
>JBBQFG010000144.1:0-13425 GCA_038321765.1 Elainellales cyanobacterium
CTTCACCTACACCTTGGTCGATACCGTCACCTTCCCAGACAATGCTGTCTTCACCGTTGACTCGGTGACGAAGCAGCTCAAAGTCAATGCAGCACTGGACTTTGAGACCAAGTCGTCCTACAGCATTCGCGTTCGTACCACTGATGCGGGGGGCTTGTTCTTTGAAGAAACGCTTACTGTTAACGTCAATGACCTAGTTGAAACGTTACCTAATGCTGCTCCAACTGATTTGGACTTGACGAATAACAGTGTTCAGGAAAATGTTCCCGCAAACACGGTCATTGGCAGCTTAACGACTGCCGATCCAAATATCAACGATACCTTTACCTATAGCCTGGTCAGTTCAGCTACGTTTCCAGATAATGCTGCCTTTACGATTGATGGTAGTCAGTTGCGTATTGCTGTTGCGCCGGACTTTGAGGCAAGGAATAGTTATTCCATCCAAGTTAGAACTACCGATCAAAGTGGTGGATTCTTTGAAAAGAGTCTGACTATTACTGTGGTAGATGTGGATGAGTCTAACCCAGGCAATGGGATTCCAGTTATTGACTTGAACGGTATAGCTCCTGGCATTAACGGTAACGCTTCAGGTGCAACTGGGGCACCGATTCAACTAGTCAGTGCAGTTGCAACGTTGACTGATGCAAACAGCCCTAACTTGAATTCAGCGCTAGTCATCATCTCAAATCCGTTTGATAGTCCCAATGAGACGTTGAGCGCTAACACGAGTGGAACGAACATCGCGGCTGCTTATAGCACGACAGGGGTGTTGAGCTTAACTGGAACGGCCTCTATAGCAACCTATCTTCAGGTATTACGTAGCGTTACGTATACGAATAGTGCGGCGATTCCTAATACGGTTCCGCGCAATGTGCTGTTTATTGTGAGCGATGGACAAAACAATAGCCAGGTAGCCAGCACAACGTTGACATTGGACTCTGTGAATTCAGTTACGGGAAGCGCTGGTAATGATTCTGGTCTAGTGACAACGCCTATTACCGATGTCATTGATGCGATCGCCGGAAATGATGTAGTGACCTCGATCGCCGCTTATCTGAAACAGCAAGATAGCATCAATGGCGGAGATGGGATTGATACCTTTGTATTGCAAGATGGAACAGGCAATCTCACGGTTAGGGTTGCCGACACTGCCAATCAACTACCAGATCTTTCTTCGGGCACAACTATCTCTAACTTTGAATGGTTTGACCTGAGTGGGTTTACCGGCAATGTCAATATGGTGGGAAGCGCTGCTCTTAACGATCATTTAACGGCTGGTTCAGGAAACGACACGTTAGATGGAGCGGCGGGCAATGACACACTGGTTGGAAATCAGGGCAATGACCTGTACATCATAGACAGTGATGGCGATCGCATCACAGAAGCTTTAAATTCGGGAACTGACACCGTTCAGTCATCGATTAACCACACACTAGGTGCAAACTTAGAAAACTTGACTTTAACGGCCAGTGCGTCCAATGGCACGGGAAATAGTTTGAACAATGTGATCACCGGCAATGCCAGGGTTAATACACTCAGAGGAGGGGCTGGAAATGACACCTTGCTGGGCGGCGGCAAAGGTGACAGGTTGATAGGCGGTGGTGGAGATGACTTGCTAAACGGACAACGTGGTAAAGGCGATCGCTTGAAAGGAGGTCAGGGAAATGACAGTTTTGTGTTGTCTGCTGCTAGAGGGTTTGGGGCAGATGTGATTGCGGGCTTTAAGCCAAGCAATGACACCATTCTGTTCTCTCGCTCTGGAGTGGTTGACAGTATCGGGTTAGGGACTATTGCAGCCACGCAGTTGGTGTACGGTTCGGCAGCGCAAGATGGGGGCGATCGCTTCCTCTACAACCTGCAATCGGGGGCGCTATTGTTTGACCGCGACGGCACTGGCAGTGCCACAGCCGTATTGATTGGCACCTTAAAGAACAAACCCAGGATTACAGCCGCAGATATTGTGGTAATTTAATCGCTAACTTGAAAGGGATGGTAGAGTTCCAAAATGGCGGCATACCCTAGAGTACACCGCCATTTCGCTAATCACCCAATCCGCCTTGGATCATCGATCTCGTTCTCGTAGAGACGCGATTAATCGCGTCTCTACGGGTTTGCTTCTGCTCTGACCAGTTTGTCCCAACCCAAATCCTTCAGGTTGTTGTTGCGGCGCAAGGGGCGGGTTGCCAATTCCAAAACATCGAGGGCATTGGTGAAGCCGTGGATTTGAGCAAACGTGAACTCTACCGACCACTTGGTGTTAATGCCCCGTGCTTCTAGCGGGTTAGCATGAGCCATGCCCGTAATCACCAAGTCGGGCTTCAGATCATAAATCCGCTGCACCTGGTTGTAGTTGTCGGGCTTTTCGATGATACGAGGAAGCGGAACGCCCATCTCATGACAGGTTTTTTCGAGCAGAGCTAGTTCAGCTCCCTGATAGCGCTTATCCATGTAAGGAATGCCGATTTCGGGCACTGTCATCCCGCAGCGCACCAGGAAGCGCGCTAAAGAAATCTCCAGCAGGTTGTCACCCATAAAGAAAACAGACTTGCCGCGCAGCAGTTTCACATAGTCTTCTAACCCTTGCCAGATCTGGGCTTCCCGCTCATCCAATCCCTTCGGTTCAATGCCAAACACAGAGCAGATTTTCTCAATCCAGGCACGGGTACCATCAGGCCCAATCGGGAACGGTGCGCCAATCAGCTTGCACTTGCGACGGCGCATCAAGGTCGTTGCAGTACGCGACAAGAAGGGATTAATGCCACAGACGTAGTAGCCCTCTTCCAAGACGGGCAGTTCTGTAAACCGCTTAGCGGGGAGCCAGCCGGAAACCTTAATTCCCTGCCTTTTCAATTCCAGCGTTAGCTGCGTCACGACCGGGTCAGGTAGAGAGCCAAATAGCACCAGCGGTGGGTGATCCACGTACTCCGATTCGTCTGCTTTAACGTCCTCTTTTTTGCGCCCAAAGTTCATCAGCTTTTGCACGGCATTGCGTTCTGCCTTTTCGGTATCGCTGACGGGTGCTTTGTCGGGGCAACGATGCGCCATCGCGGCCAGCACGGTATCTTCACCCTGGGTAAAGGCATAGTCCAACCCGTTTGCACGAGCCACCACAATAGGAATGCCAATCTCAGACTCTAGCCGGGGTGCCAGCCCTTCTAGATCCATTTTGATGATTTCGGTGGTGCAGGTACCAATCCAAACGATCACGGAAGGGTTGCGATCGCGTTTAATCTGCACACACAGCCGCTTTAATTCCTCGTAGTCATTCAGTTGAGCCGAAATGTCGCCTTCTTCCAGTTCTGCCATGGCGTAACGCGGCTCGGCAAAAATCATGACACCCATGGCATTTTGCAAAAAGTAGCCACAGGTTTTGGTACCAATGACCAAGAAGAAGCTGTCTTCAATCTTTTGGTATAACCACGCCACACAGCTAATGGGGCAAAACGTATGGTAATTTCCTGTTTCGCACTCAAAATTGAGCGACTGAGGTTGGGTTTCTGCCAGGGTCATACAATCAGTTTCCTCTTGATATCTAAGGAGCAAGTTTCAGGGAGCAAGTATCGGGAAGTAACTGTACAAGCTGCTAAAGACCTGCTGAGTGAACGAGTGAAGACTAACCTCGACACTCACTCCCGCCCGCCGTCGGTATCGCCACCCCAAGCACCGTGGCATGATTCATCAATCAGAGACGGCAGTTGTTGCGGTTTTTCGGGAGGCAGCGATTCATTCAGCGCTGGCATACCGCCAGGAAGCAGTTTGATCGATTCTACAGGTTCATTGCCTTCGGTGGCTTCTAGCAGCTTCAGCTCGTCATCAGGGTTGAAGTTTAACCCTAGCGCCATCACAATGCGATCAGGATTGTGGCTCAGATCGACAATTAGCGGCAGCATGTTGATGAGCTGCGGTTCCAGAGTAGATAGCGTGGCCAAGATGAACCCCGATGACGGACGACGTTGACCTCCACAATCTACCCAAACCCCCAAACGGGTTAGCCAAGGACGGTTGTCGCGATAGTAGTTCAACCACTTCGCCTTAAGGGACTGGCGGAGATGCTGGGCATTCATGGGATCAGGAGTTAGGAGTTAGGGGTCAGGTTTCAGGTTACAGGGTTACAGGCCAGTCTCATCACCTGATTTTTCCTCTCTCCCTCTCAATCCTGGACATGGTTCAACTGGATTGTTTATCTTTTGAAAGATCTGCGTAGCCAACCGTTCAAAAATAAACGACACCCAGACTGAACCATATCCACCGCCAACTGCTAGAAGCCTACATAGCTGCCTGTTTGAATCATGCATCGTATCCCAGCAAAATCAAGGAACGATCACGCAAACGGTTTACTACACCATCATTAGATCCAGTTCTTCTCCTTCAACGCGGGTCGGTGGGGTTTTAGGATTGAGGTAGAAGTCTGATAGCAAGCTAAACAGATCACGATCAGGTGTATCGGTGGGTACCACGCCTTCAGGACATGCCAGAATCTGGTCAGCAATGTTGAGGTAATAGTCGCAAACGTAATTCAGCGAGGGATCTTTTTCTGCCATCTCAAACAGGGTTTTGCCTTTGACTCGAGAGACGCGGATGTCTTCAATTAACGGCAAAATCTCTAGGACAGGCATGGGCACAGCTTCGATGTATTTGTCGATTAGGTCGCGCTTAGAGGTGCGGTTGCCGATCAGGCCAGCTAGACGCAACGGGTGAGTCCGTGCTTTTTCGCGGACGGAGGCGGCAATGCGGTTGGCGGCGAACAGCGCGTCGAACCCGTTGTCGGTGACGATCATGCAGTAGTCAGCGTAGTTAAGGGGCGCTGCGAATCCACCACAGACTACGTCGCCCAGCACATCGAATAAAATTACGTCGTACTCGTCGAAGGCGTTGAGTTCTTTCAACAGCTTGACGGTCTCACCGACGACGTAGCCGCCGCACCCTGCACCCGCAGGAGGGCCACCCGCTTCGACACAGTCTACGCCGCCATAGCCTTTATAGATCACATCTTCAGGCCATACGTCTTCGTAGTGATAGTCCTTCTGTTGCAGGGTGTCAATGATAGTGGGAATGAGGAACCCAGTCAGGGTAAAGGTGCTGTCGTGTTTCGGGTCGCAGCCGATTTGCAATACTTTCTTACCGCGACGAGCGAGAGCGACGGAGATATTGCAGCTTGTTGTGGATTTTCCGATTCCACCTTTTCCGTATACGGCTAGTTTCACGCCAGTGTCTCCTAAAGGATGATCTCAAATGGGGGCTTAGGTGGATGTGGCAGCACGGAGAAAGTTGCTTGAGCGTGCTACAGCTTCCGAACCTACAAGCTATCCGAACCTACGAGCTACAGATAATTCCAAACGGCTTAAGTTGAGTTTGGATGACTGAGGCAACGTATTAGCGGCGATCGCCTGTCTCATTGACTGCATTATTGACGAACTAGAGAGGGAAAGGAAGGGGGTGGCACCAGAGATAAGGTTGCTATAAAGAGTAAATTGCTTAATCTAGTAGTAAGTTCTACACGGAAGCATCTCAAGGCTTCTAGAATCAAAATAAAGTTTTTTTAGGGACTTTACCTTCCGCTTTCAAATAAAGCGGTACAAAAGACAATAGATCAAAGCCGAGTTGGACAACCCTGCTGAGGCCACTCCCACAGTATCAGCAGGGGTAGAAAGGAAGGCTTGGCGATCACACGCTGCTGCAAACCCTAGCTAGTTAGAGACGATCGCCTCCTCTGCCCTTGCTCTCAAAACGTTTTGTCCCAGAGACTTAGAGGGTCTAAAAGCGCCAGGGACGCGATCGCCCCTGGCTCAAACGGGTAGAAGTTTTCTCGATGCTGCCAGGGTTCATCGCCATCCCAGGGCTAGAGTTGATTCGTGCTCTGCAACGCTTTAGATTCAGAAAGCCCTAGTTTTTCCTAATTTGCCCTACCTAATTTGCCCTAAATTATTAAATGTCGTGAATTTTTTGCCCGACTCTGCCTCCTACTCCGCGCTCTACCCCGCCCTAGTGTTAGCGATCGCAGCCTTAGATTTCGCTTCGACGTGGGCACCGTCTTTAACCGCGCTCTACCCCGCCCTAGTGTTAGCGATCGCAGCCCTACAGGATTTTCTGATTGGCGACCCATGGAACTGGCTCCATCCAGTCCAGGTCATGGGCTGGGCAATTAGCGGCTACAGTAATTTTGCGTTGAAACGGTTGGGAACTGAGGGGTTAGCGATCAAGCTTGCAGGGGTAGTGTTGGCGATCGCGCTCATTCTCGGCAGTGGATTACTGGGTTGGCTAAGCGTCCAAGCCGCTCGTTCATTTCACCCTCTGATCGGCTTGGCCGTCGAGAGCACGTTACTAGCCAGTTGCTTAGCCGGACGCAGTCTGCGCCGAGCCGCCGAAGAGGTGTTGCAGCCCCTAGCGGCTGGAAAACTAGAAACAGCTCGACTTTGCCTCAGTCGCTATGTGGGGCGCGATACCAAAACCTTGACCGAGGCAGAAATCTTACGCGCCGTATTAGAAACCGTCACCGAGAACGCCACGGACGGCGTAATGGCTCCTCTGTTTTGGGCGATCGCGGGAGCGTTGACTCCGTGGGGTAGCGTGTCTTTGGCGATCGCATACAAAGCATCTAGCACCCTGGACTCTATGGTGGGCTACAAAACCCCACCCTACAAAGATTTAGGCTGGTGTAGCGCTCGCTTGGACGATCTATTCACCTGGCTGCCGTGTCGTTTAACCGTGTTGACCCTAGCTCTCCTTTCTGGCAAGCCGCGCCATATCTGGCAACTCTGCCGCCGCGATGCCCCCCAAGACCCTAGTCCTAACGCTGGGTGGAGCGAGTGCGCCTACGCAGCCGTGTTGGGCGTACAGGTGGGCGGTGCAAACACCTATCGAGGGCAGATCACTCACAAACCTCTGCTGGGTAACGCGACGCAACCCATTACCCCAGAACGCATTCGGCAGGCTATGGGGCTAACGAGAACTAGTGTGCTCTGGTGGCTCAGTCTGGCGCTGGTAATTCAGGTCAAAATTCATATCGCGGGGTGAGTTTGGAGACATGGCACATTGAGGCGATCGCACAGCCAAGCCCCAAACTGCACATCTACCTGGCTCAAGTCTTGAATAGCGACAGAAATGGCAAACTCTACGTCATCCCTGGTAAAACTATAGCCATGCTCTGTCCCGATTTGTACCAATCGCTGTACTGAATTGGCCGTATTAGAAAATTGCATAAACTGGTCTTGCAGGGCTGAATCCTGCATCATTCGCTGGCAGAATCGATTTAGGTTTTCCTTAGACATAAAAACTTCTCCGTGGTAAGTGATGCGTAATGCTAACCCTGATGGAGTAGACAAATGTCTCACTCAGACCCAACCTACCGTTGATCTCTTGCGTGAAAGCCGGGAAACGATTTACGCAAGAGGTCTATTAGACTTGCTAGTATGACTATCTTTTTGAGGCGTGAATGATATCCTGGCTGGACTAGGACACAACGCCCACAAGCACTCTCAACTATTCGTTGAACTCATTTCTTCATCTCAACATCAACGCCATCCGGGTTTTCTTAACGTGTTACAAGCTATGCCCCCTGAAGTGGTTGCAATTCTCTCTGCCGATGAAGTGCGTCGAACTGTGACCCGGTTGGCCTCACAGATCATTGAGCGATCGGGAGATGTTTCTAATTTGGTGCTGCTGGGGATTTTCACGCGAGGTGTCCCGTTGGCAAAGCTGTTGGCACAGCAAATTCAGGCGCTGGAAGATATCACAGTGCCTGTGGGACAGTTAGACATTACCTTTTGGCGCGATGATTTGAATCGTAGCAATTTGCGAACGCCCGAAAAAACCGACATTCCTTTAGATCTATCTGGCAAAACGGTAGTGCTGGTAGACGATGTGATCTACAAGGGGCGAACCATTCGAGCCGCCTTAAACGCCGTTACAGAATATGGCAGACCCGCAAAAATCTGGCTGGTGGTTTTAGTCGATCGCGGCCACCGAGAGGTTCCAATCCATCCTGATTTCACGGGTAAAAAGTTGCCTACCGCTAAAGATGAGATTGTTAAAGTCTACCTGCAAGCGATCGATGGTCGCGATGGCGTGGAGCTAATTAAACCAATTTAGTTTTATTGATGAAACGTCTATCAGAAGACAGTGCGTGTCACACTGGCTTATGAAAATTGATCATGCATACAGCCCCGTGAAGTCATCACCCAACTCTTTGACTCCTTCGCTTGACAGCTCAGCCAGCGGCAATGCCGACAGATTGACGATTACTCATGTGACTGCGAAGCCCTCTCGCCTGAGTACTGAGTCGTCGATGCAGCCCGATATCGCAACTGATCAAGATGCAGGTGTGGTAGCAGGCGATCGCCCAACCGACTATCCAACCGATCGCCCAACCGACTATCCAGCCGCCGCCACTGCCACCCAGACTCGTAAAGCCGACCATTTGCGCGTTTGCCTAGAAGAAAACGTGCAGTTTCAAACGACTACGGGGCTAGAGCGTTATCGTTTTACCCATTGTTGTTTACCAGAAGTCGATCGCCGCAATATTGACCTAAGTACATCCTTTTTGGGCAAGCGATTGGGAGCACCACTGCTCATTTCATCGATGACTGGAGGCACTGAGCTGGCTGGGTTGATTAACCGCCGACTGGCAGAAACGGCACAGCACTATGGGCTAGCAATGGGTGTCGGTTCTCAGCGGGTGGCAATTGAGAATCCGGGTGTTATTTCTACATTTGCGGTGCGATCGCACGCGCCCGACATTTTGCTATTCGCCAACTTGGGAGCCGTGCAGTTGAACTACAGCTACAGTCTGGACGAGTGCCAGAAAGCGGTGGATTGGCTGGAGGCAGATGCACTGGTGCTGCACCTCAATCCAATGCAGGAGTGTGTCCAGACCAAGGGTGACACGAATTTTCACGGACTGCTGGCCAAAATTGCCAAGCTCTGTCAGCGGCTACCCATTCCTGTAATTGCCAAAGAAGTTGGCAACGGCATTTCTGCCCCGATGGCACAGCGGCTGTTAGACGCTGGCATTAGCGCCATTGACGTAGCGGGTGCAGGCGGCACCTCCTGGGCACGGGTCGAAAGTGAACGAGCCAAAGATGCTCTCCAGCGGCGATTGGGTAACACGTTTGCCAACTGGGGCATTCCAACTGCTGAGTGCATTACCGAAATTCGACAGGTGGCTCCCACGTTGCCCCTGATTGCGTCGGGTGGGCTACGAAATGGCCTGGATGTTGCCACGGCGATCGCCCTCGGAGCTGACCTAGGTGGACTGGCGTTGCCCTTCTTACAAGCCGCTGCCGACTCTGATGGTGCTCTTCATGCCCTCACCGATGCCCTGTTCGCCGAACTGACTACTGTACTGTTTTGCACAGGAACCAGCACGCTAGAAGGGTTGCGCCAGCCCGGCATACTCGTACCCCGTCATCTGACGTAAGTCTGCTTGAGTTTAGGACTACCTGTAAATCGTTCTATCGTACTTATCGGAGTTCCCAGCTATTAGCTCTCCTACCACTGCGTCTCAACCCATTCAGGCTGACTGGCTTAGTCGTTGCTCTACTGCTGTCGCCCCAGATCTACTCGGCTGCACATTGGTGCGATGGTTCCCCGATGGGCGATCGATCCGAGGGCAAATTGTAGAAACCGAAGCGTACACGGCGGACGATCCGGCGTGCCATGCTTATCGTCGCCGCAGTCCTCGCAATACAGTAATGTTCGGACCACCCGGATGGGCGTATGTGTATTTGATTTACGGTATTTATCACTGCCTGAATGTGGTGACCGATCTGGATGGAGTGCCTAGTGCTGTGCTGATTCGCGCCCTCCAGCTTGATGCCATTCCCCCCTGGTTAGAGATTGGAAACGACAAACCTCACCGTGTGGCAGCGGGGCCTGGGAAGCTCTGCCGATTTTTGCAAATTAACCTGAGTTTGACTGAAACACGCTTTGAGCCGGGGCAAGCCCTGTGGCTAGAGCACCGTTCGCCCGATGTTCAACAGCAATTTGAGCGATCTGGGCAGGAGTTATCTGGGCAGGAGTTATCTGAGCAGAAAGATAGTCGTGAAAACGCGAGCCGAAATACGCCCCACACCACAAGTAACCTCATTGTCCAAACCACTCGAATCGGCATCACTCAGGGGGCTGAGTTGCCCTGGCGTTGGTATATCAAAGGGTGTAAGGCTGTGTCGAAGCTTTAACCCACCCCGTTTACGTCAGAGGTCTACTGACGGGTAGACTTTAGTGGAGTAGACTTTAGTGGAAAAGGCGAAGCATAAAATTTTTCTAGTGCAAAAAACGTCCAGAACCAGCGGCAGCGTAGTAGCAGCACGACTAGGAGGCTTAGAACCAAAAGCGCTGTCGAAGCCTGCTGCAACTTGCTTTGCTGCAATGCTCCTAGGTAATGAGAACCAATGAAAATGGCGTGTCCGCCGCTCAACACCAGGGCGGGAACCGTCAGTAGATGAAGCGATCGCCAGGCCCCTCCCAGTCGTTTTTGAGCTTGGTTGAAACTGGTGAATGCCGCAGGGAGCAGTAACAAAAGTGCGATCGCTCCGGCCAAAATACTCCACTGGTGCTGGGGTAGCATAAACCAGATTGCTTCTAACCTCCAGCCCCAAGCATGTTCTACCATGTGCAGCGTATGCGCCGCAGCCAGAACAAAACTCCCTACCCCCAATATTCGTCGGTAGCGCAATGGCGCAGCCCAAACCTGGCTGAGGGGACGAGCGGAGAGCGCCAGCAACAGTCCAACTAAGGCGGCGTGTCCCGTGTAGTCAGTTGTCATATCGCCCGTACGCAACAGCGTCAGAACGCCGATCGCCAGCGTTACCCAGCCGCCCAGTTGGTAAAGTTGGCTCCGCTGATCGGTGCTTAACCACGCCGTGCCTACCCCAATTCCCAGCATAGTGGGCAATGTGCCCAAGCCAAAGGCCAGCATTGTAGCGGCACCATGCCATACACTGCCCGTCTCTGCTGCCTTGATTTGAGCGGTGTACAAGAAGCCACAGGGAACCAATCCCCACACCGAACCCAACAGAAACGGCGTTAACGCGTGCGATCGCCCCGATACCCTAATCATGAGTCGGCTCAGTCGCTCGTGCAGAGGCTGCTGAGCTAGGGGATGCAACAGCGGTAAACGGGGCAGTAAACCTGGGGCAACCTGCAACAGCCCTATCCAAATCAGCAGCAGCCCCATTAACAGGGCAACACCACGACGCAAACCGCTGCCAATGCCCGCCATTTGGCCACTGGCAATCAACACAGACCCCACCGCCCCCAGACTTGCCCCCACTAGGGCATAGCTTAGAACCCGTCCCAAATTGAGACAGCAGTGAAACATAAACTGCTGCCAATGAGATTTGGATTGCTCTTGCAACCCAGAGAGAGAAAACGCCGCCGTCAGTGGGCCACACATGCCGACACAGTGCCCAAAGCTCCCCAAAAATCCCAGGGTCATGACTAGCAGCAGATCAATCATGGGTGTTTAACGCAGGGCTTGATCTCATAAACAGGTATAAATGGCTCAACCTGAACGTTCGTTAAAATCCTCTCTCAGCATGGTTCATAGGGGAATCTCTTTTCTGCCCTAAGGAATTAACGCCGTGAAGCTGACTTTTAGGGCTGTATGCTCAGTCAATATATTGAGACTTACGCAGTTGAATGAATTTGCGGGCGCGGAGCACCCGCAAATTCATTCAACTTTCTTGGTTTTTAGTATCAGGTGCGTAAGTCCTAGTCTATTAGTTTGAGGGATTATCTCAGGTCTGTCAAAAGACAAGCCGTCGCACTTGAGTTATGCCCTAAACACGCCAGATTTTCAACTTAACACGTTGGTACAGTTGCAGCCCTTGGCAGATCGCAACGTGGTCTACGACTTTATGAACCCTTTGTGTTTACCCAGCAGGGGGCAGAGTGGTCGGTGGGTATATAGAAGCATTGCAGCAGGTGCCTTACCCCTCTACTCCCCAAAATATCGAATCGGTGCTGGTGCAACTGGCGGGTAATCCGGCGGCGATCGCCGAGCTAAAAGACTACGGGGCACAGCAGTGCAATCGAGAGAAAGTCGCCGCCGACTTTATCGTTCTGTAGATTAATTGGTAGTCCTAAATTGGTAAGGATTTTTTGATGGGCGGGCTTCGCCCATCAAAAAATCCTTACATCAATACCACTACCGATCAATTATTGAGGCACCAAGCAGGGGTCGGTTACAGCGGTGCAGAGTTCAGCCAGCTTTTGGCTGGCTTTTCCGCCATCGAGCAGTTCGGCTGCTAGGGCGATCGCTTCCTTGATCGTTGCCACAGCACCACAGCGCCACAGATAAAATCCAGCATTCCACAGAATAGACTGACGCAATTCTGAGGGTTGTCCCTGTAAGACCGTTAGCATGGCGGCGATCGCCTCTGCCGTGTCGTCTAGGGGCACATTTTTACCTGCAAAGCCATAGTCGTGGGGGTGCAGGTGTAACCGCTCTGGTTCCAGCGCCAGGGGTTGCCCCAGGCCGATAATAGCAGTGCGTTCGCGGGGGAGATCACAACTGCCTTCTAGCCCTTTAACGGTTGTGTAGAGATGGGTATTGCCGCGAATGGCGATCGCCTCCTGAAGTCGACTTTCTGTTGGAGGATGCACAAACCCAATCACTACATGGGCATTACCTGCATAGGGACACCAGACCAGTTCTGCGGTCGCAAACGGTGGGCGCTTGCCAATCTGTTCTCGATAGGGCACCAGACTTTGCGCTAGCGGAAAGTGGGTGGGCAGGTAGACAAATCCCAGTCCGGTCGTTTGCAATATGTGGTGTACCTGCGGCAGTGAGAGAGTTGTCCAATCAACGCCTAAGCCCTGCCAAATGCTGATCAGAGGCACTCCCTCTTTGGTGGGCATAATGCCTCCACCATGCTGAAGTATGGGATAGCCCGCTGCCGCCAGGATCAGCGCAGTGAGAATGCTGAGGGGAACCGTGCGATCGCGGCCATCGTAGGGCACCCCAAAGACAAGAACGGGTTGTGGGGAGGCGATCGCAGGCAGTTTAGGGCCCAATTCATCATACGCATCCAGAATACCTGCCACCTCAGCAGCGGTGGGACGCTTAATTCGATGGGCAATCATGAACGCCCCAATTTGAGCTGGGGTCGCGTCTTGCTGTAGCATCATGCGGGTAGCATCAGCGGACTCATCCCGACTCAAGTCTTTTCTGGTATGGGTGCCGCTGCCAACTTTACGCAGCAAGGTTCTAAATGCGTGGCTCATGCAACAGTTGCCTGATTAAATTAAGTGCTCACCTTACGGTGTGGTAGCGGTTGAATGCTTAGAGGATGTTTTAAAAGTCTGATTGTTAGTAGCAAAACGTTTTAGATCCCCCTAAATCCCCCTTAAAAAGGGGGACTTTGAGTCCAGTTCCCCCCTTTTTATAGACGCGAAGCGGCTTCCCGAAGGGTAGGGGGCTAGGGG
>JBBQFG010000145.1:0-13071 GCA_038321765.1 Elainellales cyanobacterium
GCTTGCCCTGGATCGCTTAAATTGCCTTAAGTTTCTGCAATCAGGCAAAATGTTACAGATTGCAACATATAATGAGAATTAGTGAAAATAGGTATCTCAGAGGATAGCAGCGTTACATGAGAGTTGCGATCGCCGGAGGAGGACTAGCAGGGCTTTCCTGTGCAAAATATTTAGTAGATGCTGGCCACATTCCAGTAGTGCTAGAAAGTCAGGACGTTTTGGGCGGCCTAGTTGCAGCTTGGCGCGACCAAGACGGAGATTGGTATGAAACTGGGCTACACATCTTTTTTGGGGCATATCCCAATATGCTTCAATTGCTCAAAGAATTGGGCATTGAAGATCGGCTGCAGTGGAAAGAGCATTCTTTAATCATGAACCAACCGGATAATCCGGGCGTTTACTCACGATTCGACTTTCCCGACATTCCTGCTCCAATCAACGGTTTGGTAGCTATTTTGGGCAACAATGACATGTTGACCTGGGAGGAAAAAATCAAATTTGGGCTGGGCTTACTTCCGGCCATGGTACGCGGCCAATCGTACGTCGAAGAGATGGATCAGTATACTTGGACGGAGTGGCTACAAAAGCAAAACATTCCTGAACGAGTGAATGAAGAAGTGTTCATTGCAATGGCTAAAGCACTCAACTTCATTGGCCCAGATGAAATCTCAGCCACTATTCTCTTGACAGCACTCAATCGGTTTCTACAAGAGCGGTATGGCTCTAAAATGGCATTTCTAGACGGCTCTCCTCCGGAGCGCTTATGTCAGCCTTTAATGGACTACATCACAGAACGCGGCGGTGAAGTCTATCTTCGAAAACCTCTGAAGCAAATTCGTTTGAACGACGATGGTACCGTACGAGAGTTTCTAATTCGGGGATTAGATGGCGCGCCCGACGAGGTTGTGACGGCTGATGCCTATGTTTCTGCAATGTCCGTAGATGTACTGAAAGTGCTGCTGCCAGAACCCTGGAAGCCACTTGACTATTTCAGAAAATTGGACGGCTTAGAAGGGGTACCCGTTATCAACTTGCACCTATGGTTCGATCGCAAACTCACCGCTATCGATCAGTTGTTATTCTCTCGCTCACCGCTGCTCAGCGTGTATGCCGATATGAGCAACACGTGCCGAGAGTACGCCAATCCTGATCGCTCGATGCTGGAACTGATTTTTGCACCCGCTAAAGATTGGATTGATAAGTCTGATGAAGACATCGTTCAGGCAACGATGACAGAATTGGAAAAACTTTTTCCTGACCACTTCACAGGCAATCAACCCGCTAAGCTGCTTAAGTCTAAAGTTGTGAAGACGCCTCGATCAGTTTACACAGCCACTCCAGGCCGCCAAGACTGCCGTCCAACTCAAGCCTCGCCCATTGCCAACTTCTTTTTGGCAGGTAGCTACACCATGCAGAGATATCTCGGCAGTATGGAGGGAGCGGTGCTTTCCGGTAAACTAGCAGCACAGGCTATTAGCCACGAGACAACTGGTGGTGAAACTGATCCTAAACCTGCAAAATTATCGGCTACTGTCCGCTAAACTAGCGTTTTTTAGGTGTAATCTGCAAAAAGCGCAGGGCGATTGCTACCAGCTTGGCGCTTTTTGCTGATAGCTTTATCGTTATCTTCATCCTCCAGTTCTGCAATGTAATGCTGCAATTGCCTAGACCCTCTCGAACCACGCCGCTGGTTTCCCTCTACGAAGCCTACGAACACTGCCGCCAAATTACGGCGGAGTACGCCAAAACCTTCTATCTTGGCACTTTGCTGATGCCGGAAACCAAGCGTCGAGCCATCTGGGCAATTTACGTCTGGTGTCGCCGCACCGATGAGTTAGTTGATGGAGCAACTGCAGAATATACAACCGATGCAACTCTCGACCATTGGGAAGAAAATCTAGAGTCGATTTTTGCAGGCCATCCAATTGAAAACGCAGATGTGGCACTGGTAGATACCCTGACTCGCTTTCCACTCGAAATTCAACCCTTTCGAGATATGATTGCGGGTCAGCGGATGGATTTATATCGCAACCGTTATGAAACGTTTGATGAACTAAATCTTTACTGTTACCGAGTAGCAGGAACCGTGGGCATTATGTCGGCAGCGGTAATGGGAACCGATACGAGTCGTCAAACAGCACCCTGGGTAGCCAATCGGGATACTGTTAACCCAACGGAGGAAGCGATCGCCCTGGGGATTGCAAACCAGCTTACCAATATTCTCCGCGATGTCGGCGAAGACGCTCGACGTGGTCGCATCTACATTCCGTTGGAGGAACTTGCTCTATTCAACTACACCGAAGCAGATCTATTTAACGGCGTGGTAGACAGTCGTTGGCAAGAACTGATGAAGTTTCAGATTCAACGGGCTCGTAAGGCATTCGCACAGGCCGAGCGTGGTATTAGCTTTCTGAGTCGCGACGCTCGGTTTCCGGTCTGGACAGCTCTAATGCTATATCGGCAAATTTTAGATGTAATTGAGCGCAACCAATACGATGTATTTCGCAAGCGCGCCTACGTTTCAGGGCCTCGTAAGTTGCTTAGCTTGCCTTTAGCACGCCTACGGGCAGAAGTATTGTAGAAGATAGGTCTTTTACTATCCGACTGTCTCTAGGAGCGCTGTTTTTATCCTCTTTGACTAACTGGTAGTCCTAAATTGGTAAGGATTTTTTGGTGGGCGGGCTTCGCCCGCCCATCAAAAAATCCTTACATCAATACCACTAACGACTAACTGACGGAGAGACCAAATTAGAGTTGGTCTCTCCGATTTTTTTGTTGCTAAATCGCAATATATAGCCATAGACGGATTGGTTAGGACGGGGTGCAGGGGTGGAACCCCTGGCTGGGGGCTTTGCCCCCACACCCCCTTTGATCCCAGTGTCCTAACCTTTGTGGCGACAGCTATAAACGGCAAGATCGAGCTACTTCGGGGGAAGAGTAGGCTGCACCCTGGCTCTCTCCCGTTCGTACGTGACACACGGCAAAAGTCTCAGCCTGCTGAGTTAAATTTGTCACGCCTTAGGTAAAGACATCAGTATGATTGGTTGATAGCGGCTTGATCGTTTTTTTCACTTTCGATCAACTGATAAGTAAATGGGCGTAATTAAATATAAAACCTTAAAAGTCTGCGCCGCCCGTGCAGCGGGCGGCGCAGACTTTTAAGGTTTTATTTAGGTTGAACTACTTAGCTGCCTTTTCCAGTATTGAAGACTCTGTCTGCTTTAATTCTTTAGCCGTTCTGTTTTGTGTCTGACGTCAAAAAGCCCTCTCGATCCCTAGCTGGCATTGCTGGAATTGTGGCAGTTGCCACAATCATTAGTAAGCTCTTTGGACTGTTTCGACAACAAGCGATCGCCGCTGCATTCGGGGTAGGGGCAGCATTTGGAGCGTTCAATTTTTCGTATGTGATCCCCGGTTTTTTGCTGATTTTACTAGGCGGGATCAATGGACCGTTTCACAGTGCGATCGTCAGCGTGCTGGCTAAACGTAAGCAGGAAGAGGTTGCACCCATCGTAGAGGGGATCACTACGCTGGTCGTCGGCATTTTGATATTCGTGTCGCTAGGTCTATTTTTATTTGCTGAACCGATTATGACGGTGGTGGCTCCAGGGCTGTTTATTAGCGCTGCCGAAGCAACCCGTAACGGCATGACACCCGAAACGTTTCAGGTGCTGCAACAAACCAAGGCGATCGCCATTCAGCAGTTCAAAATTATGGCTCCTATGGCCACCCTGGCTGGGCTGATCGGCATCGGCTTTGGCACCTTAAATGCCACCAATCAATATTGGCTACCCTCAATTAGCCCACTATTTACCAGTGTTACTGTATTGATTGGATTAGGTGGACTGGCCTGGTATTTGGGCGATCGCATTTCAGATCCTCAATATGCCATGTTGGGCGGTGCTGTCTTGGCATGGTCAACCCTAGCCGGAGGACTGCTTCAATGGTTGGTACAGTTGCCAGCCCAGTGGAAATCAGGATTGGGTGGGTTACGGCTTCGCTTTAACTTCCGCGACCCTGCCGTTAAGGAAGTGATCAATATCATGGGACCCGCAACCTTTTCGTCGGGCATGATGCAGATCAACGTCTGGACAGATTTGTTTTTTGCATCCTTCATTCCCAATGCAGCGGCGGCAGTATCGGCAATGGGCTATGCCGGACTGCTGGCACTCACACCACTGGGAATCTTTTCCAACGTCATCTTAGTGCCGTTAATGCCTCTGTTTTCGCGTCTTGCCGTGCCCGAACACTGGCCAGAGCTAAAGCTGCGAATTCGCCAAGGCTTGATGATGACAGCACTGACGATGTTGCCTCTGAGTGCGTTGCTCTGCGCCCTGGCGCTGCCTCTATCGCGAGTAGTTTACGAACGATATGCGTTCCGTTTAGAAGATTCAACCTTCACGGCAAGCATTTTGGTGGCTTACGCCGTAGGGATGTTTGTGTATCTGGGTCGAGACGTGTTAGTGCGGGTATTTTATGCCTTAGAAGACGGCAATACTCCATTTCGCATTAGTGTCGTCAATATTTTTCTCAACGCCGTACTGGATTTTATGCTGGTCAAGCCGCTTGGAGCCGTGGGCTTGGTGCTGGCTACAGTCAGCGTTAATCTAGTTTCTATGGTAGTGATGCTAACGGTTTTAAATCGTCGGCTCAACGGTCTGTCACTCCGCCAGTGGGTAGCACCAATCACAATGCTGACCTTGAGCAGTGGGGCTTCGGGGCTAGCGGCTTGGGCAACACTAAAAGGCTGCGAACGGCTATTGGGAGCTGAAGGCTTCTTCAACCTGCTGCTACAACTGTGTCTTTCGGGAGCAGTGGGGCTATTAGTTTATGGACTTTTGGTCAGCCGCTTGCACCTGCCCGAAGTGGATATATTTGTGAATCGTGTTCGCCAGCGATTTTTCAAGCAGAAAAACCAGTAAGTAGGTGGGCTTAATTAAATATAAGATTCTAAAACCCTGCGCCGCCGGCACAGCGGGCGGCGCAGGGTTTTAGAATTTGGTTTTTATTTAGGTTGAACTACTTAGAGTTCAAGTTCAACACTTGACTTAAGGCTGGCAAAAACCCAAACCTGACGGGTTATCGAGGCCAATTCTGTGCTGCTTGTTGCAATACGTAAGCAGCCACGTCTTCAATTTCTGCGGGAGTTAACCTGGTTTTGTAGGCAGACATGTTGGCTTTACCATTGGCGACAATTTGGGCGATCGCCTCAGTCGTAGCGTAGCCATTGCGCTCTAACGCCTTCTGCTTTAAGTTCTTGCCACCTCGAATAATGTTGCCGCCATTTGCATGGCAGCCCAGGCAGTGTACCTCAAACACTTGGGCACCATTGGTCACATCAGCCGCCCAAGCAGGCGTGGCGCAGCCCATAATTAACCAGCAGCAGAAGAGTAAAGCGAGAAGGGTAGATTTCATAAAGCTTTAGCTGTATCCGTGTTCTGCGAGAAAGTCAGGGGTAAGAGTTTCAGCGTCGGCGGTGGAGAGTATGTCTTCTAATTGGGCAACAGCGGTCGAGTGGGGAGTGGTGCCTAATCGCAAGAATTTTTCGACGTATTTGCCTAATACGTCTCCTTCCAGGTTGACGCGATCGCCCAATTTCAAATAGCTCAAATTGGTTTCAGCATACGTTAGCGGAATTACCGCCACCTTAAACCAACTTCCTACGTCATTGCAGGCCGCTACCGTCAGGCTGATGCCATTAACGGTAATACTGCCCTTGGGCACGATGTAGCGTGAGGCGCGAGGATCGGATACCGTAAAGCTCATTTCCCACGAAGTCGCCGTTTGAACCGACGACTCTAGATACCCCACGCCATCTACGTGGCCCGTCACAAAATGCCCTCCCAATTTGCTCCCCACCCGCAAAGAAGGTTCCAAGTTCACAGGGGTTGTGTCTAGCCGATATTCTAAAACAGTGCGATCGAGGGTTTCGGGAGAAACGGCAGCTACAAAGCCTGTCGATAGAATCTGCGTTACGGTCAAGCAAACGCCATCCACTGCCACACTATCGCCTAGCTCTAGTCCCACCAATATGCGATCGCTACCCGATTCAAAAACAATTTGGAGTTCATTTTCTCCCCACGGATGAACCGTGCCAATAGCCTGAATTAATCCAGTAAACATAAGCCTACAAAGGATATCTTTAAGTTTAAGGAGCACTACCGATGCAGTGCTCCTTGTTTAGCCTAACGGAGCTAGAGCTTAGGTAGGTGAATACTGCTTTGGTTGCAAAGCGACTACAACATCATTTAATTCTCTTGGTTTTTCGTTTAGTGTGGGTAAGTCCCCTTTCTTTGTCAAACCTTCAAGATTAAAGATATGGATTCATCCCCAGTTCGGGGCATACTCAGGTTCAATATATATAATATTTTGAGCATCCTACTTCTAAGTTTAAAAGTCATCTTGAGCTTGAAGATAGCAGTTTGAGGCCGAAACCACTTAAAGCCACATTTGATTTAGGTCTTGCCATCCCTACCGAGGCTAGTATGAATATACCCTTTTCTATTCTGGCTCTCTAAATCATCAGGATTTCAGGTGGGGTGCATTGGGTTATAGGGCTGGACGTTACGAGGTGGAGACAACTCAAATCTGCCAGTTTGAGATGATTTCACTCCAGTCCGCGCTGAGGTTCCATTTCCTGGTTGATCAACGGATTCTAGAGGCTAAGTGAATGATTGAAATGAAAGTCGCTGGAATTGCCCTGGAAGCAGCAACCCGTAATCCCATCGTGCTGCTCAGGGATGCTTCGGAGCGACGGCAGCTTCCCATCTACATTGCTCAAGACCAGGCGAGGGCGATCGCCAATGCCTTAGAAAACCAAACGCCTCCCCGTCCCTTGACCCATGACCTCGTCGTCAACCTAATGGACGAATGGGACATGTCAGTCGAACGTGTAGTGATTCACTCTCTGCAAGACAACACGTTCTACGCCATCTTAACCGTGCGCCAAGGCGAAATCAGAAAGGAAATTGACGCTCGCCCTAGCGACGCGATCGCCATTGCCCTGCGTACCCGTAGCCCCATCTGGGTGATGGAAGAAGTGGTAGCTGATGCGTCCATTCCGGTCGACCGCGATGCGGATGAGGCAGAACGACAGGAATTCCGCGATTTTCTGTCTGATCTGCGTCCAGAAGATTTCACACAGCGAGGGCAATCGAAGAGCGGAGATGGCGGAAATTAGAGTGATTTATCGGTTGGCAGGCCGTAGCTCGTGCCTATTAGCCAATAAAGTGCCCACCTGAACCATGACCCTATATCCCTCATGCGTTTCCGTCGTTTTGGCAAAACTGAGCTGCCCCTATCCGTGTTCTCGCTGGGAATGATGCGTTGTTTGGCATCGGCAGAGGTCGCGCAGCAGACCATAGAGCGGGCGATCGCCTTTGGCATAAATCATTTTGAAACGGCTCGAGGCTATGGCAATAGTGAGCAGTACTTGGGCACTACTCTGCGGCACGGGGTAGGAGTACCGCGTGAGCAACTGTATATCACCACGAAAATTCCGCCAACGATTGATGCAGCGACGATGGCACGCGAGATCGATCAGTCGTTGGAGCGGCTAGGGCTAGAGTATATAGATTGCTTAGCCATTCACGGGCTAAATACCTGGGAACATTTGGCTTGGGTTGAGGCTGCTGATGGGTGCATGGCGGCAGTGCGACGGTCAGTTGCAGCAGGTCGGGTTCGGCATGTGGGCTTTTCGACCCATGCTCCGATGGACCTCATCCTGCGAGCGATCGCGACAGGGCAGTTTTCATTCATTAATCTGCACTATTACTACTTCAACCAACGGAATGCGCCCGCCATCGACCTAGCATCTCAGCAAGATCTAGGAATTTTTATCATTTCTCCGGCAGATAAAGGCGGGTTACTCTACACGCCGCCAGCAGCACTTCAGAAACTCTGCCAGCCTTTAACGCCCTTAGAACTAGGCTATCGGTTTTTACTCAGCGATCGCCGTATTACCACCCTCAGCCTTGGTGCAGCCACTCCCAGTGAACTTGACCTCTCTTTGGCAGTGGCCAACCAAGATCAGCCTCTGACACAAACTGAGGTGAATAGTCTGGAGCGCCTAGAGCAACACCAACAATCGGTACTAGGAAGCGATCGCTGTAGCCAGTGCCATGCCTGTCTGCCCTGTCCAGAAAAGATTAATATTCCCGAAATACTGCGGCTTCGTAACCTTGCGGTCGCCTACGACATGACTACCTACGGCACCTACCGTTACGGCATGTTTGAAAAGGCGGGGCATTGGTTTCCGGGGCGAACGGGCGATCGCTGTACTGAATGTGGTGACTGCCTTCCCCGCTGCCCCGAGGCGTTAGATATTCCCAAACTGTTACGCGATAGCCACACCCGACTAGGTGGCACTCCTCGTCGTCGACTGTGGGATTAAGCTGTGGAACCCAGGAACAATATTCTAACCAAGGAACAATAGTTCTTCAGATAGATTTCCATTTATCCGTACCCATCCCCTAGAGGGGGATGTTACTCTTAAAGCAATGTGGCGCAAGCGCTGGCATTTTGCTTGGCAATTGCGATGAGCTTTACGCTCGTTTCAGTTATTTTATTAAGAATTCTTCAAGAAGAGGTACATCGCGTGGTTGCGTCTCCTGAAAAACTGCAGCAGCAAACGTTAAACGACACGGTAGACGGTAGCCTACCTATCTCCAATAAAGGGAGCGATCGCGTTGCTGTTCTGCTTATGGGCTATGGCGAAGTCGAAAGCTACGAAGATTTTGCCAACTACAATGAACAAGCGCTCAACTTACTCACCGCTAAGTTTGCGCCTGTTCCTCTGTGGATTTATCCTCCCTTAGCTAAACTGCTGGCTATGTTTGATCTACACGAGTGGGATCACCAGCATGACCATTTCATCTCTCCCCACAACGCCATTTTTGAACAGCAGCGCGCTGGTGTCGAACACCACTTGCAAGAGAAATGGGGCGATCGGGTCAAAGTCTTCAAAGCGTTTAACTTTTGCGCTCCTCACTTGCCAGAACAGGTGCTAACCCAAGTCAAAGCAGAAGGCTTTGACAAAATTCTAATTTATCCTCTGCTAGTGGTGGATTCTATCTTCACCAGCGGCATTGCGGTCGAGCAGGTCAACAAGGCTCTGTCTGCTTTAACTAACGGCAGTGAGCATTGGGTCAAGGGGCAGCGCTATATCCCTTCCTTCTACAGTGAACCAGACTATATTGACTTGATGGCGCAGATGGTAGAAGAAAAAATTCGTCAAGATTTGGCCGTGGCGCACCTACCCTCTCAGACAGGTATTGTGCTAATGAACCACGGGTGCCCCCACAAAGCAAAAGGATTCACCTCTGGCATTGATGAAAGTCAAGCCCTCTATGAACGGGTGCGCGAAAAGTTGATCTATCGATATCCGCTGATTTCGGTGGGCTGGCTAAATCACCAAACACCGCTGATCGAGTGGACGCAGCCAAATGCGGATCTCGCCGCTAAAAACCTAATCGATTTGGGTGCAACAGCATTAGTTTTTATGCCGATTGGCTTCGCCACCGAAAATCACGAAACGTTGCTGGATGTAGATCACATTATTCACGGGCTGCGCCGTAAGCATCCTGAGGTAACCTACGTGCAGATGCCCTGCGTCAACGATCGCCCCGAATTTCTCAAGATGGCAGCAACCTGGGCTGATCCCCAAATTTCTGCGCTGCTTGAAGAGCAAGCTTTGGCGGTCAATCCTCAGATGGCAGCAGAACAAGCGAAAGCTCACACTCATACCCATCACAATCACCATGGTCACGATGGACATCACGATCACGATGACGGACATCATCATCACTAGGACTGAAGAGTCCTGAGTTGGCAAGAATCTTTGAAGCGCGGGCTAGAACCGCGCTTCAAAGATCCAAACAAACCTTAAGAGCCTGAATAGAGAAACCGCAAGGCGACTCCTCTATTCAGGCTCTTGAGGTTTGTTTGGATTGAAATCTTAGCTTTTAAGAATCCCGTCTTCTAAGTAAAGCACTCGGTCTGCGATGTCAACAATGCGGGGATCGTGGGTCACAATTAGAACGGTGCGCCCAGCTTCTTTTGCCAGCTCAACGAGGAGTTCAATCACCGCATGGCCACTGTGAGAATCTAGAGCCGCGGTTGGCTCGTCAGCCATGATAATAGGTGGATCGCCGGCCAGGGCACGGGCGATCGCCACACGCTGCTTTTGCCCACCAGACAGGTTGCGCGGTAGACTTTTAGCCTTATCTGCTAGCCCAACTTGGTCTAACAAGTGCATTGCCTCAACCCGCGCGTTTCGCGGCTTAACGCCTTTCATCGTCAGAGCCAACTCTACGTTATCTACAGCAGTCAGAGCCGGAAACAAGTTAAAGCTCTGAAAAATGAAACCCAGGTTTTTGAGCCGAAAATTTGACAGTTGGCTACGAGACATCCCAGTCACCTGTTCACCAAGCAACCTCACACTGCCAGAAGTTGGCGTTAAAATGCCTGCCAAAATAGACAGCAATGTAGTCTTGCCAGAGCCAGACGGCCCCATCAAAAGCTGAATACTGCCAGAAGGAATCTCTAAGTTGATATCGCTTAGAACCTGAAATCGCTCTGCACCTTGCTCAAATACCATTGCAATATGTTGAGCAGCGATCGCCTCAACCCGAGTCTTTGCCAAGTCAATTGCGGTGCTCTGGGAGTTGGATAGATACGTCGGCAAGCCAGGAAATTGGATTTGAGAAACAGTCATGAAAATTAAAGATTGACGGCGTAAGCTCAAAAGGTGATGTAAACAAGACCCTATATCGGTTAGACCTTCTAAGCGTTCTAGAAGTTTCCATACCAGATATATTGCTCAAAGACAGAATTTTGCCTTAAGGTTAATAACCTCCAGCCTTTCAGAATAAGAGAAATGGTTGAAAACTGGCTTCATCCATCTGGCTCATCTGATCGGGCAGCAAAAAACCGCTGGAAAAATGACTTTTTTAAAAAAGCGGTGAACCGCTCTTTTAGTAATCAATTAGCTGACGGGGAAAATGCCGCGTCAGCAATAAGTCGCGATCGCCAAAGTCGTTTCCAGAGTTGTCATTGACATCCCCACATTTCACAACTTCATCGATCGGAGTGTCGAATTCAGGTTTTGCAATATAGATTTACTTGGCACCCCTCTAGTCTACCCAGATGAATTTTTATCTCTCCGTAGCAAACGACACGGAACATACAAAATCCATAGAAACTTTAAAAATTAAGACCAACACGGTTGAATGGTAAGTAGTTCAACCTAAATAAAAACAAGATTCTAAAAGTCTGCGCCGCCCGCGCAGCGGGCGGCGCAGACTTTTAAGATTTTATATTTAATTACGCTCATCTACTTATCGCGCGTTAGGCAATAGTAACCTCTTAAGCTTTGAACACAATAGCCGGATCTACATGCATCACTTTTTGGATGGCAAATAGCGCAGAGGTCACACACATCCCTACCGTGACACCTAGTACACCCACTGCAGTAACAGGCGTAATTAGAATAGTTATGCCTTGAGTAGCAAACGTCCAAGCTCCTAAACCAATGCATAACCCTACGCTGGGAAGATATCCCAGCACTGCCATCCATAATGCTTGCTCGATAATAATGCAGTAAATAACCCAGTCTGACGCTCCCATTGCCTTGAGTGTGCCAAACTCTCTAATGTGGTCGGCTACAGAAGAATAAAGAATTTGCCCTACAATTACCATTCCCACAATTACGCCCACGGCGGCTCCTAACCCCAATACGAAACCAATTCCGGTTCGTTCTACCCAGTATTTTCGAGTACGCTCCGATATTTCTGCACGCGTGAAGGCACGGGTATTGGGTAACGCTGCCTCTAGCCGTTGCTTTAGCACCTCTAAGTCTTCTCCTGGCTTTGCCCGTACTAATACATAGGTAATGGCATCACTCGCGGCTACCGCTGGAGGGGCGGCGATCGCAGTTTGGGCTTGATTTCGCTCAAACACATTATTGCAAAGCAGCTTACCTGACTCTAGTCGGCAGTTTGTCGTGGTGGTGTAACCCGCTGTCAGATAGGCATTGACATTACGCAGAGACGCAAACACATAGGTACTAGACGCGATCGACTGGGTACCTTGCGTAAACCCCACCACCTCAGCCGATAGAGAGCCGATGCTGCCCATATCTCCAACAGCATTGACGTTAATGGACGACTTATTGGCTTGGTCGGGCAGGATAGTGTACGGCTGTTCTAAAGCTTTAAGCGTGTCGGCAGACAGTGCACCAGGGTTAAATAGCTCACCTGCTGGGTCAAAGCCAAAAATCTGCATTGGTGCAATTTCACCATCTGGACTGCGCCAAGTCGTAGTGCGCGTAATCATGGCTTCTGCCAGATCTACTCCATCAACCTTTTGCGCCTCTGCCACCATGCCTGCTGGAATAGGTAACGTGAGCTGTAGGTTGACCATTTCCTTGGCGCCAACCCACACATCGGCCTGAGAATTATCGATTAGGGTAACGGTAGAGCGGCTAAACCCGTTCAAAATACCAGTCTGAATCGTGACTAGACTAACAGCAAACACGATCCCCGCCTGTGCAACCAGAAAACGAGGAATATCTTCAAATAAATTTTTGCGAGCAACAGAAGTCATGCTGTGCAGATGAGAGGAACCCTAACGATAACAAGAATCTGCCAAAGGCCAATTTTAGGGATTGAGCCTAGTTTTTGCTTTTTGAAAAAAATTATCTCAGGCCCAACATCTACGACACGTTTTATAGCCATAGACGGATTGGTTAGGACGGGGTGCAGGGGTGGAACCCCTGGCTGGGGGCAAAGCCCCCACACCCCCTTTGATCCCAGTGTCCTAACCTTTGTGGCGACAGCCATAACGGGCTCTTCAGAGCAACGTTACTGGTTTATAAGTGCTTTATATAGCCATAGTCATAAAGCTTAGGACATGCCAGCGTCATTCCCGCGTAGGCGGGAATGACGCTGGCACCTATCGAGCAGATGGATTCCCGCCTGCGCGGGAATGACAGGGAGGCGTCCTATTGATTATGGCTACCGCTATACAATATTGATACGGCCTTTATTGAGATAGGGCGATCGCTTTCACAAT
>JBBQFG010000146.1:0-12890 GCA_038321765.1 Elainellales cyanobacterium
ACCCCCAGCCCCTCTCCCAAAGGGCGAGGGGAGCCGGAAAAGCTTTCAAAGTCCCTCTCCCCAGGGAGAGGGCTTAAAGCCTTCGGCATATATGAAAAGGGTGAGGGAAACTCTGGGTTTCAAGTTAGACGAGGTTTATCTGTGGCTGTCGAGGACTGCACAAAATCTTTAGGAGTAGAAATCAATGAGAAAAATAACCCGGCGAGTTTTTCTGGCTACGGGGACAGCAGTAGCGGCAACGGCGATCGCCCAGTTGGGACAAACCCGGAAGGGTTTAGCACAACAACGTCCAGCCCAGCCCGCTCGCATTGCCCAGGCAGGCGTGATCAATCTCTATTCTGCTCGTCACTACGATACAGATGATGCACTCTATCAAAGCTTTGCCGATCGCACGGGCATTCGGGTAAACCTGGTAGAGGCGGAAGCCGATCAACTGATTGAACGGGTCAAAAGTGAAGGGGCAAACAGTCCTGCTGATGTTTTGATCACAGTAGACGCAGGGCGGCTCTGGCGCGCCCAAGAGGCTGACATCTTGCAGCCTATTTCCTCTGATCTGTTAACCTCTGCCATTCCTGCTAACCTGCGCGACCCAGACGGGCACTGGTTTGGGTTTTCAAAACGGGCGCGGGTGCTGTTTTATAGCAAAGACCGCGTTAATCCAGCAGAACTTTCTACCTACGAAGCGCTGGTCGATGCAAAGTGGCGCGGCAAGATTTTGGTGCGCTCTTCCACCAATGTATACAACCTGTCTATGACAGGCGCACTCTTGGCCGCCCACGGTGCCAGCGAGACGGAACAGTGGGCACGCGGATTGGTCGCCAATTTTGCCCGTCCACCCGAAGGGGGCGATACCGTACAGATTCAGGCGGTAGCTGCTGGCGCTGGCGATGTGGCGATCGCCAACACCTATTACTACGCCCGCCTAGTCAAATCGGACAAGCCAGAAGAACGGGCTGTAGCCGACCAAGTTGGCATCTTTTTCCCAAACCAGCGCGATCGCGGCACCCATATCAATATCTCCGGTGGCGGTGTACTCAAAAACTCTCCTAATAGAGAGGCCGCCGTTCAGTTCTTAGAGCACTTAGCCAGCCAACAAGCTCAAAGTCTGTTTGCTCTGGGCAATTATGAATACCCGGTTGTAGCAGGGGTTGCGGCTGATCCAGTCGTAGTGAGCTTTGGACAGTTCCAAGAAGACTCGGTGAATGCGGGTACATTTGGACGCAATAATGCTGAGGCACTGCGAATTATGGATCGCGCAGGCTGGAAGTAGAAACATTCCAAAGCACCGTTTCTCCTAAATGTATAGCCATAGTCATAAAGCTTAGGACATACCAGCGTCATTCCCGCCTGCGCGGGAATCCACCCCGCACCTATCGAGCAGATGGATTCCCGCCTGCGCGGGAATGACAGGGAGGCGTCCTATTGATCATGGCTACCGTTATACTGCCAATTCTTGCAATGATACGAGCGAGGGTTGCCTTTGCTCGTACCATTGCAAGAACTAGCCACCAAATCGGCAACATCCGAAGGCGGGTTCAGAGTTCTGCCCACTTTCGCAGCAGGTTGGCGTGGCTTTTAGAAATCAGGTCAAATTCTGGGGTTTTGCCGTGGGTTTCAAACAGAACTTGTCGAGCGGTATCTAGGTCGAACAGAATCTCGCGATCGCCCGCATCTCTCACCAAGCTTTGCACCCAGGTCACAGCTACCAGGCGCACCCCTTCGGTCACTGGTTCAACCCGGTGCAGTGTGGTCGAAGGATAAACGATCGCTGAGCCTGCGGCTAGCTTGAAGGGTTGCATACCCTGCGTATCTTCAATCACCAGTTCGCCGCCTTCGTAGGCATCAGGTGGGTTGAGAAACAGGGTCAGCGATACGTCTGACCGCATGGCAGGCGCATCGCCCATGATTGCATTGTCTACATGAGTCCCGTAAGACATCCCTGCTTCGTAGCGGCTAAACATCGGCACTCGAATGGTTTTGGGTCGTACCGCCATTTGAAACAGCGCGTTTTTTTGCAAAGCTTTAATCACAGTGGTTCGCACTTCTTGAGCCACTGCATCACTGCCTTTGAGCTGAGTATTGTGCTTTACCAACGTGGCGTGCCAGCCAGCGGTTGTTTTGCCATCCACAAACTCCGCTGTTTCTAAGCTGCTAACGATAGTTCTCAGGGTGTCAGCCGCAAGCACATTTTCAATGCACAAAATCATGGCGATCGCATAGTGAGTTGAGTTCAGTTTTTAGGGTACCCACTTGTCGTTCAACATCTGGTAGTGGTATTGATGTAATGATTTTTGAAGCGCGGGCAAAGCCCGCGTTTCAAAAAATCATTACCAATCTAGGACTACCTAAACATGAAACGTCAAATCAAAGTTTGGGCAGGTGTGGGGGCCTATGTCCTGGCACAATCTGTAGGAACGGGGTGCTAGCTGAAACCAATGGCAGCTCTTCTTTGCCCGTCAATTATTTGGCTGTTATTAGTGGGGCTATTTTGGGCGATCGCCGCTGCCGTCCAAGATGGGGTGCAGCGACTATGCCGATTGCACCAAATTCCTTGCGATCGCTGCATTTTCTGTTCAGGAGATGATCGGCTCCCATGCACAGTTCATCCCTGTCAGGCGTTTACAGAAGCATGGCGTTTTACAGGGCAGCTTTGCCAGCCCTAGCAAAGCCACTCTACTTCTGAACTGAACCATCGGGCAAAAGCGCATCTTGGAATGTGGCTCCCGTCAACGTTGCCCCATCCATTTTGGCATTGCTAAGATCGCTTTCACTCAAGTTTGCGCCACTCAAATTAGCGTTGCTTAAATCAGCACTTCTCAAAAACGCCTTAGTCAAATTTGCGCCCGCTAAATTCGCCCCAGATAAATTTGCCCCTGGCAACGCAGCACCACTCAAGTTAGCCTTGCTGAGGTTGGCACCGCTCAGGTTAGCTGAATCTAACAACGCACCGCTAAGGTTGGTCTGGCTAAGGTTGGCCTCCGTCAAATCAGCTCGGTTTAATTTGGCGCTGCTAAGGTCTTTTTGACTCCAGTCCGTACCCTTCAAATCGCATTCGATACAGTTTTTAGTATCCAAAAATGTTGTACGGGAGTCGGGTTTAGCGCACCCTGAAAGAGATAGGCAGAGTAAAAGGAGAAGCACCCCCCATCGGTAGCGACCGAGAGTGATTTTTTTAGATGTTGAGGTGGACGCTACAAACGGGAACTGCATTGTTTTAAAATTTGCTCAAGATGGAGTTTGCTCAAGATAGAGACTGTCGATTCGACTCAAATTCATGCCTCCATTCTGCAACACTGAATGGCTAAGATGTTTAACGATCAAAAATTGCTGGAGGAATAACATCACAAAGTCTAACAATTGCGATCGCCTATCTGGAATATCGTTTGACCGCAACGAATCTAAACGTAGCAATTCAGCCCCAACGTTTTCGGAGTAACGGTTATGCCCACAGACTATGTACTCTTCATCCATGGTGTCAAAACCCGCAAGCAAGACGAGTTCAACTCTCTTGCAACTACCTTATTCAATCGCATTCAGGCATCTCTCACCGACGTAAATCTTACCCTCAAGCCAATTATTTTATTTTGGGGCGATGTTGGTATAGAAGCTCAACAGGAATTGCTTCAAGGCTTCCAGAAGTCACCGACATGGTCTAAGTTCTGGTTCAACAAGTTTCGTTCAGAACAAATTTTAGAATTTGTCGGAGACGCGGCGCTCTATCTCAGTCGGCACGTCGGGTCGGAAGTCGTCAGAAGGCTAGAGCTGCAAGGGCTAGCACAGCTTAAAGATGTTGCAAAGGGCGATCGCCTTCACTTGGTGACCCATAGCTGGGGCACTGTCATTCTATTCGACATCTTGTTTGCTGGGCGCTGGGAAGACCCTCGATTAGAAGAAGATATTCGCAACAGTGTGGAAAGCATCCGCAACGCCATGTTTGGCTTAGGGGCAGATAGCCAAGTTGGGATTCCGCTAGCAAGCGTATCCACAATGGGGTCACCGATCGCCCTGTTCAATTTAGTAAACCAGAGTAAAGGTAGCAGCCACGACCTAACGCCCAAATTAAAAGAGTTACTAAATGCCCTTTATGATCGTCGGCTACAGCCTCTTCCTTGGCGCAACTTTGCTCATCCGGGTGATCCCGTTGCCTATCCCCTAGAGGGGGTAATGCCACTGCTGTTAGATACCGCCAATGACCCAAATCCGTTGGTACAACTCCAAGACGTGCTAGTTCCATCCAACACGCTGAAGGAACGACTACTAACGCCCGTGCAGCAGCAAATTATGCCGTTGCTGTTTGGAGGAGAGGCGCATGGCAGCTATTGGAAAAACCCTGTAGTCGCCCAGGCGATCGCCGATATGATTCAAGTAGCGAGTCAAAGCAATCCAGGATGATGTTCTAGCATTACCCGTAAGCGAAAACCCAAGACAGTTGAATACCGTGGCGGGCGCTCAGCGCCCGCCACGGTATTCAACTGCATAAGTCCTAAATTGGCTTAACAGTTAATGTATTGCTCCAATTCCCACGGCGTAATGGCGGCACTGTAGCTGTTCCATTCCTGCTGCTTAAATTCTAAAAACGTTTTGCTAGCCTGCTCGCCCAGCGTATCCATCAATAGAGAATCACCTTGGAGACAGTGCAGGGCTTCGGGTAAGCTGGCTGGCAACACTTGCAGACCAGGAAATTCTGAACCGCTGACAAATAGATTGCCATCAAGCGGCTGGCCGGGATGGAGATGCTGAGCCATACCCTCTAATCCGGCAGCTAGTAGACCTGCTTGAGCCAGATAGAGACAAGCCGCGCCATCAATCAGGCGGCACTCAAACCTTCCGCCCTCTGGGATGCGAATCATATGAGTGCGGTTGTTGCCACCATAGGAAATGTAGCGGGGTGCCCACGTGCTTCCAGATGTGGTGGTGCTAGCTGCTAGACGCTTGTAGGAGGTGACGGTAGGGTTGCTGAGGGCAGAGAGGCCACGGGCATGACTGAGCACCCCTGCTAAGAACTCGTAGGCGATCGCCGAGATGCCCATACTGTCTGCCTTGTCGTCAAAGGCATTCTGGTCGCCATTCCACAGGCTCATGTGCAGATGCGCTCCATTGCCCGTCAGATTGCTGAATATCTTGGGCATAAAGCTAGCGGTTAGCCCCCGCTGCTCTGCCAAGCTCTTCACCATGTATTTGAAAAAGACGTGGCGATCGGCTGTTACTAGGGCATCGTCATATGTCCAATTAATCTCAAACTGTCCATTGGCATCTTCGTGGTCGCACTGATACGGCTCCCAGCCCAGATGCTCCATGTAGTCCACCAGGGTTGAGATCAAATCAAACTGCCGCATCAGATTGAGCTGGTCGTAACAAGGCCGATCGGTGGTATCGAGCGCATCAGCGACTTTGTAGCCCTGCTCAGTCTTTTTGAGCAAACAAAATTCGGCCTCGACCCCGGTTTTATAGCGATAGCCCAATTGGGTACATTGCTCGATTACCTGTTTGAAAATCATCCGGGGGGCAGCCAAAAACGGCTTACCCTCCATATACACGTCGCTGGCTAGCCAGCCCACGTTCGGCTGCCAGGGCAATACAATCAGCGAATTGGGGTCGGGGATGGCGGCAATGTCAGGAGCGTCAGGGCCTAATCCTAAATTGGAGGCAAAGGGAGCGAAGCAGGCTCCATTCGCTTCTACTACTGCAATTTTCGTAGCAGGCACTAGTTTGGCTCGCGTTCCTCCTAGTAGGTCGGTGTAAGAAACCAGGAAGAAGTCTAAATCTAGCTCGGTTGCCAGTTCAGACAGCGATCGCCCCTCCGTCACAATTGAAACCACGTAAAACTCCCAAGCAATTTGCCCTATAGTAAATCAACCTTGGTACGCTAGATTTGTATCTGGGGCTACGTCTAAACAAATTTGCGATCGCCAGAGCAATTAAACCGCAGTCTTTTCGTGGGTGTAGAGTCGCGCCTATGACGGTGTTTTAGCCCTGCCTAACCGAGAGGCGTTAAAAAATGGAGGCGATCGCCACGTAGCGATCGCCTCCAGTTTTTAGTGCAGATAGTATAGAATCCATTTGACATCTAATTAGAATTTAGATTTAGGGCGATTTTTGGGCAGTAGGGGCGAAGCATTTGCACTCGAATTGACGCTGCGTTGCCAGAATATTGATGCAAATGCTTCGCCCCTACAGAATATTCGCGATCCACCGGAAAGATGTCAAATGAGTTCTATAAACAGCCAAAGAACGCACGCTGCGCTTTAATAATCAACGTCCTCGTCATACTCCACGACCTTCTTGCGGTCAGGAATATTCACTTGAGGAGCGCGGTAGGGTTTGGGGTTATCGTCATCTTCCCAAACGTCTTCTAGCTCCTCAATGGGCTGAGGTTCGTAGGCTTCCTCCTCGTAGACTTCAGCATACTGTTCGCGCCGAGGTGGGGCATCGTTCCAGTTTTCGTCTGCTTCATCTTCGTAATAGACAGGTTCTGGCTGCCGCTGCCGCAGAGGTTCTTGGATAGGGCGACGCGTTTCTTCCCAATTGTCGTCGTCCCACTTATCGCGGGCGGGGATAGAGGTTCGCATGGATTGGGGAGCCGTATTGCGAACACCAGTGCCCAATTGATTCGAGACCGAGGTGGGCATGATGTATTCATCCGCATCGTCGCGCTCCCACGGCGGTCTGCCAATGCCAATCCGCTCTAATAGACCCACACTAAGCTGGCTCAGCTTTTGTTCAGCCCCTTCGAATACAATCAGGCGATCGGGTCCACTGCTGACCACTTCTTCGATCGAGAGTTCGTAGGTGCTGACAACCTGGTCGGGAATAAACGGAAACCCCAAAGAGGCAATGATCAACGTTTCAACGCGACCGTCTTCCACGTTGAACTTGAAGCCTCGTACCTTGCCCAGCATTTCACCCGTTTCGGTAATCACTTCGCTGTTAATCAAGCTGCTGTAAATATCGACATTAACGTCGTCTTCTACAGCAGAGTCGTCATCAACCAGGATGACATCGCCAATCTGGCGGATGTTGTCGAGCAGCATTACTTGCTGTACGCCCGAAAGCACCCCCGAAAGGACGCTTTCCCTCATGCCAATGGCAACCACCTCCCGTCGATCGACATCGACCCAAAGTTGACTGACAACACCTAGGCGTTTGCCAGTGTTGCGGGTGATGACTTGCGTTCCCAGAAGGTCAGAGCGTTGGCGGAATTGTTCAGATGTCATGTCTCGTCCTAATCTCGAACCGACTTGGAGGTGTCGGCTCTGATGACTCAATTGAAATATCAATACATCAGATATCGTTAGATATCAATACTAGTTAATCTTAACGAAGTCAGCGTAGCTTCGGTCAAGAGAGAAACTTGGGGTGCAAAAGCCGGATAACCCACCAATTTCTTTTTTGTCTTGAGGCTAGGCGGATGTGCTGACTAATAATCTACCAGGCAACCAGGTTTCGGCTACGCTCAACCTTCAGCCGTCGCGGGTTGAGCGCAGTCGAAACCCAAACTACTGGTACTTTATTTTCACGCAAGCCCCTAGGCGGATGTAGCTGTGAACCTCATCCCTAGGAATCCTAAGGCAATGTCATCATATCAACCGATGTGACTAAGATGCGACTAAACGGACGCGCTTTGGGGTTGCTGTAGGTCGATACCGAGTACCTGCGTATGGGCACCGCGCGCCTGGGTAACCCCGATTGTGCGTTCTGCTGATTCAATCATCGGGCGGCGTAGGCTAACGACAATGAACTGGGCTTGCTGCGCTTGGTGCTTAATCATTTTAGATAACCGCTCTACATTGGCTCCATCCAGGAACATATCGACCTCGTCGAAGGCATAGAAGGGCGACGGACGATAACGCTGAAGGGCAAAAATGAAGCTGAGAGCGGTAAGAGACTTCTCGCCCCCCGACATAGAAGCAAGACGGCGGACGGGCTTGCCTTTGGGATGGGCGACGAGGTTGAGTCCGCTGCCAAAGGGATCGTTGGGATCGTCGAGCTGGAGGTAACCATCGCCATCAGAGAGTTCGGCAAAAATCCCCTGGAAGTTAATGTTGACGGCATCAAAGGCTTCTTTGAAAGCACGCTGGCGCAGAGTGGTGAAATTTTCGATGCGGAGCAGGAGTTCGCTGCGCTCATCGGCCAGGGTGGTGAGTTTTTGGGTTAGCTCTTCTAGCCGGGTTTGGGTGCGCTCGTATTCTTCTAGTGCCAGCATGTTGACGGGTTCCATGTTTTCGATGCGGCGCTGGAGCGATCGCAATTCATGCTGCAAGGCAGCCAAATCGTCCATTCCATCGGGGATTTCGGGTAGGGGATCGGGCAGCTCGGCGCGCTGCTGCTCTAGCTGAGCCTGGAGGGTGGCGAGTTCTTGGCGGCGGGTCTGCTGGGTTTCTTGAAGCTTCTGGCGCTGCCATTCCAACTGCTGCTGAGCCGTTTGGCGATCGCGTACCAGTCGTTCGGTGCGATCGCGCGCTTGTTTCTCGGAAGCCAGGGTCTGTTCCAGTCTGGCTAGAGCAGTCTGGACTTGAGTAATTTGCTCGCTTAGGGTTGCTTGTTGATCGCTCAGAGCCGATCGCTGCTGTCCCTGATGGGCTTGTTGGGTTCGTCCCTCTTGGAGCCGCTGCCGCAGTTGGGTAAGCTGCCCTTGACTGCTCTGCCGCTGCATTTCTAGCTCTTGCAGGCGCTGTTCGGCAGTGCGAAGTAGTCGTTGGCGATCGCCCAAGTCCGCCTCTTGCTGGCGAATGGTGGCTTGAATCTGCTGCCATTCGCTATGGGTTTGGGATGCCTCTAGATCAGTGAGTGCCTGTCGCTGCTGAGATAGCTCTGCTTCTTGCCGAGGCAAATCGTGCTCTAAGGTTTGCAGCCGAGTTTGGGCAGTGGCGAGTTCTTGGGTGTTTTGCGAAAGCTGCGTACGGATTTGTGCTTCTTGTGTGACCGAGAGAGCAAGCTGGTTTTGCAGTTGCTCGGTTTGGAGCTGACGTTCGCGCTGCTGCTGGCGGGCATCAATTAGCTCCTGAGACTGGGCTTTGACGGTAGTGGTAGCAGTGGCGATCGCCCCTTCGCACCGCTGCAAAATGGTTTCGATTTCTTGGAGGCGATCGCGCAGAGCCTCTGCCTCGGACGACTCACTGGCCTGCACCGTGCCAAACCTCAGAGAACCCTGCCGCTGAGAGACGCTGCCCCCAGTCATGGCACCGCTGGTCTCCAGCAGTTCACCACCCAGCGTCACGATGCGGAATTGCCCCATGTGACGGCGTGCTTGCTCCAGCCCCGAAAATACCGCCGTGTTGCCAAATACGTAGGCAAACACACTGCGGAAGCGATCGTCGCAGTCGATTAAGTTGACGGCATAGTCGATCAGTCCTTCAGGGCGGTTCCAGGCGGGGAGAACCTTTAAATCAGAGGATCTAATTTTGGTTAGCGGTAAAAACGTGGCTCGTCCGGCGCGGCGTTGCTTTAATAGGTCAATCCCGGCGGCGGCAACCCGGTCGTCGTCCACTACGATGTTGCCCAAGCGCCCCCCGGCGGCAATTTCTAGCGCCAGTTGATACTGTGGCTCAACCCGTCCCAATTGCGCCACCAGACCGCAGACACCGCGCAGCCCCGCATTGAGAATCACCTGACTGGCTCCGGTACCCTGCGCCTCCTGCATGGCCTGCGTTTGGGCTTCTAGCTTGTCGAGCTGACGTTGCTTATCTCGCTGTTCTTGGCTGAGGCGGGTTTGAGTCTCTTGCTGCACCTGAAGCTCTTGCTCGGCAGTCGCCAGGGTTTGAGCCAGGGTTTGCACAGTTTGAAGCGCCACCAGCCCACTTGTCTCAGCCTTTGCCCGTTCGGCTTGGGTATCGCGCATGGATTGGGCGATCGCCCCCAATGCCTCAGTGTGCTCCTGCATTTTGGCTTGCAGTTGACTGACTCGCTCTTGCAGACGGGCTTGCTCAGTGCGCTGGGGTTCTAGCGTGTGCAGCAGGGCTTCTACCTGGCGGCGCAGGGTGGCCTGCTCTTGCACCCAGGCATCCGAGGCGGCGGCGATCGCATTGGCCGATTCTCGACTGGCTTCCAATCCCTGTTGCGCCCGATCCCGCGCCTGTTGAAGCGCTGCCAGGTCTTGCTGCTCCACCCGCTGGTGTTCCTGAGCAACCTGCTCTAGCGTCCGCAGATGCTCCTGAATTTCGCGCTGCACCCGATCAATCGTCGTTGCCGTTTCTTGCCCTGCGGTAATTAGCTCCTGTTCTTGGCGCTGTAGCTGGCGCAGTTCGGCTTCATAGGTTGCCAGGGTCGATTGCAGGGCAATCTGCTCGTCTTCCCCCAGGGCTTTGACCCGCGCAATCAGATGCTCTAGTTCAGCCGCTGCCTGCTGAATTTCGCCGATTAAGGTAGTGAGCTGAATGGCAGTGTCGGCTAGGGAGCGATCGCCTGCCTCTAGTTGCTCAATCCATTGCCGTGCCTGCTGTTCTTGAGCGCGCCAGCCTAGTATCGCCTCCCATTGACTTTTGGCCTGAAAGTCAGCCTTCAGCCGCTTATACTTTTCTGCCTTAAGTCGATCTTGGGCGAGGCGATCGCGCTGATCCATCAGCTCGCGCTCAACAATCCGAAACTTTTCCTCATGCTCCTTCACCGCATCCAGCTTGTCTTTTGCCTGGACAATCTTGCGGTCAAACGATGCCACCCCAGCCAGCTCGTCAATAATTTCACGGCGCTCACGCGGGTTCATCGAAATAATACTGGTGACATCCCCTTGCAGCACGACGTTGTAGCCTTCGGGATACACATGAAAGCGATGGAGCTGCTCATGTAGATCTGTCAGGGTGCAGGGCAATCCGTTAATGGCATAGGTTGAGGTGTAGGTGCCTTGCTGAGTTACCCGCAGCTTGCGTGTCACCAACCACTCGTTGGGGAGTTGGGGACTGGGTAGGGAAGCCTGAGGCTCTTTCCGTTTTCCTCCGGCTTTACCATTGCCGTTAGCCGTGCCGTTGCTGTTGGCTACATCGGCGACAAGAACCGCCCCGCTATCCGTATTCTCCGCGCTGTCTAAAGAAGCGGTTGAACCGTCCAGGTTTTCCGAACCATCCTGTTCGGAATCGCCCCGATAAACAGCCAAGTCTTCGTCATCTAAGGCAAAAGTGACGGTGACACTGGCTTCCACGGTTGCGCGTCCTCGCGTCGCCACGGTCTGATTAACCAGATCGGGTAACCGCTCTGCCCGCATTCCCTTGGAACCTGCCAAGCCCAGCGCAAACAGCAACGCATCCAAAATGTTAGATTTGCCCGACCCGTTAGGCCCTGAAATCACGGTAAACCCCCGCAGCAGTGGAACCTGCGTCGTGCCGCCAAAGGATTTAAAGTGAGAAAGTTCGACGCGCTTAATATGCACTGGGAAAGGAGATAGGGCGGAGAACTAAGTACAAATATACTAAACGAGGGGGAGGATTGACCAGTAGATTTCCTGTAGATATGCCGTTTGGAGGGCGTGAATCTCGCGGGGATGACAGCGCTGATACGACCTCTCTTGTATCACGGTTTCCTCATAAGTGACTAAGTTATTATCAGTAGACCTCCGGCGTGAATCGTTTCCCAGCTTCGCCGGGAAACGATTCACGCCCTCAAAAAGGCATTCATGCAGGAGGCCTAGTGAATCAAGCGAATCAGTGGCTAGGGAGAATGGTCATTAGGCCAATTCTGGCCTGCATTGGTTTGCAGAAACGACCCTATCGAACAGTCGTTCCCTTAGAATGGTGAGACAAATACCGAATGACGGCAGTGTCTCAAAGATATTGCCAGCCAATTGATGCCATTAAATACTACGAGGAGCTGCGTTCGTGGAGTCCCGATATAATCCCGCCGCGATTGAGGAAAAATGGCAGCAGGTTTGGGCTGAACTGGGTCTAGACCAGACGCTTGAGGCATCTGATAGACCCAAGTTTTACGCTCTGTCTATGTTTCCTTATCCGTCGGGAAATCTGCATATGGGACACGTCCGCAACTACACCATTACGGACGTAATTGCCCGTGTCCATCGAATGCAGGGCGATCGCGTGCTGCATCCGATGGGCTGGGATGCCTTTGGCTTGCCTGCCGAAAACGCGGCGATCGATCGCGGCATTCCTCCCGCTAGCTGGACATACCAAAACGTGGCTCAAATGCGCGCCCAGCTCAAGCGTCTGGGTTTGTCGTATGACTGGGATCGAGAAGTCACCACATGTTCGCCTGACTATTACCGCTGGACGCAATGGCTATTCCTCCAGTTTTTCGATGCTGGGTTGGCTTATCAAAAAGAATCGGCGGTGAACTGGGACCCAATCGACCAGACCGTGTTGGCTAACGAGCAGGTCGATAGCGAAGGCAAATCGTGGCGATCGGGTGCCAAGGTAGAACGGCGATCGCTACGTCAGTGGTTCCTCAAAATTACCGACTATGCCGAGCAGTTGCTGCAAGATTTAGATCAGTTAGATGGCTGGCCGGAGCGAGTGCGGCTGATGCAGGAAAACTGGATTGGCAAATCCACAGGCGCTCAAGTGGTGTTTCACACCGAAGCTGGGGACGAGCTGCCCATTTTCACGACGCGCCCCGATACCCTGTGGGGAGCCACATTCATGGTGCTGTCGCCAGAACATCCGCTAGTAGAATCCCTGACTACGGCTGACCAGGCGAACGAAGTAGCAACCTACAAGACGGCGGCGGCTGGCAAGAGTGAAATCGATCGCACCGCTGAAGACCGCGAGAAAACAGGCGTGTGGACGGGCAGCCATGCGGTTAACCCGGTCAATGGCGATCGCATTCCCGTTTGGATTGCCGACTATGTGTTGATGGGCTACGGGACAGGGGCAATCATGGCTGTGCCTGCCCACGATGCCCGCGACTTTGCCTTTGCCCGCAAATATAGCTTGCCGATCAAAGCCGTGATT
>JBBQFG010000147.1:0-12874 GCA_038321765.1 Elainellales cyanobacterium
CGTCCCTTATTCGGCAGCGAGTCTCCAATTTACAGCAATTCGTAGGATTTACACAGTTGAATGATGTTGCAGACCTGCCTACAACATCATTCAACCCTCTTATTTTTTTGGATAAGATGCGCCATAAGTCTTAAATTATAGCTGTCGCCACAAAGGTTAGGACACTGGGATCAAAGGGGGTGTGGGGGCTTTTGCCCCCAGCCAGGGGTTCCACCCCTGCACCCCGTCCTAACCAATCCGTCTATGGCTATATTTCTGGCTTGGCTTAGATCGGGAGCCAGCAACGCCCAACTAAGAAAGGCAGGTATGAAGGGTTTCTTCATACCTGCCTGCATGGAGCATGGCAAAACGAAAGCTGTAGGGCATCAAATGGCAGCAGCTAAGGGAGAATGGCATTCATGAACACAGGAATTCACTGCTAAATAGAGGTGTTATACCCTCGCCATACACCCACCAATACCCCCTGGATTTGAACGTCTGTGGCGATCGCCTCAATCGGGTCATATTTTGAATTGGCGGGCTTTAGGGTAACCTTACCGCCTCGACGATGAAAATACTTTAGCGTGTTGCCTGCGCCTTCTACCCTGGCGGCTACAATCGTGCCGTTTTTGACACGATCTTGCTCTTGAACTGGGCGCATAATTACGATATCGCCTTCTGCAATCATGGCTTCAATCATACTGTCGCCTGTAACGCGCAGAGCGTAGTCTTGTGGCCTCAGCTCCATGCCAGAAATGTCGAGAAATTCGGCATCGTCGGTAACAGGCTCTAAAACGCCTCCAGCAAAAACTTCACCCCGAATGGGTACTCCTTGGGCGAGGGCGTGAAGGACACGGATGGTTCTGGCCTTTCCTTTTGTCCAGTCGATGTACCCCTTTTCTTGGAGGTGGTTTAATCGACTTTGAATAGGCGCAGGTGACTTTAACCCCATTGCCTTCATCATCTGCCGAATCGAAGGGGAGTGCTGATTCTGTCGGATATAATCTCCCAGCCAATCAAAAAGCTGTTGCTGGACTTCTGTTAGAGATTCCATAAGATGTGTACAAAATTATCATGCCATGTAAGAACATTTGTACCATCAAATTCGTTCAGTGTCCAGCTTTTGAATGCATAAATTTTTAGTCTTTTCGGAGTTGTTTTTACTGGTTGATCCCACACTACAGTTAAAACTTACCTACAAACTCACATAAGTTTGAGATGAAAGCCGAGAAGTTAAATAATGCTACAAGCGCTTCATACCCGTAGAATCATTCTACTGCTTAAGTCCTGAGATTCTAGGGCAATTGATCGCTGGAGAGATTAATATTTCTTACCGGGTGAACGCCCATGACTTTATTCAGCAGCTCACTTTGCCAAAAGGATATCAGTTAACTCATCGGTAGTGGTATTGGTGTGAGGATTTTTTGATGGGCGAAGCCCGCCCATCAAAAAATCCTTTCCAATTGTAGGACTACCAACTCATCAATGATGCAGCACTGATGACAAAGATACTGATGACAAAGATTAAGAGGGCTAGTTCCACAACCTGGTCGGACTTTACTGCAAGTTTATCAAGATAAGAGTGTAAAGGCAGGAAACGCATCAGCTATCCATAGACAGAAACTAGTCTCTTTGTAGCGATCGCAGTCAAAACTCTAGATTATAATGTACGTATTTATTCGTAGAATGATATTCATCAAATCTTTATCAAAAGATGTCTAGTCAAGAAAATTACGTAAATACCCGTAGGCGACTTCCCTTTTAATTCGGTCGAGATTTTATGATGAAGTGACCAACACGCAGCGCTTTCATATTTAAGGTGCAACACACGTTGAAATAGAATAGCGGTCCGATCTCTCGGTTCGATCTATGGGGCTGGTAACATGCTCAAGTCAAATATTGTCTCCTCTTGTGCTTTATCTCAAATGGAAATTGCTGTAGCAAATTACACAAGATGCGAATCCATTCACTCGTCTGTCACAAGTATAAATAAACGATTGATCGATATCATTGGTGCCTTGGTTGGTTTGGTTCTGATGTTAGTGGTAGTGATGCCAATTGCGATCGCCATCTGGCTTGACAATCCAGGGCCAATTTTTTATGGTCAGTTGCGATGTGGGCTGGATGGTCGACCCTTTCGCATGTGGAAATTTCGCTCCATGGTGGTTGATGCCGATCGCCTCAAGCACTTGGTAGAAAATGAAGCGAAAGGAGCTATTTTTAAGAATCGCAATGATCCGCGTGTAACCCGGGTGGGTCGGTTTTTGAGAAAAACTAGCTTGGATGAGTTGCCGCAGTTTTGGCATGTACTGCGGGGTGAAATGAGTTTGGTTGGAACTCGCCCACCCACAATAGAGGAGGTTAAAACCTACAGGCAGGAGCATTTTAAGCGTCTGTTGGTCAAGCCAGGTATAACTGGAGAATGGCAGGTTAACGGGCGATCGCACGTTGACGACTTCGAGGAAATTGTAAAGCTCGATTTGGCGTATCAAGAAAAGTGGTCGGTTGCGTACGATGTGAAGCTCGTGCTTCAAACAATTAGGGCTGTTGTTGCCCGTAGCGGGGCGTTTTAAGAAAGGTGCTTGATGGCTTTAACATCGGCAGAAATTAGGATTTGAGCAAGCGCAGCCCGCTTAGTGTCACTAAAACGGTGGAGCCTTCATGACCAATCACCCCTAGTGGTAATGTCATGCCGCCAACAAAGTTGGCAATAAGCAACAGCACAATAAAGCTTAAGGCAAAGGCAATGTTTTGTTTGACAATCCGTTGCGATCGCCGCCCCAATTGAACGGCGGTTGCAATTCGTTCTAGCCGATCGGTCATTAACACAATGTCTGCCGTTTCTAGAGCGACATCACTACCCGCTGCCCCCATGGCTATGCCCACCGTAGCCTGAGCTAGCGCCGGGGCATCGTTAATGCCGTCTCCTACCATGGCTACTGTGCCGTAGCGTTGCTGTAATTGTCGGATCATGTGCAGTTTATCTTCTGGTAAAAGTTCGGCGTGTACTTCTTGAATGCCAACGGCCTGAGCCACACTAGCAGCCGTTTCTTGGTTGTCTCCCGTTAGCATAATTAGGTGATTAATCCCTAGCTTTTTGAGAGCGGCGATCGCACGAGTTGCATTGGGTCGCACCTGATCGGCAATAGCAATGAGTCCCAATACTTGATTTTCCTGGATTACCCATACCACCGTCTTTCCAGATTGTTGTAGATCCATCGCTTGTGAATAGAGGGTAGGCTCTAACTGCGAACGATCAGGTAAACCAGATAAACGATGCTGAGAACGGTCGGGTGAATCATCTGGTGAATACTGCAATGAACGTAGATGTGAATTGCTGGACAAAGCAGAATCTGATTCTGATAGCTCTGATTCTGATGATTCTGAGATCAGAGGTTTTACAAAACGGTAGTGTCCTACAGCAATTGATTGGTGCTCCAATTGCCCTGTAATTCCCCGACCTGGGTGGGACTGTACTGCCGCTACAGGGGCGATGGCAGTACGCCCAGTGGCATGGCGACTAATAGCCCTACCAATCGGGTGCTCGGAATAAGCCTCTAAGGCGGCTGCAACATGCAGCACCTCTGCGTCTGAACGGCCAGGTGCAGGGAATATGGTATGTACTTCGGGTTGCCCCGTTGTCAAGGTTCCGGTTTTGTCAAAGGCGATCGCCCGCACATGACCTATTTGCTCTAACTGCGCGCCATTCTTAAACAAAATGCCCTGTCTAGCTCCGTTGGCAATACCAGACAGCAGCGTCGGCATAATGGCCGCCATCAGCGCACAGGGAGAGGCGACCACCAAAAAAATCAGCGCTCGATAAATTGTGGTTTCCCAAGTCCAATTCCACAAAAATGGGGGGCACACTGCTAACAGCACTCCCACCACCACAATCACCTTGGCATATCCCCGCTCAAACCGTTCAATGAACTGTTGGGACGGCGGCGTTTCGGTCTGCGCCTGTTCGACCAGCCGAATTACCCGTTGAATCAAGCTGCTCTCTGGCGGTTGATGCACGCGGAGCTTTAGCGCTCCGTTGCCGTTGAGAGTTCCGGCAAACACTTCGTCGCCTACCGCTTTGTCAATCGCAACAGATTCTCCAGTAATAGCCGCTTGATTAACCGGGCTGTATCCCTCAATAATGACCGCATCTGTAGGAATCAATTCGCCCGGTTTCACGAGTAGTTCGTCGCCTACAGCGAGGTGGGCGATCGCCACTTGTTCTGCTTGTCCGTGGCGTAAAACACTGGCTGTATCAGGGGTGAGGCGCATTAAGGCGCGAATGCTGCGTTCGGTGCGCTGCATGGCATACCCTTCCAATGCGCCGCTGATGGCGAAGATCAAAATCAGCACAGCCCCATCAATAATTAAGTAATATTCCCGTCGCCATAGCCCTAGGCTAGCTGCCCCTAGCGCGGCCACAATCATCAGCAAATCTACATCCAGTTCTTTTTCCTGAAATAGAGTTGTTAACCCTTCGCGGGCGCTTTCATAGCCGCCAATCACATAGGCTACAGGCAAAATTAGCAGAGCCAATCCCACCCAATTTAGAGGTAGGGCGATCCATCCCAAAAGCAACAATAGACCACAGACAAGGGCGGCGAGGATCTCGCGATGGTCTTGTCTGAGCTACTCCTTACGTCACGCTCGAAGGGGCGGGAGGCGGGGGCCTGTTGGCTGCAACCACTCTTAATGTCTTTGTCGAATCGCTATTAGAAAAGCCCAATTGTCACTGTTTTTTACAGCAATTTTCAATTGCGTAAACCACAGTTATTTTTTAGAAGCCGCACTGAGTGCGGCTTCTAAAAAATAACCCGCACTTAACCAAGCGCAAAGCGCTGTAAGTTGTTAATTTTTGGTAAAAAAGATGGCAGTCCTAAACTGGTAAGGATTGCGTACAAAATAAAACCTAATCTTTTTGGCGTTGCTTAATCCGGGTATGAAATTTTTTTGGAAGTGCTGCACGGAGCGCGGCACTTCCAAAAAAAGATTACAGGTTAATTAATTGGCAATCCTAAGGATGAGATATCGCTACAATTTTTTTCAACATACTACAGACAAGCTACAATTGTAGTATGAGACGTTAGTCATCAAACCCGTGCGCCTATCGAAACCCAGCGACAGCTTGAAGCGATAGGCGTTTCACAAGTTTGAGCGTTTGAAATAGCTGGAAAAAACTGCCAAACAGAGGTAGAAGTCATGGCGAACATTCGAGATATTGTGAATTATTTTGAGCGATATCGGGCGATCGCTTTCTTCAGTATCGCTGTCAGTAGTGGGTTTGAAATTATCGATCTAGCCGTTCCCTATGCCATTGGGCAATTGCTCAATGTGCTGTCAGGCCAAGCCTTAGACAAGCCGTTACAGCAATTAGTAGACACGTCTGCCCGTCTCACCAACCAACCTAGCGGTCAATCCGTAGCAGTCATCGTATTACTTGCCATGATCTTTTTAGTCACCGTTGCCCGTGCCCCGGTGCAACCCTGGCTAGGGAACTGGTTTCATTGGGATATTGCATTACGGAGTCGGCGCGACCACGCGGGACGGGCGATCGCTAAAATCCTCGCGCTGCCGCTGGAATATTACGACGAAAACAACGCCGGACGGATTTCGGGACGGGTGGCACGTGGGTTATCCAATCACACCTACACCTATCCTGAAATCGCCGGACAAGCCATTCCCAAAGTGGTTCGAGTGTTTGGAATCTTCATCGTAATCTGGCTAATTCAGTGGCAAATTGCCATCCTATTTCTAGTGTCATTTCTGTTTATTCTCAACTTTACCTGGAGAGAACTTCAGAAACTAACGAGCAAAGAAATGATGCTAGAGCGGTACGAAGAAAACACCGAAAGCCGCACTGCTGAGCTGATCACGAATATCAAAACCGTTAAGGCATTTGCGACCGAGGCCAGTGAGCTAAAACGGCAGCAACAGCGGCTAGAGCGCGAATTTAACTTAGTCGATTATCGCATCCACAAAGGGTACATCACCCTGTTTGCATGGCAGCGGTTAGTGATTGAAACCTCAGTGTTTGGGGTGCTAGCCCTAACGCTATGGGCAACGCTGCGGGGGCAAATTTCCCTGGGGCATTTTGTGACTACCCTAACGCTGTCGAGCATGGCCTACGCAGAGCTAGAACCGATTAGCCACATGGCAGAGATATTTGCCCGTCGCTATGCCTCCATGCAAAAGTTTCACGAATTTATGCAGACACCGCTGGGAAGCGATGCTGCCAGCCTCAGTGATTCGCCCGATGCTATTCGCAACTATCAGTTCACTGGCAAGGTGCATTTCGAGAACTTAAGTTTTGGCTACGACAAAAACCGCTTGGTGTTGAATGACATCAACCTGTTAATTGAGCCAAATCAAACGGTGGCGCTGGTGGGGCGATCGGGTTCGGGTAAGTCTACATTAGTCAAACTACTGTTCCGTTACTTTGAACCCCAGAGCGGGAAAATTTTGATAGATGGTCACGATATTCGCAGCTTAGATGTCACTGGCTATCGGCGGCGGTTAGCGATCGTGCATCAGGAAGTGGATGTGTTCAACGGTACGCTGTTGGATAATCTCACCTACGGTAATCCCACCGCTACTGAAGAAGAAGTGCAGTTTGCCTGCCAAATTTCTCGCGTCGATGAGTTCATTCACCAGTTACCAAAAGGTTACTTTACGGTAGTGGGCGAACGCGGTATGCGCCTATCGGGTGGACAACGGCAGCGGCTCGGCATTGCCCGTGCTCTGTTAGTCAACCCCGACGTGCTGGTTTTTGATGAAGCCACCTCTAGTTTAGATTACGAATCGGAGCGATCGATTCAACTCGCCATGCGGAGCATTTTGGGCACTCGCACAACGCTGATTATCGCGCACCGTTTAAGCACAGTGCGCGAAGCCGACAAAATCGTAGTGCTCGATCAAGGGCGCATTGTAGAAGTGGGCAATCATGAGGAACTGCTGAACCACGGCGGCATCTATCACCGCCTTCACACCCTGCAAGAAACGGGTGAATTGCTGGCGTAAGGTGGGCAATTTTAAGCGCGTAGCGCCCTATTGCAGCACAGGCAATGCCTGTGCTGCAATAGGGCTGTCAAGATTCATTGCACTAATACCACTACCCTTTGCTCAAGTCCGCTATTGCTCAAGTCCGCTATTTATGTTTCCAGACTCATGACAGATAGTTTTGTAATTCAATCGCTTCAGGGTGGACTAGTGGTGTCGTGTCAGGCACCAGCGCAGTCGCCATTGCATGAGCCGTCAGTGATCGCGGCGATCGCCCAAGCCTCAATATTCCAGGGTGCCGTCGGTGTGCGAATCGACACGCCTGCTCACGTGGAAGCGGTGCGGCAGCGGGTCGATTTACCGATTATTGGGCTGTGGAAACAGCAGTTGGCAGGTTCAGACGTTTACATTACGCCGCAGTTTATCCATGCCCAGGCGATCGCCCTAGCAGGAGCTGACATTATTGCGATCGACGCGACGCTGCGCCCTCGCCCTGAGGCGGAAACGGTGATGTCGTTGATTCAGCACATTCACGATGACTTAGGCAAACTTGTAATGGCCGATGTCGATACAGTAGAGGGGGCGATCGCTGCGGTTGAAGCCGGAGCCGATATCGTAGGTACTACACTCTATGGTTACACCGCTGAAACGCGCCACCTGAAGCCACCCGGTTTCGACCTCCTTAAGCAGCTTGTTGCTCGGTTAGACGCTCCTGTTGTCTGCGAAGGAGGCATTGCCACCCCTCAAATGGTTCGCCAAGCCCTCGACTTGGGAGCCTACACAGTCGTGGTAGGTACGGCTATCACGGGTATCGACTTGTTGGTGCAGTCCTATGTGGCGGCGTGTCGCATTCCTCCCTCCACATAAAACCCGGTTCGGAGCGTTGATTTAGCGTACCGAACGTTGTTTTCCGAGGGTATAGCGGTTCCTCGTAACATGAGGTACACATTAGACAGACAGGGCAAGGGTTTCAGCTTGTTATTTGTACCGCACCAGATCAGTAACTGCTATATTGCCACCTCGACATTGCTTAATCTGGGTATGAATTTTTTTTGAAAGGGGCGCTCAGCGCCCCTCTCAAAAAAATCACACATGAAATCAGCAACACCGCCACCTGAAGCTAAGTAGATGGGCGTAATTAAATATAAAACCTTAAAAGTCTGCGCCGCCCGCGCAGACTTTTAAGGTTTTATATAGAGGATGCTTGAAAAGTGATTGGCTGTGATTTTGGGCACTGAGTGATCCCCCCTAGCATCCCTACCCTTCGGGAAGCCGCTTCGAGTCTATAAAAAGGGAAGAACTGGATTCAAAGTCCCCCTTTTTAAGGGGGATTTAGGGGGATCGATACCGTTTTTATACCAGCGACGGGAGGGGACTTTTAAAACATCCTCTTAGGTTGAACTACTTAGTACCTCAAAGGTGAGACTTAAAATGTGCTGTTTCTAATACGTAGGTTAAGGCTTCTAGTGCAGTAGGATGCCGTTCATCAATCATCAGTTAGGATCAAAGCAGCAAGGCAAGATGACTAACATCCAACTTTTTCAATCGCTTAGGAGGACATGATGGCTGGAACCTTATTAGAGCAACTGCGAGAGATGACTGTCGTCGTTGCAGACACCGGAGACATTCAGGCGATCGAAAAATTCACGCCGCGCGATGCTACCACTAACCCTTCCTTGATAACGGCGGCGGCTCAAATGCCCCAATATCAAGAAATTGTGGATGAAACCCTAAAGCAAGCACGGCATGATGCTGGAGAAACTGCCACAGATACAGAGGTGGCTTCGCTGGCATTCGATCGCCTTGCTGTGGCGTTTGGCAAAAAAATTCTCGCCATCGTGCCAAAGCGGGTTTCTACTGAAGTGGATGCACGGATGTCTTACGATACCGAGGCTACTGTTGCCAAAGGGCGTGAACTGATTGCCCAGTATGAAGCCTCTGGAATTTCTCGCGATCGCATCTTGATCAAAGTTGCCTCTACGTGGGAAGGGATTAAAGCGGCTGAAGTGCTTGAACAAGAAGGAATTCACTGCAACCTGACGCTGCTGTTTGGCCTTCACCAGGCGATCGCCTGTGCCGAAGCCGGAGCGACCCTGATTTCTCCCTTCGTGGGGCGCATTTTAGACTGGCACAAAAAGGACACGGGTAAAGACTACGCGCCAACCGAAGATCCCGGCGTGCAGTCCGTCACCACAATCTACAACTATTACAAAAAGTTTGGCTATAAAACCGAGGTAATGGGCGCAAGCTTCCGCAACCTTGGAGAAATTACAGAGCTGGCCGGGTGCGACCTACTGACTATTTCCCCAGCGCTGTTGGCAGAATTGCACGCCACTACCGCCGACTTGCCCCGCAAACTCGATCCGAATAAGGCAGCCGATCTGCCCATTGAAAAGATCAGCATGGACAAAGCCACCTTTGACCAAATGCACTCTGCTGATCGGATGGCATCCGAAAAGCTAGAGGAAGGGATCAAGGGATTCACCAAGGCGTTAGAAGCCCTGGAAGAGCTGCTTGCTAAGCGGCTCTCTTATCTGGAAGGAGGCGATGGCAAACACGCTGCTGAAGACTTCTTTAAGGCGTATGACCTGGATGGCGATGGCTTCATTACTCGCGAAGAGTGGATGGGTACCGATGCGGTATTCGATGCCCTCGATGAGAACAAAGACGGTAAGATTACACCCGAAGAAGTCAGCGTCGGCCTGGGCGCGGCAATTCTGGCAAAAGTATAGGGCAAGCGTCTAGTGAGTAGCCGATTAAGCAGGGAGGGCAATGCCCACCCTGCTTTTTTGGATACGCGTAATGTGCCACTAAAAGTCTAAAAGCCCCACTTTTTCGTGGAGCAGGCATCTTGCCTGACTACCTAATTCTTTAATCGGTAGTCCTCAATTATAGCCATAGTCATAAAGCTTAGAACCTGTTAGCGTCATTCCCGCGCAGGCGGGAATCCACCCCCGCACCTATCGAGCAGATGGATTCCCGACTGCGCGGGAATGACAGGGAGGCGTCCTATTGATCATGGCTACCGCTATAGTAAGGATTTTTTGATGGGTGGGCGAAGCCCACCCATCAAAAAATCCTTACTTCAATATCACGATCCTTTTTCCTTCGCAGGCGGCACAATCCCGATGCGAGTCAGCCAAGTATCTAGTGCCTTGAGTAGGGCAAAATCTTCTGTCGGCAGCTCTTGTGCGTTAGTAATAGCGCGATCGCCCGCCAACGATTCGTCTGAGGATGATGCCAACGGTCGTTCTACCAAAAGTCGTTCCAAAAAGGCAAACGCCTGACGAAACTGCGCGGGAGTTGCTGCAACGGGCGCATCAAAGTGACAGGGAATGATGTGATCAAAATCCCACTGAGCCACGCGATCGCTCCAATTCAGCGTCTCTTGAGGGGCACGGTTGAGGATCAGCGTTTGCAAAATGGGAGCCACAAATAGCCGCCCACCCCCATGCAGAGCAAAAAAGGACTGCTGCCAGGTGGCACTCCACTTAAACGGGAACCAACCAAAATACGCTTTGCGAGAGCGATCGCCTGCCTGGAACGCAGCTCGAATCGAGGGAACCAAATCAGCCGTGGTTAGCGCACTGGGGCGAAAAAAGAGCGCAAACAGCGCCATCCGCTGCCAGCCCTTACGACGCATATCAGGCGTGTCTTCGATTCGATCGTTGCCGTTGTCTTTGGCATGATAGAGCAACGGATAGGGATCTAGCTGCACAATGGCGGGCGGTTCTTCAGGTACTGAGACAATGGAATCGGTGACTAAAAGGGTATGCGATCGCCGATGAAAAAACGCCACTTCCGAAAACCGCCCTGGCCCCAAATCAACGGGTTGCAGTACTGCGTAGTCAAACTCGTTGGCAAACGGAGCCTCGCGGGGATCGGCAGGTAACAGGTGAGTGCGCTGGCGGGGAAATCCTAACCAACTCAACGGCAAGTTAAGCGGAAAGCTCCACTGGTGTGGCGCAACAAATACCTGTGCAGCAGGAAAAAACCGGGCAAACGGGCCAACAAACACCTTATGCTCTAATCCAGAAATAGTCGGCAGAATAATGTATTTCACGTCGCCATGCACGGCCACCAATTCATTCATCAGCCGAATGCACTCTGGCGTTGGAGCAACGGGAGCGTAGACCAGCAGCCCTCCTGCTTCCAGCTTCACCACCGTCATGCGAATAGGCACCACAACATAAAAAATGCCCTGCACTTGATCAATCGTCCACACCAGATCGCGCACCACTTCAGTGAGCAGCGATCGCCGTCTGCCATAGGGATAAATCGGCAGCGTAAACCAAAATTTCCACGACCAATCCTCTGGTCGAGTCTCTTGGTGTCCTTTAATGTTGTAGTCGTTTTTTGTTGCCAAACCCGTTCGTCAGCCGCTAGCTGACCCGCTACTTAACCTAATGGGTAGTCCTAAATTGGTAAGGATTTTTTGATGGGTGGGCGAAGCCCGCCCATCAAAAAATCCTTACATCAATATCACTACCACCTAACGTGCCTGATCTAGTTTCTCACGGGAGCGGGGCGTTGGCTTGCCTGTGCAGAGCGCGTATCGCCTTCAACCCAAACCGCTGTAATCAGCGGAGTAAGACGCTAAGAATATGAATGGGGTCTTAAAAAGATATTGGACGTATATAAAAGCATTCTTTACCGTAAAAGGTGATGCTTTCTTAGATTTGATATGTCAACGTCAACGCAGCTTTGGGACACGAGTCGTTATGAAACGCAGCACGGGTTTGTCTGGCGGTATGGGGAGGGCGTGGTGGAATTGCTGCAACCTCAGCCAGGAGAGCGCATTTTGGATTTGGGCTGTGGGATGGGGCAACTGACGGCGGCGATCGCCACCCATGGGTCTATGGTTCAGGGAATGGATATGTCGCAGGCGATGATTGCAGCAGCTCAGCAAAATTATCCGCACTTAACCTTTAGCGTTGCTGACGCGCGCCATTTTCTAGTAGAAAACCCGTTGGATGCGGTGTTTTCTAATGCAGTACTGCACTGGGTAGCAGAGGCGGATAGGGTGATTGACCGGGTGTGGCGATCGCTGCGTCCGGGCGGCAGGTTTGTGGCAGAGTTTGGTGGTAAGGGCAATGTGCAGTGTATTTTGGGTGCATTGGACAAGGGATTTGAAGCGATCGCCCAACCCGCTCCACGCAACCCCTGGTACTTTCCTAGCCTGAGTAAGTACGCAACACAACTAGAAAACCAGGGGTTTGAAGTGCAGTATGCCGCCCTGTTCGATCGGCCAACCGTGCTGGAGGCAGGGAGTGAGGGATTAGCCAACTGGCTAAGAATGTTTGCGAGTGGTCTATTGGCAGAGTTGACGGCAGAGCAACAGCGGCAGGTGATTCGAACAGCGGAAGATCATCTACGCCCCACGCTGTATGAGGGCGATCGCTGGACGGTAAATTACCGACGGCTGCGAGTGGTGGCAATTAAACCCCTATAGAGGTGGTAGTGCCATGTTACGAGCCTCAAACGATTCTAGTCCTTGTGCCATCAGTATTTTGCTGACAGTATTGTCGGAGCCTTGGACAATAGACCTCCTGCATGAATAGCTGTACAGTGTGCCAGTTGGCGATCGCCCACTCACAGATTACTGAATAACACCGGGAATTCTCGGCGATCGTCCCTAACGCTCTGGGACGTTCAACGCTCACCAATAATCTGAAAACACCTAACTTTTAGACTCACCAATAACCGCTTGGGACGGTTCACTCTGACCCAAATTTTGCGGTACTTAACTCTAGATTGGACTAATTGATTTGCAAAGTTGAGTAAGCAGGATGCCATGAGAAATTTGATCAACCCCAGCTAGGGGTTGATCCCGATGCAGTTGATAGCAACATCCGCGAAGCTAAGCTGCTGTGGGGTTAGCACGCCTCGGTGATTGCTC
>JBBQFG010000148.1:0-12857 GCA_038321765.1 Elainellales cyanobacterium
CCCCCATAAAGATCGCTCAGGTCAAGTTCGGCGATCACCTTGGCGATAAAACGTGCCAGGTGCTCTGGTGGCAGGCACTCTCGCAGGCTAACTTTCTGATCAAGAGTGGCTTCATCATCAACGGTCTTAAATGTTCGAGGCCTCGCGGCTATACTTGCTTTCCTACCTCATTTTGGAACATAGAGGTATTTCCCCGACAAGCTGCTAGGTAATCCTTATCACTCAGTCGCTTTCTCATCAATTAATGTTGAGAGGATCTTTTAGAAAGCGATAATTCAAGTTTGAAGTTTTGGCATCAAGTTTGGGAAAGGGGTTCATGCTGGGCAAGGTATGTACGGTTCTGCCGTAGGTTGCCTTGAGAGTCTCAGGCAGTTGTAGGGCGAACGCATACGTTTCTTAACAATTGAAGCTGAAGAATTGAACGGATGCAAAGGAGGGCATAGAATCCAGAACAATCCTAGCTTCGAGGCAAGTTCTCCCATGATTGATGCCGCAATGATTCCGCTCAAAGAACACTTCAGTGCGCTCAAAGACCCACGGGCACAGCATAGTATTGAGCATTTACTCCTGGATATCGTCTTGATCACGATTTGTGCTGTGATTTGTGGAGCCGATCATTGGGTCGAGATTGAAAATTACGGCATCGCTAAACAAGAGTGGCTGCATACTTTCTTAGAGTTCCCCAATGGGATACCCTCTCACGACACGTGAGAGAGAACCTTTGCTCGAGTGCGTCCTGAACAAGAGCAGCAATGCTTCATGAACTGGGTACAAGCCGTCTTTAACATCACGGATGGTCAACTGATTAGCATTGATGGGAAAACGCTTCGGGGCAGCTATGAACGAGGCGGTAAACAAGGCATGATTCATATGGTCAGTGCTTGGGCACATCAAAATCGGCTGGTGTTAGGACAGCGGAAAGTGCATGAGAAGTCCAACGAAATTACGCCATTCCAGAACTTCTAAAAGTCTTAGATCTCGCAGGCGCTGTAGTCAGTATTGATGCGATGGGATGCCAAACGGCAATAGCAGCACAAATCCTTGCCCAGAAAGGAGATTACGTGTTGGCGCTGAAAGGGAATCAGGGGAATTTGCATCAAGATGTCAGACAACTGTTTGACCATGCCCACACACAAAACTTTCGAGATATCGCCCATGACTTTTATGAAACGGAAGAGAAAGGACATGGACGACAGGAAAATCGTCGTTATTGGGTGATGGGACAAACAGAATATTTGGTGGGTGCCGAGAACTGGGAAAAATTAACGACGATTGGCTGTGTTGAATCCCAACGACAAATCGGTGACAAAATCAGCAGCGAAATGCGCTATTACTTGCTGAGTTTACCGCTGGATGCAAAACGATTTGCGGAGGCGGTGCGGGGTCACTGGGGTATTGAAAATCAACTGCATTGGATTCTTGATGTGGGCTTCCGAGAGGATGATGCTCGTGCGACTCAGGGCTATAGTGCGGAAAACTTAGCCGTCATTCGTCATCTAGCCGTTAATTTATTGACTTAGGAGAAGACGGCAAAAGGGGGCACCCATGCCAAGCGGCTCAAGGCAGGGTGGAATGATCACTACCTCACTAAGGTTTTGTCTCAGACCTCTGCACCTGCTCGCAAATTGTGAAGAAACGTATGCGTAAGCCCTGATGCGATCGCCCTTCGCTACCCCTGCAATGCGTAGCGTATGCCCAGCGACCCTTGATGCATACCGATGCGGCCTTGCGGAGGGGGTGTGGGGGACGGGCTTCGTCCCCTGCTGGGGGTTTGGGGGCATCCCCCAAGGCTGTTAGCTCGGAAGCCAAACGTCTAAACGCAGCGGTAGTCCTAAATTGGTAAGGATTTTTTGATGGACAGGCTTCACCTGCCCATCAAAAAATCCTTACATCAATACCCCTACCAACGCAGCTACGGTATACACGTTGCTAAAAATATGCCGCAGCCAAGGCACACTAATCCTGCTAACGGGCTACCCAACCAATAGAGCCATGCGAGTTGAGGGCGATCGGTCTTAAACAACTGGAATGTGTCTAACGCATAGGTGGAAAATGTGGTGTAGGCTCCCAAAAACCCAATTGTTATCAATAGATTAAGTTGCACTGCCGCAAATTTTGCTTGAATGAGGGTGACACAAAAACCCATGAGTAGCGCCCCAGAGAGGTTAACGATGAACGTCCCGTAGGGGAAGGTCAGCCCAAACCGTTGAGTACACCATTGGGTGAGATAGTAGCGGCTAAGTGCGCCCAGAACGGCTCCGAGAGCACCCCATAGGGGGTCAGCAAGGTCAGAAAAATCATTCACTTGAAAGGTGCTGTAAAACTCCTTGTGCGAGTGCCATGCCCAGATACAAACTGACCAGTCCCAAGCCAGCACTGCCAACCCAGTACAGCAAAGCCGACACCACCTGCTGCTGTTGCAGTAGTGTTGCAGTGTCCAATACGTAACTCGAAAACGTAGTGTAAGAGCCTAAAAACCCGGTGGTAAGAAGAATGCGAACATCGGGATGAATGCGAGTATTCAAATGCAGAAAGATCGCTACTAATAATCCCATCCCAAAACAGCCCGTCAGGTTAATGATAAGGGTGCTGTAGGGAGCGGCTCCTAACCAGTGATTTAGCCATAGCCCCAGGTAATAGCGGCTAAGTGCTCCGGCGATCGCCCCTAACGCAATGGCTATGGGAGTCCGAACGGCAGGTGCCAACATTACACTGAATTTATCATGCTGAAGAGGAGGCTGCGATTAACGGCGGGTGCTGCGCCAAGACTTTTTTGAGATACTGCCCGGTGTAGGATTTAGCCACCTTGGCCACCTGTTCGGGGGTGCCGACGGCAACGATTTCACCACCGCGATCGCCTCCTTCGGGTCCCAGGTCAATAATCCAATCTGAGCAGCGGATCACATCCAGGTTGTGTTCGATTACCAGAATGCTATTACCCATATCGGTGAGGCGCTGTAGCACATCGAGCAGTTTGTGAACATCGTAGAACGACAGCCCAGTAGTCGGCTCATCGATTAGATACAGGGTTTTGCCCGTCGCCCGACGAGAGAGTTCGGTGGCAAGTTTAAGCCGCTGGGCTTCTCCACCCGACAGGGTAGGAGCCGTTTGCCCCAGACGAATGTAGCCTAACCCCACATCCACCATCGTCTGAAGTTTGGTAAACGCCTTTGGAATGTTTTCAAAGAACAGCGTTGCCTCTTCTGCCGTCATGTTGAGCACATCGGAAACGGACTTACCCTTGTACTTGACTTGCAGCGTTTCGCGGTTGTAGCGTGCGCCTTTGCACACCTCGCACTGCACGTACACATCGGGCAAAAAGTTCATCTCAATCACGTTTACGCCCTGCCCACCGCAGGCTTCGCAGCGTCCGCCCTTAACGTTAAAGGAAAACTGGCCTGCTTTATAGCCCCGCGCTTTGGCTTCAATCGTTTCCGAAAACAGGTCGCGGATAATGTCGAATACACCCGTATAGGTGGCTGGGTTAGAGCGCGGAGTGCGACCAATGGGCGACTGGTCAATCACGATCGCTTTATCTAAAGCGCCTAACCCCTCAATTTCGTCCATCTCGCGGGGATGGGGAATTTTGCGGCCAAAGTGATGTTGCAGCGCGGGATAGAGCAGCTCATTAATCAGCGTTGATTTGCCAGAACCCGACACGCCAGAGACACAGACAAGCTTACCGAGCGGAATATCAACGTCAATAGTTTTGAGGTTGTTGCGGTGGGCGTGGCGCATGGCTAGGCTACGTCCATTGCCCTTGCGTCGTTCTGCTGGGGTATGGATGACGCGCCGCCCCGACAGGTAGGCTCCGGTGAGTGACTCCTCGGCATTCAGTAGGTTTTGCAGAGAGCCTTGGGAGGTAATGCTGCCGCCATGTACCCCGGCACCAGGCCCGATATCCACTAAGTAATCGGCGGCGCGGATGGTGTCTTCGTCGTGTTCGACTACGATTAGAGTGTTGCCCAAATCGCGCAGGCGGTTGAGGGTGTGCAGCAGGCGATCGTTGTCGCGCTGGTGCAAGCCAATACTGGGTTCATCAAGCACATAGAGTACGCCAGTTAGCCCCGACCCAATTTGCGTTGCCAGCCGAATCCGCTGCGCCTCGCCGCCAGAAAGGGTCATGGCGGTGCGATCGAGGGTGAGGTAGTCGAGTCCTACGTCGAGCAAAAACTGAAGTCGGGCTTTGATTTCTTTGAGCGCTAGATCGCCAATTTGCGCCTGCCGACTGCTCAGTTGCATATCCGTCACCCGGTTAAGGCACTCGCGAATGGAGACGCTAGTGAGGTCTTTAATCCGAAACTGCCCCAGGCGCACCGCAAGTGATTCGGGCTTGAGGCGATCGCCACCACACACCTCGCATGGCTGATCGATCAAGTACTGCTCTAGCTTTTGCTTAAACGGTTCGGAGGTAGATTCTCGGTACTGGCGCTCTAAAATCGGCAGTGCGCCTTCGTATTTGCGGTGGTAGCCTTTGTTGTCGCGGTAGCGTGAGTCAGATTCGACGTAGATTTTTTCGTCAGACCCGTACAGAATTACATGTTGCTGGTCGGGGGTAAGTTTGTCCCAGGGCGTTTGAATTTCAAACCCAAAGGCTTGCCCCACGCCATAGAGCAACGAGAAGTAGTAGGTGTTGTCACGTTCTGACCAGGGAGCGATCGCCGCATACACAGGCAGGCTGGGATCGGGCACCACCAAATCTGCTGAAAACGTCCGTAAACTGCCTAGTCCATGACAGTTAGGGCACGCGCCGTAGGGTGAGTTAAACGAAAACAGGCGCGGCGATAGCTCTTCCATGACTGCGCCATGTGCGGGGCAGGCAAAGTTTTCGGAAAAGACTAGCTCTAGTGACTTGGGCGCGGTGGCTTCAGCAGAGTCACCGGGATCACCATACCGCCCAGCGGGTTCTGCCGCCATGCCGGGTAGCACGGGCAGTTGAATATCGGGATTGCTCGGAAAGGCAATCACGTTGTTGGTATCGGGCAGCGTCGCATCAATGATGGCAATGCCTTCAGATCGCTTGAGGCAAGTCGCCAGGGAGTCTACCAACCGCTCTTGAATGTTGTCCTTTTTGACGAGGCGATCGACCACAATCTCAATATTGTGAAACTGGTTTTTGTCTAGCTCAATGTTGTCGCTAAGTTCACGCACTTCGCCATCAACACGAATGCGAACAAAGCCCTCGGCAGCCAGGGCAGAAACCAGTTTTTTGTGGGTGCCTTTTTTACCCCGCACAACCGGCGCAAGAATTTGGAACTTGGTGCGATCGGGCAAGGCCAGCACCTGATCAACCATTTGGTCGATGGTCTGAGGCGCAATGGAGCGATCGCACTGAGGACAATGCGGTTCGCCCGCCCGCCCGTACAGCAGCCGCAGGTAATCGTAAATTTCGGTAACGGTGCCGACAGTAGAACGGGGGTTGTGGGAGGTTGACTTTTGGTCGATCGAAATGGCAGGACTCAAGCCCTCGATCGCATCCACATCTGGCTTATCGACCTGTCCCAAAAACTGACGAGCGTATGCACTCAGCGATTCTACATAGCGCCGCTGCCCCTCAGCAAAAATGGTGTCGAAAGCCAAGGAGGATTTGCCCGATCCAGACACGCCTGTAAAGACAATCAGGCGATCGCGCGGCAAGTCGAGGTCAATGTTCTTCAGGTTATGCTGTCGCGCTCCCCGAATCCGAATGGTGTTTTGGGGATTGGCAGAATGGGGACGGTGCCCGTTCTGGTCGGGTAACGGCGCAGTAGGATTGGAATCGACCGTTTTTTTAGCTGACTTTGGCATGAGGGCAGGGCGAAGCAGTTCTTAACATTCTATCGCTCTCCCTGTCTATAGTTACTTTGTACTTAGGTAATGTTGCGCCAGTAACGTCTTGGCAGGGGTAGATGTGGTGTTTTGACCAGAGCGATCGCATTCCTCATAAGGGGATCTACGGGATGATAGGGTACCAATCATCTGGGTTTCGACTCCGCTCAACCCTCGACGGCTAGGAGTTTTTTCATATTAGGACTTACGCACCTCGCACGAAAAAACAAGAAAGTTGAATGATGTTGCAAGCGCGGAGCGCTTGCAACATCATTCAACTGCGTAAGTCCTACATAATAAACCCCCAAGCTTTTATTCAAAGATTAGGGACTTGTAGAAACTCAAACCTAGCACCCGCTGGGTGGGAGGACTGAGCCTGCATTAATACGATTCAACCCCGCCAAATTCAGGAGCGCACTATCATAGCGAACCACTTGGCGGCTAACCTGGCGACCACGTCGGACAGATAAAGCCCCACTTGGGCCAAAACTCACAAAAGATTCTCCTCTACTCAGCACAGAAGCGCCCCGGAGGTTTTGAACGGCAATGCCACTAACGGTGTTGCCATTGACCTGCCCCCGGACACAAATCGCCTCTCCATCCACATAGGAAAAAATGCCAGTTACGATGTTCCCCTGCTTACGGAAGCGGAACACCGTGCCGCCATTGGCCAAGAGTGTGTCGTCAGAAATGATTGCCTGACTGGGTGTTCCGCTCCAATAGCGATAATTTCCATCGGCTAGACCTTGGACAGATGTTGTCGGTGCATTGACTGGTGCCAAAACCTCTACCTGGGTAATCAGCATGACTGTCTCACTTTGCCCACAGTCAGGATTTCCCTGACAAGATTCTGCCAAGATATTGCCAGATTCATAGGTGAGGCGTACTCGCTTACCCACTAGATCTTGTTCACAAATGTCGAAGTCGGCAAATTCAGTCGAGGTTTGGCCACTATCGGCTGTTAGATCTACGTAACAGGCGCGGTCACCAGCAGTGAGGCTTTGAATCGTGGCAACCGGGGGTTGGTCGGCGGCGGCAGGAAGGCCAAAGGCTGTGGCCAGCATTGTGCTGGTAATAACGGTTGCAGAAATCCGCAGGCTTTTTGAAAAAAAGTTCATAAAAAAAATGGTAACAACAGTAACAACCAAGAGCAATAGCAGTTAGAAGTATCAAAAGTCAACTATTTTAGCAACTTAAACAAGTGCCAGAAGTTTGACTGACAAACAACTAATCTGCACCATTCGCTTACAGCCACGCTACCGAAGGCAGCACGTTAGACTCCAGCCGAGAGCACCCCCAGTAAGCGATCGCACTTCTTATTAGGCTTTTTTAGCTGACTTTGGCATGAGGGCAGGACGAAGCAGTTCTTAATGTTCTATCGCTCTCCCTGTGTATAGTTGCTTTGTACTTAGGTAATGTTGCGAGGGTATAGCGCTTCCTCTTAACATGAGGTACCCGTTGGACAGACAGGGCAAGGGTTTCAGCTTGTTATTCGTACCGCATCAGATCGGTAACCGCTATAATAGATTAGAGAGAGAGTCTTAGCATTTAGTGGGAGCGATCGGAGGTAAAGTGTGTTTACCCTACTCTAGTACCACAAATGGTTCGGTCAATCCATTGCCAATATTCGGCTTGGAGACAAAATATTTGAATTGGGGTGAAACGATTATTTAGTACAGTCTGCATATCGCGATATCAGAGAAGCTCCTCCCAACCCTCCAACTAAAATCCTTTCACCACTGATACCAAACAAAGCCCGAAAGGGGAGGTGACCTGTCAGTGCCTGGGTGCCGAAGATTACAGATGAGTAAGTAATCCACTGATTATTCTCTACCCATCCGACGCGATCACCAAATTCTTCCCACTGGGCGTTCAATTTGGTTGAGCTACCTGCTTCTTGCCAAATTCTTTTTTGCACACTGAATCCAAACTTACCATTGCTATATTGCATCCAAAGCTGGTCGAGTTTTCTCAATACTGCACAGGGAAATGTATTCATGCTGACAGGATCGAGCCAGCCTTGCCCTGACCGATTAGCAGCCTGAAGCATCAGATTAAAGGTTTCTCGGTCTGCCTCTGCCCAATTCCCTACTTTAAACAACTCCTCCAACGTTGAGTAATCTAAGCGTCCAGTTTGTTCTAAAGAATTAAGGACGACTACCGTAACTGCCGTAGCTCCCCCCAATCCTGCAATCCAGAGAAACCTACGGCGACTCCATTCGCTAGTCGGCTTGGGGGATATGTGTGGAGGAACAAGGTCAGGTTTAATTACTTTTGTTGACTGCTGTTGTGTTGGAGAGGCTTTGTTTGCGGCTTTCCTCTGATTGTATGGTGGACTTGCCGTTATAAAGTTTTCAGGAGGAGTTGGAGGAAACAGTTCGGCCACAGTTTGAGGGCGAGCAGTGGTTAGCCGTTTCATGACTTTAGCTACGGTTATGGATTGAGCTTTGTTTAGCTGTTTTTTGATTGGCTCAACATCCTCATCCCGCAAATTTAGAACTCGCTGGAGATTTTCTAAATCATCTAGGCTGTTTTCATTTGGCTTTAGGGCACTATCCAGTATTTCTTTTACAGCCTGTTCAAACTCTTCTAACTTTGCCCAATATGCCTGATAGGGCTGCAAGACTTCATCGGCAATATGTTCTGCTTCTTGAGTCGATAATCCTAGCTCTTTCCAACGAAATTTTAATGCTCGTTGATCAGTATGAGAAAGTCTACCCCGCTTCTGCTTGGCACGAGTATCGAGGTCTTTTCGATAGACCAGCTTTGGATCACCCTGAGGAGCGCGAGCAATGAGGATCTTATAGCCTTCCCTCACCGCATATATTTCAGGTTGCATGGTGGGAGCGGCTTCTTGTACCTTATCTCTGGCATACTCATGCAACTCATCTATCATGATCTGTCCATCGCCGTCTCGGTCTGCGGCTCCCGATTCCAAACCCTGCACCAAATAGCGGGTATAGATGCTAGTTCCTTCTCCTCCAAGCGATGACTGGTTTGCGGTAGAAGATGTTAATACGGCTCGTCCTTCACTTCCTAATTGGGTTTTCACATCAACGGCTTCATCTGCCTGTTTTGCCTTCATATCGTTGGCAAACGCCCCACTAAAGCAGCAGTCTAAAATCAAAACTTGTCGCTTTGAGCGACTCTGGCTCATATAGTTTTGGAGGGCACTGGCAGGTACTGCCGTGCTGGTGCGAATACGCCCTTGCGGGTTCTTTTCAGTCAAACGGGTAGCAAAGTAGAGCGTGCTTTTGTCATCTTTGAATCCGTGTCCAGAGAAGTAAAGCAAAATTAAATCATCGCGGCCACGGTTCTCACTAAAAAGTCTTTCAATTGCCATCTGCATTTGAGTTGGGTCAGGATTAGACAACAGTTCAGCCACATCAAATCCACCAACCTTCGGGTTTAACAAAGCACGCTGCATTGCCCGGATGTCTTCCTGCGTTTCAGGCAGACTAGACAACCCAGTGCCATAATTGCTCACACCAATTAACAATGCAATCTTTACCATCAGCCTGGGTTAGCCTTACTTTTAACCACTCTAACTGTCAAATGAGAAATTTTTTCCAAGGCTTGAATTTGCTGCTCTAGTTGTTCTGGAGTACGGTACTCTAGCTTCACATCTCCATACTCAATTTTCAGAGTTGTCCCAGCGACGCGGGTTGTAAGCCAACCCAGCACTGCCTGGATATTTTTGAGATTGACTTCTGCTTTCAAAATCCCTAGGTCAAAACCAACTTCTCCGGCTTTACTCCCTTCAGGAACATCGCTTGCCCTTACTAGGATTGCATCCTCCGCTAATCCATCGTTCAGATCAGCCACTAGACATTGCGTATAAGCTTCCAGTTCTTCAGGTTCAAGATTTAACCCGGCTTCCTTCAGGTCGATAAAGAGATCGAGAGTATTTGACATGGGAAATTTTGCTGAGGTCGAATTTTCAAAATTCTAACCGTTTGCGCCTGATATAGATCGGCTAATCAGGATATGCCACAATTTGGACAGCGATCGCCAGAGATGAACGCAATGCCCTAATTGCCTGGTACTACCGACCAACGCATTGTTCATTAGACCTCCTGCGTGAATCGTTTCCCAGCGAAGCCGGGAAACGATTCACGCCCTCAAAAAAGCATTCATGCAGCAGGTCTATTAAGGAATATAGGGACAGTTCAAGCTGATTCAAAAGGGCTTTGATGATTCACCTGCGGTGAGGCGGTCTTACTATCAAAGCCGTGAGCTTAACGCTTGAGCAAAGCCCTATGGACGGTGACTGCGGCGGAGTTCAGTAATTTGATCGGCAATCTCCAAGATGGCTTGGGGCATTTCGGGACCCGTTAAAATAATGTCAATTTGACTGGGGCGATTCTCTAAAAAATGCAGCACGTCTGCTTCAGGAATTAGCCCAAAGTTAATGGCTAGACTCAGTTCATCTAGTACAACTAGAGAATATTTGCCTTGAGCAACCACGTCTTGGGTATAGTGCCACAGGTCTGACAGGGCGGTCATTTCAGATTGCTCTAGCTGCGGGGTATCGATACACCGGGGCAAGTTGCAGCGGAACCAATCGAGATGCTGACCTAACCGAACGGGGTGTTCGTGCCCTTGGCCAATACCGCCTTTAAGAAATTGCACAATTAATACGGGAGTACCCTGTCCAGCAATCTGGAGGGCTTGGGCAATCACAGTGGTAAAAAAGCTGCGATGAGTACAGGTAAAGACTTGCACTAACCCGTCAACCATGTGAGGACGCTGGTGGTTGATGTCTACTAAGGGGGTTTCGAGTTGAGAAACCATAGAAATGACCGGGTCGTAAAAATGAGGGCGAAGGATACAGGCGATAGAGACGGGTAGCGTTCCCGATCGCTTGCCCCTTTATAGAAACACCATATATGCGATCGCGTCAATAAACTTGTTCTCAGTTCAACCGTAGGGACAGGAGCAGCCAATACCCTAGGCGATCGCGTGCTGTTTTAACTCATCCAGCGACACGTATTCTAACGCCGAGGCGTGAGTCGCTTCGAGCACTACCCGTGGTGCCACTCCGTCGTCTAGGGCTTCTTTCCAGCGCGATGCACACAGACACCAGCGATCGCCCGCCTTTAGCCCCGGAAAGCCGTAGGCCAGAACTGGGGTAGACAAATCATTGCCCTGTGCCTGGGTATAGGTTAAAAATTCTTCTGTCATCTGGGCACACACGACATGCGCGCCGAAGTCACCAGCACCTGTGTTGCACATGCCATCCCGATAAAACCCCGTCATTGGCGAGGTGCAGCACGGTTGCAGTGCTCCATCTAAAACATTTCTTGCCTGAGTTTTTGCCTGTGTCATGGCGCTATTCTCCCAAAAGCCCTTTTCCCTTAGTTTAGGACTTATGCCGCTGAAGGATGGTGTAAGCGCACTGTATCTACACCCTCATTAAGTAGGTGGGCTTAATTAAATATAAGATTCTAAAACCCTGCGCCGCCCGCACAGCGGACGGCGCAGGGTTTTAGAATTTGGTTTTTATTTAGGTTGAACTACTTATATATAAATGTCGGCATTGCTTATATTTGGGTATGAATTTTTTGAAAGGGGCGCTCAGCGCCCCTTTCAAAGAAATTCATACATGAGAGCAATACCACGACCCTCTTGCTTGATCTTTATGGTAAGTGCGGGTCAGTTCTAAGGATGTTGGCCTAATGAGGGATAGGCTGCGTAGTTTAGAATCGAGATAATGCTCTTATTATCTACCTGAATTATCGGAGCTTCACTATGTCTCAGCCCAAGCGTCAGTGGGATGCAGGACGGTTCCTGCAAACCCTGACTTACTTTGAGACGATTCCTGTTGTTAGCTGCCTGCGAAAAATGATATTTGGATCGCCCCCGTCGCCTGCGCCCCAACCCCAAGCTGGGGTGATTTTTGACTTTAGCCAACCTAGTCTTGAACTAGAGCAAACTTGGGGAGCGCTTGATGATGTGGTGATGGGTGGTGTTAGCGCCAGTTCGTTGCGATCGCAGGCCGGATCGGCGCTGTTTACGGGCTATGTGTCTACCGACAAGTCGGGAGGGTTTGCGTCAGTACGGACGCGCAATTTTGAGCCGGCGCTGAATGTGTCGAACTATTCTGGGTTTGAGTTGCGGGTAAATGGCGACGGGCAGCGCTACAAGTTTTTGGTGCGGGATGAAGATTCGTGGGACAGTGTGGCCTTCGCCGCGTCGTTTGATACGGTGGCTAATGAGTGGATAACTATTCGCCTGCCGTTTGTCGAGTTGGTGCCTGTGTTTCGAGCTAAAACGGTGAGCAATAGCCGACCATTGAATGCAGCACGGGTGCGATCGCTCCAGCTTATGTTGAGCAAGTTTGAATATGACGGAGCGCTGAACCCTCGGTTTGCAGCGGGAGAGTTTCGGTTAAATGTGGGGGCGATCGCCGTCTATTAGTAACTGCGTAAGTCCTACTCTATGTTTTGAAAAGCGAGTGCCGCTCTCTTTTCAAGACATAACTCATGGGCACTATTTTACAGCCCCAATTTTTGCCGAATTACTTCTTCTTTATCTCGAAATCCCACGAGTACTGCGGCTCCCTCTTTAACAAATAAGGGGCGCTTCAGCAGCATGGCATCATTGGTAAATGCCTCCACCCACTGAGCCTCTGTCCAGTCGTCTTTCTCGCTGCCTAGTGCCCGATACGACTGGCCAGATGTATTTCGCATGGGTTTTGCACCTAGAGCGTCTACCCAAGACTGCACCACTTTTTTGGTAGGAGGGTGATCTTTTGTATTGATAAACTCATACTCAACTCCGCGATTGTCGAGCCAAGTTAATGCTTTTTTACAAGTTCCACATGTGGGAATTCCATATACTTTAATAGCCATTTTTCCTCACAATAGAGATAGTAAGTAGTCCAATCTAAATAAACCCTAGATCTTAAAAATCTACATCACTCGCTGCACAGGCGGCGCAGATTTTTAGGAATTCATTTACTCTTAGGCGATTTCCAGTAAACAAATTACCCGTTGGCTTCGACTCCGCTCAGCCAACCGTGCCCTGAGCGAAGTCGAAGGGCACTA
>JBBQFG010000149.1:0-12848 GCA_038321765.1 Elainellales cyanobacterium
AGACTCCAACCTGATGGAGATTGTTTTGGTAGCAAGCAGTTCAACACTAATTCACTGAGACACTCCATCGGAATTGGGTAGTCCTCAATTAGTAAGGATTTTTTGATGGGTGGGCGAAACCCACCCATCAAAAAATCCTTACATCACTACCACTACCCGGAATTTTTCAGTAAATACCTGCTGGAATGACTGCCCCAAGGAACAGCAACGTTGCTGACAACGCAATTTGACCTAGTGCACGAACTAATTTTACAAGTGTTAACGAATCAGATTAATTGCGCGATCGCCACTCAAAAGGTTGCTAGATCAGACGTTGAAGTTAGCAGTGTTTTCAGTCTAGTTAAAGGTAGCAGGGTCTTGATCGCGTCGATGTGTCATGGGAATTGGAGTTCCCTGGCGATCGCCGACTAAAGCAGCGGTTTCCTCTAAAGCTTCCCGCAGTCGCTTGGCTGCATAAATCGACATATCACGAGGTACATTTATGCGATCGCACAAATAGCGAAGAGCCGAATCAGAACCGGTCGGCGGGGTGCAGACGATGCCAATAACCATATAAGTTAAAGCACAACGCAGTGCTTCATCAAACAACAGGTCATCAGCAGGATTAGCTCGAATAATATTGGCGCGGTGTTTGATAACGCGGTGCAACGCCTCAGACCGAGACGTTTCTGGCTCTGGATACGCCACATCAGGCAATCCTAACCAAGGCCCCCGATCCACCCGCTCCTTATTAAGGAGCATTTGCGGCTCACCATTTTCCCAGCAGCCGCCCATTTGGGGTGGCAAATCGTGAGCATGAGTATGAAAATCACTTTGGGTACCGCGATAGGTTGAGCGGCTTTCCATCGCTGCAAACCAATCTTGAAAACGAGAATTTTCTTCGCGCAAAGAATAGCCTTTATAATAATAAAGACTAGCATTCATGCGCTCGACATAGGGCGTAAAAATGATGTCAGCCGTGCTGAACTCAGCTAAAAAGTATGAACTTGGCGTGCTAGCCAGAGCATCTTCGACCTTAGCCACCACACCCTTAAATTGGTCTCGGTTGTGCTGTTCCTGCTGAGGTGAACTAGCAGGATAACAAAGCCAAGCACACCAAGCTCTAAAAAGAAGGCGCTCTAACTGTCGTAGTGGTAGTACAGCAGGATCTAACATACCCGCTCCCAAGGAACCATAGGCGCGTTCCAAGGCAATCAAAATATCATCACTTTCAGTAATCATGCGGCCATCTAACTCAACAGCAGGTAACATCCCCGACGGCACCTTCCGCTTATACCAGCTTTCTTTCTCCCCATAGCAGAACATAGTCACCTTCTCAATGCGATAGGGGATCTGCTTTTCCTCCAGCCATAGCCAAACTTTCTGACAGTAGGGACACCAAGCATGGTTGTCACGGTATAGCGTTACCCGGACAGCAGATTCAGATTGACCAAACAATCGTAAACGAGCCTGAGCATTGGTTGCTCCATGAATAGTATCGACTTGGAAGTTTGTAAGTTCTTCTAGTTCTGACCAGCTTAAGGGAGCACAGGGTGTAGGGGTAGATATCATGCTAAGCGCTAAAGTTAAAGCAAATGAAGGGTCGTGATGAATACTGAAAAATGTGGAGGAGTCAATAAACAACACTCCGGACAGTTTTTGAGATAGAGGCTGAAACCCGCATTCTACCGTTAGCACTTGACCTCAGCGACGAGGCTGAAACCCGCATTCTGTCGTTGACGATTTAAAACTGTCCGGACTGTTGAATAAAGAGAAGGCGAAAATTCCATATTTCTATGTCGTGAATTTTTGAATAAAACTCAACGGTCTTATGAGAGGCAGCCGAACGTTTTGTGCACCCTAAAACTGTGCGATCAAACTCAGCATGACAGCGTTTATCAATTCATTAGATCCTCCTGCGTGAATCGTTTCCCGGCTTCGCTGGGAAACGATTCACGCCCTCAAAAAAGCATTCATGCAGGAAGTCTAGTGTATTGCGGCGACGTTAATCGACCAGAACCCAGTTAGTGTCATGGAAGCCTTACTTTGCGTGGCTCTCCTTAACACTAATGGATCACAAATTAATTTGTACGCGATCCTAAGTGAGACTTATGCAACCGAAGTTGCTATGGCGCTATGCACCTGGGTTGAGACTCTTTTGGTGTGCAGTTCTCGCGCCGCGAGGATTTCACACAAAAAGAATTGTTCTAACATCTACGCCTAGCATTAAATCAGCAACCCTGTCTATGCAGAAGGCACCAGTCGCTTCCGCAGAGATTCAGCACGCCTCAGAGCAGTGCCATTTTTAGGATCGATAACTAAAACCTGTTCATACATCTCAAGAGCTTGAGCAATTAGCTGTTTTTTTTCATAGGCAAAGCCAAGGTTATTCATCACCGTCACATAACCAGCTTGTCGATCTAGAGCCTCTTTGTATTGACGAATCGCTAAATCAAACTGCTCTTGAGCCGCATAGGTAAAGCCCAACGCATTATAAATAAGTGCAATATTTTCAGAACCCTCTAGATCCTTTGCCTTAAGAGCCTTCTGAAACTGTATCAGCGACTGTGAGTAGAGTTTTTTATCCAAATAGATAGTTCCCAGTTCGTAGTAGTCCTGAGACATACCACTTTCCTTTGACAACTTCTCTTGTAACCGATTTAGAGCCGTCTCTACCCGACGAGTTTTGAGAATTTGCCGGAGCAATATGAACCCAGAGCCAGCTAACAGAACTAGCAAAACACTGAGGTATACAACTGGAAGTAGACTATCGTCCATAGAGCCAAAATCGCACAAACGCTTTAATCAAGGTTACCTCAGCCTACAACAGAATGGGATCTTGCAGTAACACATTTCAACCCTCCAAGCAAGCATCGGCTGAGGAGGACAACCGCTGCAACTATCCACCCAAGGAACAATTGAAACAAGCTGTGTTGCAGTAAGTAGTTCAACTTAAATAAAAATAAAATTCTAAACTTCTGCGCCGCCCGCGCAGCGGGCGGCGCAGAAGTTAGGGTTTTATGTTTAATTACGCCCACCTACTTATAAACAGGGTTGCAAGTCGTAAAGTCGCGCAGGTGGAGATGTCTACTTTGCTGTAGGAAATGATTTGCTGAATTCTTGCTAAACAGCCTTCAAACGTTGCATCTTTACCTTACTCACAGGGCGGCGAGCCATACGAACAGTATGGGGCAATACACCCACTAGCAACGCAAACGATTCGTCCGGAATATGGGCAATTGTGTTGGGATCAAAATAGGTTTCAAATTGGTTCAGAATTTTCTGTGCCCGTTGAACTGCCTCTGAAGTGTCGGTAAATTGCTGCGTTAGCCGAATCCACTGTCGCCGAATCAGGTAGGCCTCTTGACGCTCTTCATGGGTCTCTGGTGAAAGCAGAGACAGGTCACCAACCGGAATCACCTTTTGGCACTCTTGATCAAACAGGCCGCCTACGGCTGCACCCGGCCCTGCAAATTCTGCATGAAAGGGTTTGTAGAGCACCAAGCCATTGCGCCGACGTTTGTTGACAACTAGTAAATGACCTGCCCGAATATGGCGCAGAATTTCGTCTGCATTTAAGCTATCAATCACCTCTAATGGCGCATCAAGAGGCTTGCCGCCATTGCTGGAGCTGTTACCATTAGACTGTGGCCCGTCATCATTCACTGCCGCAACCTGCCTTGATGGGGTCTCAAGAGTAAGGATTTCATAGGGGTTATGGTAGTAGCGTCGGTCGTGTTCGCTATCCATTTCTGATATGCTCCTGGCTATTTTCCTGGAGGATGAATGTTGGAGTTGCCGAACTCTAAACCAATATTTCAGTCTACCGCTTCAACCTAACAACTTCAGGAACAGTTTTCGCCAAATCTTAGAGTAATCCTGTATCTGAACCTCACATCAACTAGCCCTGAGACACTAGTTTCCCAGGCTCTAAGGCCACCGTTTACGTAGGTGAATCAGATAACTGCGGGAAAGTATGGTGAGAATAGGCATCTATGCCTCAGGACAAAGGTTTCATAATGTAATTTCACAATGTAAAAACAAGTGTCCCTCTTGCCTGTAAACCTTCCTTCACAAGCCCATTCTAGAGTACTTGATTAGTTCTGAGAGGCCGTAGTTGTCAAAAGTTTTAAAGTTCAGATGAAGATTAGCGATCGCCTTTAAAGCATTTGTAAAGCTTTTGGTCTTAGTACGATAAAACGGGTTTGAAAGGCACTGCTGACTAAGAAAGCTAGTTTTGTACTCCCTCAAGCAATGCTAAATGAATAGACCTCCTGCGTGAATCGTTTCCCGGCTTCGCTGGGAAACGATTCACGCCCTCAAAAAAGCATTCATGCAGGCGGTCTACTCATGAAAATAATGATTTGTGAAAGCAACTGCACGAAGGGCAACTGCTTTCACAAATTATTGGTAGTCCTAAATTGGTAAGGATTTTTTGATGGGCGGGCTTCGCCCGCCCATCAAAAAATCCTTACATCAATACCACTACCAAATTATTTAGGAGCGCTACAAATAGCTAAGGAATGAGTGATTTGTGTAGGAAAAGCTGTTGTGACTGACCCAAAATCCACGCACTTGGACTCCATTCCACAGTTTTCGCTTGATATCCCAGCTTGGTGTAAAGACGACGAGCTGGCGCGTTACTCTCCAGCACATGCAAATACAAATCTTGAAAGCCTTGATTTAGCGCGATGCGTTCGCAAGTCAGCAGCAGTTGGTGGGCAACTTTTTTCCGCCGATGATGTTTAGAAACAGCCAGGTTAGAAATGTACATTTGACGAGTGCCCATAACCTGCCAAAAATGGGGATGGCGCATGTTCATTTCGACCGTGCCTACCAGGCTAGCTTTAGTTAAAGCCCCCGCCGTGGATGTCGCAGAGTGTTTCCCATGATTTTCAGGGTCGAGCGATCGCTCTACTGCTACCAAACATACGTAATGATTGGAATACGAGCGGAATCGGGTTCGTAAATCCTCTAAGATTCCTATCCGAAGTAAAGGATAGATCCAGCCTAAAATCCCGTCTTGGCTGTGAAAACTAGCCGCTAGCACATCCGCCAGCTCAGGCAAATCTGCTGAGCGTGCGGCTCGCACCAGGATAGCTCCATATTCATTAGAACATGCGGCGGATAAATCAGCAGATGTTGAACTAGGGAAACCCTGATCGAACGGCAAACCTGACATTGGGGACAATTGAGTAAGTGCTTGACTATAACCAGTGACCTTAATTTTAGCCTTAGCATAGCTATGGCGCTGTTTTCAGTAAACCTACTCTTGGGCGAAACGTCATAAACCCATAACGTTATGGTTAAGTAGATGGGCGTAATTAAACATAAAATCCTAAAAGTCTGTGCCGCCCGCGCAGCGGGCGGCACAGACTTTTAGAAGCTTGTTTTTATTTAGGTCGAACTACTTAGAAGATGTCTAGAAGACTGCTTTAACCATCGCTTAATCCTATAGAAGATACCCCTGTGGAAGCGTAAAACGTCATGGAAGCGCAAAACGTCGAAATCTGGTGAAACCATCCACTCTTAATAGATACACGAGACAAACGACTAAGAGGATGTTTGAAAAGTGGTCTGCTGTGATTTTAGGCACCTGTTGATCCCCCTAGCCCCCTACCCTTCGGGAAGCCGCTTTGCGTCTATAAAAAGGGGGAACTGGACTCAAAGTCCCCCTTTTTTCTAGCGCAGCGGCGCGCCAGCGCGGGGATTTAGGGGGATCTAAAACGTTTTGCTACTAACAATCAGACTTTTAAAACATCCTCTAAGCTCTAGGTACTCAAGTTGCCTCTTTGTCCAAAGCGACCGAGGATTCAGAACTGGCTAGACCTGCATCATCTCACACTCAATGAGAATGCTGATTTTATGACTACTAAGTAGGTGGGCTTAATTAAATATAAGATTCTAAAACCCTGCGCCGCCCGCTGTGCGGGCGGCGCAGGGTTTTAGAATTTGGTTTTTATTTAGGTTGAACTACTTAGCCCCGCAAATCTTGATGTAACTGTACGGGTGCCTCCTAAAGTAGGCTGTATAAAGTAGGAATTGCTCGTTGTACCACGCTAGCCATCTCAATGTTCAATTAGTAATCAGTGACTAAAAGCATTGTTTAATCGGCATTGCTTAATCCGGTGAATGAGACAAGCCTGTTGATAGATTCGGATCTATAGCCCCGTAACTGGTCGAACCACCTTGGCAGACACTGAACAATGTTTTCATCAAAATGTCCCGATTAAACTAAGGCCGATCGCGCTAAAAACAAGCGTGTGCCTAGCTTCCGGGCATATATCCGTAAGCAGTGCTGTTTCATAGAAACGCTAAGAGCTGAGACTTAACCTCTAGAAGCGATCGCATCCAGAGGTTAAGTCTTCGCCCAGAGTGGGAACCTTATGATCATATTCAAGTGAATTTATATTCTGTGCTTGAGTTTTTTGTCTCTGTCTGGCCCCTTTTACAAAAAGGACAAGTTCACTACTGTGTCTCCCACACTTAGGCCTATAGTTGTGTTAATAGGGATCGCATCTCATACTGTAAGTGGCTCAGTGGCAAACTTTCGTGTAGCGAGTTTGTTTCAAGCCACGTTAGGGCTGAGCCAATTTTGGGTGCATAGGCAGGTGCTTAGTCAAGCGATCTATCGTCTGGCTCTGAAGAAACTACAGTCATGGAGGTGGTGTCTGGAGGATAGCCAAACTGTTGGCCATTCCATTTGGAGCCACTTACTTGCAGAGCATTTAATTTCTGACAAAAGACGCTGGAGTCAGCTAATCCCTGGTCAGCGTCCCAAAGATCACCTGTTCGAATCCTTCATTCCTCTACGTCATTCAACTCCTTTATTCAACTGCCCCTGTTGCAGGAGAGCGGTGCATGAAATCCCAAGCTCACATTAAGCCAAAGATTCTGGTCGTTGATGACGAACCAGATAATTTAGATCTGCTTTACCGCACCTTCCATCGCGAATACAAGGTGCTGAGGGCAGAGAGTGGGCATGAGGCTCTGACGCTTTTGGCCAGCGAGGGCGAGATCGCCGTGATCATTTCTGATCAGCGAATGCCCTCCATGAGTGGAACTGAGTTTCTCAGCCTAACTGCAACTCGCTATCCCGACATCATCCGCATCATTCTTACGGGCTACACCGATGTAGAAGATTTGGTGGAAGCCATCAATTCTGGCAAGGTGTTTAAGTATGTTACGAAGCCCTGGGACGATGAAGAGCTAAAAGCCGTTGTGCGGCAAGCAGTCGATACTCACAACGTGTTGAGAACTCGCACCCAAGAGCTAAGGCGAACGTTGCGCCAAGAGTCTCTGCTCAATGCCGTAACTAATACGATTCGGGGCGCACTTGACTACCGCCAAATTCTCCAAACCATTGTAGAGACAGTGGGACACGTGTTTGAGGTAGATTGCTGCATTCTTCGTCCATTTCAAGATAACCAGATGGATGATGAGGTGTTTGTCTACCGCTCAGAGCGGGTTCTGGCTGGGCAAGTAGGCGCTGAGATAGCGCACAAACTAGACAATAAGAACAGTTTGGCTCACACAGTGTGGGAAACGCGCACCGTTCAAGTTATTTACGATGCTCAGACCGATTTGCCAGTCGATGATACCTTACCCCAGGTGTATCAACAGGCATACCAAGATGCCGATATTCATTCCAGCCTAGTTGTCCCGCTGATCTGCCAGCAAGGTTTAATGGCGGTGCTAGCGTTGCACCAATGTGTGCAGCCACGGGTATGGCAGGACGATGAAGTGCAACTGGTGAGCATGGTGGCAGACCAAGCGGCCTTGGCACTATCTCAGGCTCGTGCCTATGAGCAAGTGCGAGCGTTGGCAACACGCGAGGCGTTGGTAAACACAATTACAACTGCCATTCGATCGAGCCTCGACCCACAGGAAATCTTTGCGGCAATTACCCAAAAGCTAGGACAGGCATTGCAGGCAGACGGGTGTGCCCTATCGCTATGGACAGACGGAAACGAGTTTGTCCAGTGTGTTGGGTTGTACGATGCAGCTCACGATGCTGTAACGCTATTGGAAAGTGATGCGTCTGGCACCGTTTTAGCGGCAGGCAATCCCTTTGATGCGGCATTGTTGACTAATCGCTATCAACTGCCTCTCTCTAAAGTCCCAATTGATGGAAATCCAGTTTTACAGCGTGTGTTGACCACACAGGCTCCGGTAGTGATCCATGATCTGGGAGAGCATCCGGAAATGAACGTGCTGGATTTACCTGTGCGATCGCCTGCACGGGCTTTGCTGGTGGTGCCCCTCATCTCCGACGGTAAAATTATCGGCAGTATTTCCCTGCGTCAGGTGCATCAGCCTCGTCAGTGGAAACCTGAGGAGATCGACCTGGCACGAGCTGTTGGGGCACAAGCGGCGATCGCCGTTCAACAATCGCGCTTGTACCAAAAAACGCGGCAGCAAGCCGAACAGTTGTTAGAGCTAGATCGGCAGAAAACTGAATTCTTTCAAAACGTTTCTCACGAGTTTCGCACCCCGCTAACGCTGACTATTGGGCCGTTAGAATCGGTGGTAGCGCAGCAGCAGGGCTTGCCCCTGGCTCAGTCGATCATTGCCCTGCGTAACTCTCGGCGGCTATTGCGCCTAGTCAACCAATTACTCGACTTGCAACGGTTAGATGCAGGCCGGATGCAACCGAGCTTTCGGCCATGCAACCTGCTAAACTTTGCCACACAGATTATCGATTCGTTTCGCCCTTATTGTGAAAAAAAGCAGATTAATCTGATTGCTCAACTCACCGAATGCCCACCCGTCTACTTAGATGTGGAGAAGTTTGATAAGGTTCTGTATAACTTGCTGTCAAACGCCATGAAATTTACGCCAGCGGGTGGCAGTATTACTGTCGCGGTGTGGCCAGCGGGTGATCACTGTTTGATTAAGGTGCGGGATACGGGAGTCGGCATTCGCAATGACCAAATTCCTTACTTGTTTGAGCGTTTCCGGCAGGCAGACGGTTCAGCCAATCGCCGCTATGAAGGAAGTGGACTGGGACTAGCTCTGGTTCGAGAGCTGGTCGAAATGCACGGGGGCAAGGTATCGGTCGAATCTACCTATGGGGAAGGAACGAGTTTTACCATCTGGCTGCACTCGGGAAGTACCCATCTGCCATCCGATCAGGTGATCGAAATTTTAACCGAAACTGAACATAGCCGTGCCCTGGTGGAACTGGCCGATATAGAAATGGAGGCGACTGAATCTAGTACTCCAAGGGAGGCGATCGCCATCTCCTCTGGCACCGTCGAAACCGACGGGGTTATGGAACCTGTGATCCCCGCTGACCCACAGACATCTGCCGCCACCATTTTGGTCGTAGACGACAATGCCGACATGCGCGGTTACATTGCTGGAGTATTACAGCAGGCTGGATACCAAATTTTGACTGCTCGCAACGGCAGCGAAGGCTTCCAAACCGCTCAGGAGCAATCTCCTCAACTAATCATGACGGATTTAATGATGCCCGTGGTATCGGGGCTAGAGCTGATTAAGATGATCCGTCAGGATGAAAGACTTAAGGGCACACCCGTTGTACTGGTCACGGCCAAGGCAGACGAAGAAACCCGAATTGAAGGGGTAGAGCAAGGAGCGGATGGCTATTTATCTAAGCCGTTCAACGCCCGTGAGTTATTGGCAGAGGTGCGTAACTTGCTTGCCCTCAAGCAAAGCGAACGCCGCGTTGCAGAGTTGAATACCTACCTGACCGAATCGGTGCTAAAGCGATTCTTGCCGCCCTCGCTGGTGCACAAAGCAGCCCAGGGCGAACTGGCGCTCGATCTGCGCCCCGAACCTCGCATGATTACCATTTTATTCAGCGATATTATTGGATTTACGCAACTGTCGAATACGCTGCGATCGCGCCGAGTAGCCGAGCTGTTGAACGAATATTTGACCGAGATGACCCATGCCATCTTCCAAAACGGCGGCACGGTCGATAAATTTATGGGTGATGCGATTTTGGCGATTTTTGGCGCTCCTGAAGAAATTAGCCCGAATGAGCAAGTCAAACGGGCGATCGCCACAGCTCGCCAGATGTATCACACTCTCGACAAACTCAACGAGCGGTGGCAGCAACAGGGGATCAGCCGAGTCGAGTTTCGCTGTGGCATCCACCAAGGCACGGCAGTAGTGGGGATGTTTGGTGGTGCAGAACGAGCTGACTACACCGCCATTGGGCCTAGCGTCAACATTGCTGCCCGAATTCAAGAAGCCGCAGAACCCAACACCATTCTGGTTTCTGCCGCTGTTGCCGATTACTTGGATCAAGACACCATCACCAAGTGCAGCCCTCTAGAACTAAAAGGGGTGGATGAAACAGTATTGACCTTTTCGATTACTGTAGATCACCTGATGGAATAGGGCTTACGCAGTTGTATAAATTTGCGGGCGCAGAGCGCTTACAGATTTATGCAACCTCCTTAATTTTTTGTCGAGACAAACTAGCGATGCTTGACATAAATAGCGTAATCCTGCTTACCCTGTTAGAATACAAAATCGCGGCATCCGCTTCCAGTCTTCGTGCCGCGTTTTTATCCGCTGGTTTACTTTACTATCCGTCTGCCTAAGGATTGCGAGTGAAATAGACCTTCCTACACGAATTGGTTCCCGCCTTCGCTGCGACTAATTCATGTGTTCACAAGGCATTTGTGTGGGAAGGTTTAATTGTGCATTTAATGGTTTAACAGAAGGTGTCGGCTGATTGAACCCTTTGTCAAACCCTTAGAAGTAGGTTCACAACCAAATCCTAAGACTGGTGCCGATTATGGCGACAGACCGATGATATTTTTGGAGTCCTATGTCTTTTTCTGCTCTCGGTCTGTCTCATGAAATTGTTCGCGCTGTTACCGCACGGGGCTACACCGAGCCTACCCCCATCCAGCTTCAGGCCATTCCTACTATTCTCAAGGGCAATGATTTGCTAGCAGGTGCCCAAACGGGTACCGGAAAAACGGCTGGCTTCACGTTGCCCATTTTGCAATTACTCTCAAAGCAAACGGCCAAATCTGCTCCCCATCGCCCTCCCATTCGGGCGCTGATCCTGACTCCAACGCGTGAATTGGCGGCGCAGGTTGAAGAAAGCGTTAAGGACTACGGCAAATATCTCAACCTGAGTTCGATGACGATGTTTGGCGGAGTCAATATCAATCGTCAAATTCAGCGGTTGAAAGGTGGTGTAGATATTTTGGTGGCTACGCCTGGTCGCCTGTTAGATCATGTCCAACAGCGAACGGTTGACCTGTCGCAGGTGCAAATTCTGGTGCTAGATGAAGCAGATCGAATGTTGGATATGGGATTTATCCGCGATATTCGACGAGTGTTGGCACTGCTACCACAGCAACGGCAAAACCTGCTGTTCTCTGCTACCTTCTCTCCTGAGATCAAAGATCTGGCTCAAGGTATCCTCAAGCAGCCCGTGATGATTGAGGTGGCGCGCCGACAAGATACGGCTGAGTTGATCGCGCAAAAAATATACAAAGTGGCACGCGATCGCAAACATCCCTTATTAACCCATCTCATTAAGCAACACAACTGGTTTCAGGTACTGGTATTTACCCGTACCAAGCACGGTGCCGATCGCCTCTCTAAGCAGCTTACCCAAGATGGGATTCCATCGCTGGCGCTGCACGGCAACAAGAGCCAGATGGTGCGGACTCGAACCTTGGCGAAATTTAAGGACGGTAGTCTGCAAGTTTTGGTGGCCACTGACATTGCCGCTCGCGGGATCGATATCAGCGACCTGCCGCATGTAGTCAATTTTGATTTGCCCCATGTGCCTGAAGACTATGTACACCGAATTGGTCGAACAGGGCGGGCAGGGGCTGAAGGTGAAGCGGTATCGCTCGTGTGTGTGGACGAGCACAAGATGCTGGCCGATATTGAAAAGCTAATGAAGCGATCGCTCCCGCAGGAAGTCGTGAGTGGGTTTGAGCCTGATCCCAATGCCAAAGCTGCCGTAATTCCCCAAAAAGGTCAGCAGCAGCGACGCTCGCCCGGTCAGAACCAAGCCCGCTCAGGACGAACTTCTGCCAAGCCATCGGCGCAAAACCGCGATCAGCCCAAATCGGCTCGGCCAGACACGGGCGGCGGCGGGCAGCCCCGTTCGCAGTCGGCTAATTCGAATAATCCGAACCGCCCGCCATCGGCAGGTCGTCGCCCACGTTAAACCCAGAAATTCGGTAGAGACGCGATTCATCGCGTCTAATCGTGATTCATCGCGTCTAATCGTGATTCATCGCGTCTAATCGTGATTCATCGCGTCTAATCGTGATCAGACGCAATTAGACGCAATTAGACGCAATTAGACGCGATGAATCGCGTCTCTACGGGGTGATTGCGTTTCTGCCGATTTCTTTGCCTTTGGCGGTTGCCGATTGGTGGGCGTCCAGGTATTCTTTTCCACCCAGCATCACGTCGCCGTAATATTCGTAGGGTTGTGTGCCATAAACGGGCAGCGGCGGATCGTCGGGATAGTCTTCTTGCGCTTCTTCCACGGCGGCTTTGAGTTGCTTGAGGCTGAGCCGTTGCACAGGAAAGTAATAGAGTTCGGGCGCTATTTTTTTTAGATGCGGCAGGGTGGGATCAACGATTTGCGCCTCTAGTTCTAGCCAGCCGTGTTCAAGTACCTGAACGGGCTGACTCGACAGCACCACAAACCCCTGCACGTAGGTGGAATCTGAGGTGGCGATCGCCGCTCGATGGGCATTGTCAAACGGGGTGGCGGCTTTGGCCTTGATCTGCTGGCAGAGTTCAACAGAGCGGGTTTCATTGAGTGGCTGGTTCATGCTGTGTTTGGGTTTGAGCTAATCCTATTCTCTGCCAATTCGGGTAGGGTTGCCAAAAAAAACAGCGCTGCATCA
>JBBQFG010000150.1:0-12837 GCA_038321765.1 Elainellales cyanobacterium
GCCAACGCCGTGACTCAACTGGGTCACTGCTGCTTTGGTAACGAGTTTTAAGTTCCTCGTCACTGAGGTGTTTTTTCAGAGTAATTGTACGTCCCATTCTTCTATTCTATAGTGTTACTCTATAGCCGGATTCCGTATCAGGTAAGGACTTTATCTAGGTTGTACTACTCTTTGAATTAGCCTTGGCGATCGCCATCTCATCACGCCATCTCATCATTTTTAGTAAGGTCTCGCTGACTGTGCCAGCCGCTGCCTAGAAGTATTGCCAGGAACGGCTACATCGCCAGAAGGATCGTATTCAGCAGAGCCATCGTTATTACAGCCACCCAGGACGCAGATAGCGTGAAGTAGGGCGTTGCGCTGTCGTTCTTGGTGTTGGGCTATCCAGTCGATGCGGTCGGCTGGGCTGCCTTGGGTGGCGGCTTCAACGCCATCGCGGTAGTGCTCAGTATCGCCTAAATCATCAATGTCGGCTTCGCTGCGATCGCGTGTGTTGCGTTCAATGCGTTCCCAGTAGTCACGCACTGCTTGCTGCTGGTCGTAGGCCTCTTGGGAGCGCCGTAGCCAATCGGTGTAGCGATCGCCCGTTTGGGCAATCAGGGCACCTGCGGATAAGGTTTTGGCGGCTACCCCATGAGCGCTCAGATTCTGAGTAGGCTGCATAGCCGTCGAGGACGTACGGACAAATGTCCAGCCGCGATTTTGAATCTCAACCTGCTCCGGTTGTCCGGTGCGAGCCGGGTTAGGGCGAATAAAGCGAATGCTGCGGAAGGCATAGGCGCGCAGGTTGGGGTCGTTAGGATGGGGACGGGACGGAATACTGTCGTCGTAGGTGGTTTCGGTGCGGTTGCCCTGGGTGTCGGCGATCGCTGTAATTCGTCCTAAATTGTCGCGGCTAATGGTGTAACGGTCGGGCATGGCCACCTGAATACGGGTTTGGCTGTAGCCCGATGGCACATAGCGAATGAAGAACCCATCGGGATGGAGTGACCAGCGCCCGCTCGGCACCTGCCGACTGCCTTCACCTATACCCACGTCTCCTGCCAGCACAGCGATTTGTTCTAACTGGGCGTAGGAGGCGTTGCCATTGCTGAAAAGCGATCGCAAGTTGGCCTCGGCAGCGAGTACTTGCCGCACCCCAGACGGTAGCTCAGCAAACAGGCGGTTTTGCACCTCAGGAGGAATTTGCCCCAATGCTCCTCCGTTGAGCCTGTTAATTTCGCCCCTCGTCAGCAGACGCTGAGCCACGGCTTCCAGCTCATCAGACAGGTCATTGACGCGGGTGCGCGCCAAAATTGACCAGATCAACATTTGAACGTCGCGTTGAGTAATATCAGGATGGTCAACCGAGTTTTGTAAAATGTGGCGAATAATATCTTCTCGTTTTCCTTCCATAGGGGCATAAAGATACCCGTCGCCGCCACCGGGGGCATGGGTGCCTGCATGTAGACAGTAGCTTTGGGCGGTGAACTCGTAAATACCAGGCGTGAGCAGAAAACTGCCATGCTCGCCCCGACGCAACTGGCTCATCGGTGTGGTTTGCTGGGGGTTGAAATCGTCTAGCAACGCTATTTCAGCTAGGGCGTTGGCCAAACTAGTAGAAATGGGTGGTTGCTCACGCAGTAGGTCATTTAAACCGGGCACGGGCGGCAGGGGAATTCCTGTTGGCAGCCCCGGAATGTTGGGAATGGGTAGCCCAAACTGAGCGAGTGCGGGTGCCGGAGTGAGCAGCAATAATCCAGCCAGCATGAGATGACGCATACGATCCTCTACGTGAACCTACGTTTGCTATTTAATAGTCCTAAACAATAGACCTCCTGTGTGAATTGTTTCCCGGCTTCGCCAGGAAACAATTCACGCCCTCAAAAAGGCATTAGGGAACTGCGTTGAAATAAGATACCGGCTCAAGCAGGAGGCTTATTATGGATTCCCGCCTGCGCGGGAATGACACCGGGATGATTTTTGTTTGCTGATCCCTTACTTCTATTTTCAACCCGCGAATCTCTACATCAGGGTGTTTCCAGAAGCCACTAGTTTGTCAGAGCGATCGCCCCCAGCCCAGCGTTTGATTCAAATTGAAACACTTGCCTAAACGTTTAAGTAGTTCAACCTAAATAAAAACAAGCTTCTAAAAGTCTGCGCCGCCCGCTGCGCGGGCGGCGCAGACTTTTAAGGTTTTATATTTAATTACGCCCATTTACTTACCGCTGCATAAACAACAGCCAAATGCCGCCTAGGGCAAGCACAACGCCTAACACTGCCCGCTGGCTGACCCGTTCTCCTAGCCAAAGGCTGAGGGGAATCACAAATAGAGGGCTAGTCGCCACAAGGGATTGAGCAATACCAGCGGGGGCATATTTGAGCGCCGTTTGTTGTAGCCAGATGCCCAGATAGGTTCCTGCAAAAGCGGTGCCGGTTACAATGCCAAGCAGACGGGGCGATCGCAACATGCCAAATTCTCGCCACGGTTGCCGCTGAATGCCCAGCCAAATCAATAGCACCAGTAACCCTGCCACCAAGCGGATTAGCGTACTCCAGAGGGGACTAGTATCGGTAGTGGCCAGTGCAGCCCTAGAAAGGACAGCGCCACTGGCTTGCCCCAAGGCGGCAATCAATCCATAGACAATGCCCCGCAGAGGACGAAACGTGCCCTCGGTTTTATCTGGTTCTTGCTCCACGACGACCCAGGCCACGCCTAAGCAGGTCAAACTGATGCCAGCCCAAGCCACCCCGCTTAGATTTTCTTTTAAAAAGACAACTGCAAGGATAGCGGTCAGCGGTGGAGCCAGCGCTTCCATTAGCAAGGCGCGTCTTGCTCCAATGCAGTTGAGGGCTTCAAAAAAGGCGGTGTCGCCAAAACCAATGCCAATGGCTCCACTTAAAAATAGGAGTAAAACTGAATTAGCATCCATCAGCGGCACTGCTTCTCGTCGCACCACGAAGGTCAGCAGAATTAGCCCAATAGAGATGATGCCCTTGGTCAGATTGAGGGTGAGGGGTGATAGACGCTGCCCCAAGTGGGTGTAGACAAAGGAGGCGATCGCCCAGATCAGTGCGGCACCAAGGGCGGCAAGTTCGCCTGTAAAAGGGGTAAAAAGAGTGGACATACTTCCTAGAGCGAAACTGCCCGACGTGGAGCCTGAGGTTGCTTAGTCCGTTTCCGCTATGGGTGTATGTGTTGCTGTAGCGCCCTCCGGCAAGACCAACATGGCATCGCCAAACGAATAAAACCGATAGGCTTGGGCGATCGCCTCTGCATATAAGCTGAGGAGGCGATCGCGCCCTATCAAAGCGCTGACCAACATCATCAAACTAGATTTAGGCAGATGAAAGTTAGTAATCATCCCATCGACCACCCGCCATTGATAGCCCGGATAAATAAACAGCTCGCTCTTACCGCTGTAGGGTTGCAGCGTTCCCGTTTGAGCCGCGCTCTCTAGGGCACGGGTAACCGTGGTGCCTACTGCAATCACCCGTCCTCCGTTGCGTTTGGTCAGGTGGATTTTTGCTACCGTTTCGGGCGAAACTTCTAGCCATTCGCCGTGCATGGTGTGGGTCGTAATGTTTTCTACCTCAACCGGGCGAAAGGTACCTACGCCAACATGCAGTGTAATGTATGCCTGTTCAATCCCCTTCAGTTTCAGCCGCTCTAACAGCTCTGGGGTAAAGTGCAACCCCGCAGTCGGAGCCGCTGCCGAACCTGGGCGATCGCCATACACCGTTTGGTACTGGTCGGGATCAGCATGGCTCTGAGTAATGTAGGGTGGCAGCGGCACCTCACCCAATTCGTGAATCGCAGTTAGCAATGTGCGATCGGCAGGCAGTTCAAATTGTAAAACCCGTCCAGAAGTCGCCGGGTCAATCGCCACCACCGTCGCCTCCAGATCCCAATTCGATTCTACCGTTGCCCTTGTGGCCGTTCTACGCTCCTCATTCGCCGCTACCGTCGTATTCACCGCGACCCCAGTTGCGTCTGGCTCCAGCTTAAAAAATTGAATCCGCGCTCCTAGCTTCAAGCGTCTTCCTGGCTTAACGAGCGCTAGCCAACAATCTGGAGATTGCTCTTCCAGTAGCAGCACCTCCACCTGCGCCCCGCCAATCTTGCGGCCATGTAGCCGAGCGGGTAGCACCCGTGTGTCGTTCATTACCAGCAAATCTCCTGGTTGCAGCAAATCAGGCAGCTCTCGAAAGATGCGATGGTCATGAATAGGTGGTGACGCGACCACTAATAGTCGAGAGCTATCCCTCGGCACCGCTGGATTCTGAGCAATCTGCTCCGGCGGAAGGTGATAATCGTAAGCCGATAGGCTCCAGTCGTCGTTTAGGTGCAAAGATTCTAACGGCAAAGCAAACGGTGTTTGTAAAAGTCTTTAGACAGTGGTCAATCTGGCTATGAGCTTTAGTTTAGAAGGCGCGCTTGGCATTCCTCTCACACCAAAATTCATGGCTACAATCAGCAGCCCCAGTTTTTAGATTGGGGGGAATTCCCCATGCGACTTAGGGGATGTTTCCCCTATTAACTTTAAGCCAGACTAGCGACAATAAGAATGTAACAGAGATAGCAGTTGCTAGGGTTGGCTGGTTATGGAATACACGTATTACCTCGCGAATGCCAGTTTGACTTTGAGGGTAGTGGAATACCTTCACGGTGCCACCTGGCTTTCTGTTGGTTTTATGACGGTCATCCATCAGATTGATGGCTGGGTCGTTAAAGTCAAGCTCAGTCGCGCGCTTGACTCTGATGGGGATAAAGACTTTCGCTCGTTTCTAAATGAGCTAGGTATTCCTTATGAGCCAGATATCCGAGTGCGGATGGCGCTGTGGGGTTTAGAAACAGGACAATCGCCTGTGGACGTGATGCGCCGCTATCAGGTTGCAGTTGTATCTCATGGCAGCCCTGAACGGGGTGAGATCGAAGAGTTTCGTCATCAGTTTGTTCAGGGTCTAGGGTATTGCCCTGAAACGCTAGCCTAAGCACTTGATTCAAACGTTGAAACCTGATTGACTGACAAAACTTGTTAGTCAGATCCCCGGAAGCCCTAGACCTCTCCCGAGGGGAGAGGGAACCGGAAGGGTAGATCAACTCCTCTGGCCCTCTGGCAGAGGGGTTGGGGGTGAGGGCTATAGACTTTTGTCGGTCAACCAGCGTTGAAACGTTGATGCGTTTTGATGCATCCAAAGGCAGGGTGGGAGATTCTTAAAGAATCTCCCACCCTGCCTTTAGTTAAACCGCTGTCAGTGAGGCCAGCGGCTCGGGAATGGCCTCAGACGGAGCCTGAAACTGACCTGTAATTACATATTCCAGCCGGAGCTTTAACCAGGTGACAATTTGAGGGTTGGTTGAAATAACGGCAGCGCAGGGTTGAGGGCATCTTGCCTTAATGGCTGCCATCTCTGGGGCTTCCAGAAACGCAGGCTGGAGTACTAACCAAAAATCGAGTTCTTTTCCTTGCTCTCCGTAAAACCGTGTCCGCTCTTTGAGAGATTCATCTAACGGCTCTTCTTCGAGTAAGAATTTTTGACTGGCGAGAATGTAGTGGTAGGTGGTCATGAGGTTTAAGGGATAAGTTCTAGGGATCGGGTTGTAAATGCGTTATTTATAGCCATAGTCATAAAGCTTAGGACATGCCAGCGTCATTCCCGCGCAGGCGGGAATCCAGCCCCGCACCGATCGAGCAGATGGATTCCCGCCTGCGCGGGAATGACAGGGAGGCGTCCTATTGATCATGGCTACCGCTATATCTCTTCAAAGGGCGCTGATGTCGCACGTTCGGGTGTTGCTTAATCTGGGTATGAATTTTTTTAAAAGGGGCGCTGAGCGCCCCTTTTAAAAAAATTCATATAGCTGTCGCCACAAAGGTTAGGACACTGGGATCAAAGGGGGTGTGGGGGCTTTGCCCCCAGCCAGGGGTTCCACCCCTGCACCCCGTCCTAACCAATCCGTCTATGGCTATACATAAAATCAGCAACACCCGAACGTTTTGGAAAAAACGGTAAGTCTAGGCCATCACCGTTATTTGCCCTGAATAGCTTGCTGCATTTCTCGAACGGCGCGTTCTATGCCCACAAGGACAGCGCGACTAATGATGCTGTGGCCGATGTTCAGTTCTTCCATGCCGGGCAGGCAAGCAATTGGGTAAACGTTCCAGTAGGTCAGTCCGTGACCCGCATTGACGTGTAACCCAGCGGCGATCGCCTGCTCGCAGCCTGCTGCAAGCTGAGCCAGCGCCAGAGCACGGGTTGATGCATCCGGTGCATCAGCATATCGCCCAGTGTGTAGTTCGATCAACTGAGCGCCCACGGCGGCGGACGCGTCAATCTGGGCGGGGTCAGCATCAATGAACAAACTAACGGGCATGCCAGCGCTCTGAAGTTTGCTGACCACGTCGAGCATCCGGTCTTTTTGGCCAGCGATATCGAGTCCGCCTTCGGTCGTTACCTCTTCTCGCCGTTCTGGAACTAACGTTACGTAGTCGGGGTGTAGGTCGAGGGCGATCGCCACCATTTCATCAGTGGCCGCCATCTCCAGGTTCAGGTGAGTCCGCACTGTTTGGCGAAGCAGCGCTACATCCCGATCTTGCATATGGCGTCGATCTTCTCGCAGATGAACGGTAATGCCATCTGCACCTGCTAATTCCACCAAAACAGCAGCCGCTACTGGGTCGGGTTCCACAGTCCGCCGTGCCTGTCGAATGGTGGCCACATGGTCAATATTTACCCCAAGAGTAGGCAATTTGTTAGGACTCCTTTTAGCTCCTACTCTCTATAATGCCAGAACCCAGCATTGCAGACTTGGGGGAATAGTTTTTGGTAGTGGTATTGATGTAAGGATTTTTTGATGGGCGGCCTTTGGCCGCCCCTCAAAAAATCCTTACCAATTTAGGACTACCTAGTTTTTTACTTTTAAGGGTGAAAGGATCTCTAATACCTCTCAGGAGAAATTAGTAACCTGCATTCCAGCCGAATAGTCGAACATGCCCAGCAGTAGAGGCATTCCCGCCCTAGCTTGTCTAAGCTTTAGCTTGTACAATAGTCGGTGCAAGTGGTAGGAATTACAGACAGGAATTACAAATGCGTCCAGCCTGTCGCTGGCGATCGCCCCAGTTCCTATCAATCGTTTACCCATTGACCGTATGGAATTCCGTTAATTTTTAATTACGCGGTTGTTAAAAATTAACTGGGTTTTGGTCAGTGTAAATGCCACATGCGATTAAATAAAAGAATTAAGCCATTAAACTTCCAAGGTTAAAATTTATGGATGTTAAGCTCATTTTGCTGGGAATGACCCCGTTTTTTATCGCAGCCTGCCTATTTTTTGGCACACGAAACGGATTTTATGACTCTGACGATTACCACGGTAATGGGTCGGCTCACTAACCTAGGCACATCGAAATCAGGCTTTGCTGGTTGTAATTTGCTGGTTGTAAGTAGGTGGGCGTAAATAAACATAAAACCCTAAAAGTCTGCGCTACAAAATTTATTTAGTTTTTAGAGAGGCACTGAGCGCCTCTCTCTGAATAAATCTCATAGCCGGACTAAGGAATGCCCGAAATCAATGCAAATGTTGTTTCAGAGGTTGGTCTAGGAGCCAATTTTTAGTGCGCTCTGTGCCCGAAAATTGCCCTTCTAGAATACTTTTCAAGCAGCCTCTCAGCAATGGGATTATTTTGCTTGTGGGGAAGCCATTACTGTGACTGAGTTGGAATGTTTGCCCTACGGGGTTGGCTATGCAGATGAAGGGGTCTGTTTATTGGTGCGAATGGGACCCCACCGTATTTTATTAGACTGCGGTTTAGACAATCTGGCTCCGCTAATTGGCATCAATGCAGATGTGCCCCCCGCCGATCTAGTTCTTTGTACCCATGCCCACTCTGACCACGCCAGAGGGCTGCTGGGTCTACATCAAGCCTTTCCCCATTTGCCCATCTATGCCAGTGAAGTCACGGCGCAACTTTTGCCGCTTAACTGGCAAGATGAAGAGTCTGCTGTACCCTTCTGTCACGCGCTGCCGTGGCGATCGCCAGTTGAATTTTTTGACGGACTTAGTGCTGAACTATTTCCCTCTGGTCACCTACCAGGCTCGGCTGCACTGCTGCTCACCTACACCAACGAGCACCAGGTCTACACCTTGCTCTACACGGGTGATTTTCTGCTGTCTAACTCTCGCCTAGTCGAGGGGTTTCCCCTAGAAGAGATGCGAGGGTTAAAGCCAGATGTGCTCATTGTTGAAGGCAGCTATGGCACCTCACGCCATCCCCATCGGCGGCAGCAAGAGAACCAGCTAGCCGAGCGGATCAACCGGGCGATCGCCGACTTTAGGTCAGTTTTATTTCCAGTACCAACCCTGGGCTTAGGACAAGAGCTATTAATGCTGTTGCGTAGCCATCACCACTTCACCGGGCGACCGATCGATATCTGGGTGGACGAGTCAGTGGCAGCAGGCTGTGATTCCTACCTAGAACTGCTATCCCATTTTCCGGGTGGCGTTCAAAACTTTGCGCGCCACCAACCCTTATTTTGGGATGAGCGCATTCGTCCCCGCGTTCGGAGGCTCCCCCCCGAACCTGGACTGCGCGATATTGCTCTGTCGGGGCAGACCCCCTCAATTGTTCTCACCCATCACACCGCCGAACTCAGTCAGTACATTCAGGCAGGAGATTTACCGTGGCTGCTGTTGTTGCCCCAACAGCCTGGACGCGCCGGAGCGATCGATCTCCTCATGGAAGAGAAAGTGACATCCTCTACCTCACTTCAGGCGTTGTTGCGGTCTGGGCGGCTAGCGCTAGATACTTTTTTGCTAGGCGACCATTGTGATGGAATTGGGACTACGCAACTGATTCATAACCTGCGCCCCCAGCACGTTATCTTTGTCCACGGCTCTGCCAACTACCTGGCTGACTTAGCCAGCCTGGAGGAACTCCAAAACCGCTACCATCTCCATACGCCCAACGTAGGAACCCCGGTAGAGCTACCCATTGGAGAAACATTCATCCAGCCAGCGGCTCCTGAAACCCAATACGAAGGCGAACTGACGGAGACCACAACTGATATCACAGTCGCGTTGCCTCCCACGTTGGCATCTGATCCCCGGTGGCAGAGCTTTGCTGACACGGGCATGGTACAAGCTCGGTGGCAAGGTGAAGAGTTGGTATTGCGGGGCATTCCACAACGCGAATGGCTGAGTCAAGCGGGAGATAACCAGATTGCCTCTGAAGTAGAATGCTGCGGCAATTGCCTGTATTATCGGAGGCAACGCTGCTGGAGTCAGGCATCGTCTTTGTTTGGATTTAAGGTGACCCCCCACGGCTATTGTCCCGTATTTGAAGTCGCGCCCAGTCTGGTTGAGCATCCCACTGAGGCGGATAAGCGATCGCTTGAAGCCGACCATGAGGGTCTGGAATGACTATCTAAGTAGTTCAACCTAAATAAAAACCAAATTCTAAAACCCTGCGCCGCCCGCTGTGCGGGCGGCGCAGGGTTTTAGAACCTTATATTTAATTAAGCCCACCTACTTAGCACCTTATTCCAAGCAACCTGGAACAGGGTTAGTTAGAATGAGCTTCAAATTTGTAGGCGTAGGCTTTTAGTACTATGCTAACCTGGCTTAACACTTCATCTTGAAGCGGTTTGGCGATCGCCTGCCGTTCAGGAAAGAATTCGGGTCGATGGAGGTTACGCTCAATCGCATCGCTGACCTGCTGAGCAATCAGAGCTTTCAACTCTTCTTTAGCACGTCCCCGCTGATACTCGGCTCCTTCTTCGGTGGTGGCATAGAGGGGAGGGAGCCGATTCAGCGCATAGGCCGCAATATCGCCCAAATCTAACGTGCAGTCGCTCGTAGCTTCAATTTCTGCAACGCGAGCGATCGCCTCAGTTAACACTAATTCTTCCATAACGTTGATGAATTGCTTACGAGGAACAGCTACTACCTCCCCAGTGAGCAGAGCACCCATCAGCCGATCTAGTGCCATGTACTCTTCAATAGAGAGTTCAGAAGCCACGTCACAGATGCGACCCACCTCTGATTCCATGGCAGGTGTCAAGTACCCATCTTGGAGAGCTTGTTCAACAATTCTCTCAATACTCATAACGCCCTCTTATTGTTCCTTTTCCATCAAGACGTTGCTGGCTCTAGGTACTGGCTTACGTTTTAGAGGCTTACGCCCCTGTCTTTTACCTGTCTTTTAAAGGTAAGCCAATAGCCTGATTATGCAATGCCGTTATTCGCTAATGTTCTAAACGTAGTGTTTATTTTTTTGAAAGGCGCGCTCAGCAAGCCTTTCAAAGGAAATAAACACCATGGGTGAGACGCGATCGCTGTTCCCTATGCCATCGAAGTTGTTTATCGTGGGACGGGATACTCATAGTCACCCCCTTACTTATGCTGCCCACAGCCGCGAAATTGTATCAGACTAAATTTGAGGATTATTAAATTTGAGGATATGTAAAGCTCCATTTGTCATCAGCCATGTCTGCTTTTTTACCATACGGTATTCCGTTTAACTGAGAGCGTTTATCAGTCAAACGGAATGCCGCTACTCTGTGATAAAACTACGCAATATGCAGCCAAAAGTCTGAAAACTCAAGTTTCTTGTGGAGCAGGCATCTTGGCTGACTGGTTTCGACGGGCAAGATGCCCACCCCACAAGAGGTTTGAGAAAGTTGCACATTGCGGAGAACTGCACAGAGCGCGACTCTTCACAAAATAACCTGTATTTCTCGCGATTGGAAATCGCCCTATGCTTCCTTCTTTTGTCTTGGCATCAGCATCTCCGGCGCGGCGGCGATTACTGCAAATGGCGGGTATTGACCCGATCGTGTGTCCTAGTGATTTTGACGAGTCTCAGATTCGGGAGCCAAACGCTAGCGTGTTGGTACAAGAGTTGGCACAAGGCAAGGCAGAGGTTGTGGCTGCCCGATTTCCTGATGCGCTGGTTCTAGGCTGTGATTCGGTGTTGGCGCTTAATGGTGAAATTTATGGCAAGCCCGCTCACCCGGAGGAGGCGATCGCGCGATGGCAGCAAATGCGAGGACGAGTAGGTGAGCTGTATACGGGACATGCGGTGCTCGATCGTGCCCAGGGCAAGGCTATTGTGCGTTGTCAAATGACCCAGGTTCATTTTGCTCAGGTTAGCGATCGCCAAATTATGGCCTATGTCAATACGGGGGAACCAATGCACTGTGCTGGGTGCTTTGCGTTAGAAGGGCGCGGCGGCCTGTTTATCGAAAAGCTGATGGGCTGTCACAGCAACGTGATTGGGTTAAGTTTGCCTTTATTGCGCCAAATGATTGCAGAACTTGGATATGACATGACTCAGTATTGGCAGAACTAAGTGGTGAGAGAACTAAACGACTAAAAGGACTCAATATCGAAAGCTACACCACCAAGATACCTAAATGTACGGAGGCAATATAGCCGCTAATCACAGATAATTTCATACATGCTTCATTCATGTGAAGTATTCGTGTAAAGCTCACACATAGGGCAGGTTTAAAACAGTAAGTACTCGCACTCGATCGAGTAGATTTGCTTAAGGCTCACTCAGTCTTTTGCGCGAATCATGCCTCGATTTTAGTAGAGAGGCCTAAATGTCAGGGTTTTTGAATTTGAATAAAGGGATGATGCATCATCCGCCATCAAGTTTGCTGGTGGCGTTAGGATAAAAGTCTAGGGATTTTACCTACATTTGGCTCCGGCTTTTCGCTATGAAATCCTCAACCGTACCTTCACCAAGCCCAAGCCAGTTTAATCACCGATTGACACAACCAGCTCAGTTGTGCAGTTCGGGTCAATTGTTTCGCGATCGCTACCAAGTCCTTAAGGCTCTGGGGCGGGGCGGCTTTGGTATGACATTTTTGGTAAGAGATACAGCGTTGCCAGGTAATCCTTTATGTGTCATTAAACAGCTTTGCCCCAAGGTAGATAGCCCTGTGGTGTTGCGGAGAGCCTGCGAGCGGTTTGAGCGCGAAGCCAAGACCCTCAGTCAGTTGGGCAGCCACTCCCATATTCCCAGCCTGCTAGATTATTTTCAGATTGATGGCGAGTTTTATCTAGTCCAGGAATACATCCGGGGCTGCACCCTGGTCAAGGAAATCCGGCAAAAAGGGGTACAGTCAGAGCGGGCAGTAAAGCAATTCCTACGCGAGATACTCCCTATTTTAGAGTTTGTGCATCAGCAGCAGGTGATTCACCGTGATGTTAAACCGCCTAACTTGATTCGCTGCCAAGACGATGGACGGTTAGTGTTAATTGATTTTGGTGCGGTTAAAGAGCAAATATCAGACATCGGCAGCACGTCACACCGGGGAATCAGTACTCAATTTGTTGGAACAATGGGATTTGCGCCACCCGAACAGTTGGCACTTCGCCCCACTTACGCCAGTGATATTTACGCAGTAGGCGTAACCTGTCTTTACCTGCTGACTGGCAAACCGCCAATGGAATTTGTGCACGATCCAGCCACAGCGGAAGTTATGTGGCAAAACGAAGTGGACGTAAGTGAGCACTTTGGCAAAATATTGACGCGGATGCTGCGGGTGTCCTTGCGCGATCGCTATCAATCAGTTGATCAAGTCATGCGCGCGCTTGATTTAGAACCCTACTTAGATAATTTAGCCGACTGCATGAATACTCAGCGACGGCTGACCGACATGCCTAGCCCCAGCAGAGAAGAAGATGCTAATTCTCACTTCTCTCCTTTTACTAAAACTGCCGACCAAATTCGCACTTGGCGGGCGCGCCTTAACCAGCGACAAAAAGCTCAAGCCTGGAACAACCACGAACTGGCTAGTTCTAGCTACGCCAGTTAGGATTGCGTACAAAATAAAACCTAAGAG
>JBBQFG010000151.1:0-12763 GCA_038321765.1 Elainellales cyanobacterium
GGGGATCTGTCAACCCATCTCAAACTTTAGGCTTGCCACAATGGCGATCGCCAGACTGCATGGGCGGATTGATTGTGTCTGGTGGTGGCAGGGCAAAGCATTGGGTTGATCAATTCTGGTGGGGGTTAGAGGGTGCTGGCCCAATGCTTTTCCCCTACAATTTCCTCTTTTCTACATCCAAATCACCCTTCTAGCGATCGGTTACCTGGCACCGCAGATCCCCGGCTTTTTCAAAAAGCCGGGGATCTGTCACCCCATCTCAACCGTTAGGCTTACCACAATGGCGATCGCCCCAACCGTCCAGGGTTTAACGGATCATAAACATGTGGCGATCGAGGTTTTTAGGATTTTGACTGTCTGTAGAATCTGTAGAATGGTCGATTTCTTCATCGGTTTCTAACCGCCCGTCTACCAGGTTAATAATGCGATCGGCCATATCTAAAATGCGGTTGTCGTGCGTCACCATCAAAATAGTGCAGTTTTTCTCTTTGGCCAGGATTTGCATCAGAGTCACCACGTCGCGCCCCGATTTCTTATCTAGAGCGGCAGTTGGTTCGTCTGCCAGAATCAGTGTGGGCTGGTTGACCAGGGCACGGGCGACCGCTACACGCTGTTTTTGACCGCCCGAAAGGGCTTTGGGTTTGTAATCAGCCCGTTCTGCCAATCCTACATCGGTGAGCATGGCGATCGCCCGCTGCCGCTTAGCCCGACGGTCGTCCATTAACTCCACCGCCATTTCTACGTTCTGAGCCGCCGTGAGCGATTCAAATAAATTGTGCGCCTGGAAGATAAAACCAATACTGCGCCGCACGTCTACCAGTTCTCGTTGGTTCATCCCCACTAGTTCGTGTTGCAACACTTGTAAACTGCCCTCTTGCAGAGTGCGGAGTGCGCCAATCAGGGTCAGCAGCGTCGTCTTACCCGACCCAGAGGGACCCGTCATGATCACAATTTGCCCTCTGGGCAAATCTAGATTGATGTCATAGAGCACCTGTTTGCACAAGTCGCCCTGGCCAAAATAGTAGTTGAGGTCGCGAATCTGTACCGCCAGCTCGGTGGGTACAGACTCAACCGACGCGGGTACTGGAGCAGGGGACAGTCTAAGGGAGTCGCTCATAGAAAAATCCTGTTGGTTCTCATAAATAGCTCTAACTGCCAAATACCTCTGCGGGGTCTGCGGCCTGCACTTTACGAACGGCGATCGCCCCCGAAATTAAGCACATTGACACGGTTGCAACTAAAATTTCGAGTGCCCGCCCCGGAGTCATGTTCATCAGCAGCCCTGTAGCATTCGTAGCGGCTTTATAGAGCACCAGCGCAATCAGGTATCCGGGGACAAACCCTAGCATCGTCAGAATCAACGACTGTTGCATCACAACGCCGAGTAGGTATCGGTTAGAGTAGCCGATCGCCTTGAGCGTGGCGTATTCCACCCAGTGCTCTGACACGTCGGTGTAGAGAATTTGGTAGACCAAAATAATTCCCACAGCAAAACTCATGGTGGTCAGCAGTGTAAACACAAAACCAATACTGGTATTCTTGCGCCAATATTCCAGCTCCATGTCTACAAACTCTGCTTTGGTCACAATCGAAATGTCGTTGGGGAGGCGCTGTCGCATTGCCGCGACTAGCGCATTGACATCAGCACCGGGGGCAATCTTGACCAGGCCAATATCTACGGTGTTGAGATCGCGTTCTGTTTCTTCGGGACCGAGGTCAGAAAAGTAGCGCAAAAAGTTTTGGTCGCTCATGATCACATTGCCGTTGGCTGAGGCAAAGTCTGTTCCCATGCTGTAGGTGCCAATCACCTCAATTTGCTGCTCCGCCAATTCCGTCACAATGCCCGCTGCACGAGGCCCCACTTCGGCACGCGATTTTTCGTCTACAATCACCGTCCACGGCAGCTTCAGGCCTTCCTGCTTAGCCAGCACTTCGGGAATGTTCAACACCGGGTCGTTAGGGTTAAACGCCAGCACCCGCAGAGGCCGCACCGCTTTGGTGTCGGGGTTTTTCCAATAGGCACCATCTCGTGTGTACAGGGGATACGCTGCCTCTACCCCCTCAAACGCCTGCGCCTGATACAGCCGCCGTCGGGCAAACTGCTCTGGAATAAACATGGTGTATTTCAGCCGATTCACCACAATAATGTCGCCATTTAGCACCTTTAATAGCTGCACCTGGCTGTCGTACAGCGCATTTTCAAACCCCTTGAACATAAACATCAATAGCACCGCAAACGAGACTCCGGCGATCGCCGTCAACAGTCGTCGGCGTTCGTATGTCAGGTTAAACCAGGCTAGGGGAGTACGCATAGGAAAGGTTGAAGGGCTACTAGAACAAGACAAATTGTTGCGTCAGTACTTACCTCGTAGGTGCTAACGCAACAATCTAAAACACGTCTGCTGGATCGGTGTTGATGACTTTTTGGACGGAGGCCAGTCCTGATAGAGAGCACATGAGGACAGTGAGTGTGAGAACGAACAGGGCGCGTCCTATGTTCATGACAACGGGTAGGCCGCCGCTGGTGGCGCGAAGGGTGAGTTCGTAAAGTCCCAAAGAAATGATGAAACCGGGAATGTAACCCAGAACGGCTAAGATAACGGCTTCTTGCAGCACGGTGTTAAACAAAAAACCACTGCGATAGCCCATCGCTTTGAGCGTGGCATATTGTTTGAGGTGTGCGGAGATGTCGGTGTAGAGAATTTGATAGACAATCACCACGCCTACGACGCAGGAGACGGCAACCCCCATACCGAAGATGAAGCCCGTTGAGGTGGCTCCAATCCAATAGTCGCGATCGCGGGCTGTAATTTGCTCTTGTGTCATCACCAACACGTCTTGCGGCAGGGTTTGACGCAGTGCTTCTACGACTTGGAGTGGATCAACGCCGTCATTGAGTTTAATCAGACCCAGGTTGATTTGGTTGAGTGGAAAGGGGTCAAAATAGCGGCGAAAGTTTTGGTCACTCATGATCAATGTGCCATCAGCGGCAAAACCGCCCCCCAGGGTGTATTGACCTCCCACGGTCGCTTTTCTGCCATCCGCTTCGGTAGTGGTACCTGTGGCCTGGGGGCCAAACTCTGGACGCGATAGCCGATCCATTAGCACCGTATCCACTTGGCCTAGGGCTGCCTGCACCTCAGGCTTTTGCAGGTCGGGCAGTAGAAACACCGGGTCGCTGGGGTTAATACCGTAGACAAACAGTGCCCGACTTTGGCGCGTTTCTACATTGCGCCATTGTAGATAGCTGACATACAGCGGCATCACGCGCTTAACACCATCAATTCCACCCGCTTGATACAACCGCTCAATCGGAAACGGCTTGGTGGTGGTAATTTCTAGCGCCTGTGGAGAAATTAGATAAACTTCGGCATTGATAGTGCTGTAGGTGATAGCAGCAGTATCGGATAGTGAACCCAAAAAACCCAGGTTCATGAACACCAAAATGACGGCAAAAGCTACGCCAGCGATCGCCACTAGCAATCGCGTTTTTTCATGCGTTAAATTCAGCCAAGCCAGAGAGGTACGCATAGTTTTGATGAAACAACCGTTGACGAAACACACCACGCTATTGCTAATCGTTCACGTCAACTTTTCCGTCAATTTTCAACTTTCCACGTCAATCTTTACGTCTACTTGTAAGTTGGTTAGTGCCTCGACGGCTTTGCTGTCGTCTAGCCGAATTTTGACCTCTACCACACGAGCATCGGCATTGGCGGCGGGGTCGTCATCGAGCACGTCATTTTTGAACACTTGCCAGCCGACTTCAGCCACCTTACCTGTCAGGGACGTGTCAAATGCACCGTTGCGGCTCGTGATGGTAGCAGGTTGCCCGATTTTGACTAGTCCCACATCCGTCTCGTACACTTCAGCAACTACATACATTTCACTGGTATCGCCCAAATCCAAAATGCTGCCCTCTTGCCCCAGTGCTTCTCCAGATCGCGCCAAGATGCGGAGCACGCGGCCATTGCTAGGAGAGCGAATAATAGTGCGCTCTAGTTGAGCTTCGGCCAGGTTGAGATTTTGGCGTGCTGATTCGACGGCGATTTGGATCTGCGTGAGCGGCAGGTTGGCCTGCTGTGCCTGTAGGGTGGCTTGGGCACCGCGAATGTCAGCTTGCAATGCCGTTTCTAGACGCACCAAGGTAGCTTGGGCGTTGTTGAGTTTTTCTTGTACCTGGCGAACCGTGCTTTGCTGTTGGTCGAAGGTTTGCTGGGCGATCGCCCCGTCTTGAACCAGGTCGCGAAAGCGCTGCAAGTCTTGCGTTTCGACCGCAAGCTCTGCCTCTAGCTCGCGAATGGTCGCCCGCTGTGCCTGAATCTCGAAGGCACCGGGTTGACGCACTTTTTCTACTTCAGTAGCCGCCTCTTGAATCTGAGTTTGCCCATAGGTAGTAGAGGCTCTGAGCTGCTGTTCGGCTTCTGCCAGTTGGCTGGCGGCAACGTCGCGCCGTGCCTTTTGCTCGTCGTAGCTTTCCAGGTAGGCCAACACCTCTCCTGTTTGGACGCGATCGCCCTGTTCCACTTCGAGCCGCTTAATCCGTTCGCTAGTTGGGCCACCAACACGAATTACTTCACCCTTGGGTTCCAATCGACCTAGTGCCACCACGTCTACGCGCTGGGGCAGCGGCGTTGCTGTCTCAATAGTGACGGCTTGAGGCGGACTCACTAAACGAGAAACGCCCAAGCCGAGCACCGCCAAGGCAATTGCTCCTCCCACAGCGGGCAACAGCCAGCCGCGTTGCAATAAGCCAGATTTACGGCTCGGCGTTACACTCATGTAGTTCTCCGACTTGATTTATGCAGTGTGCCTAGCAATATCATTACATCTCCATCTTGTTACAGAATTCACGCTGTTGGGTGATTTTATGGAGCGTGCTGAAATAACGGCCTACTGGGGATTGTAACGCTCGTAACAGATTGTTGCCTTACCTAACTGCGCCACTTGCCCGTTACAACCCACTGACGCACCAATAGACCCAGACCGATCGCCATTAGCGCTACCAGCCAAAATAGAGTAACTGGGGTGTCTTCTAACCCGTTGTGGACGTTCATACCAAAAATGCTGGCGATCGCCGTTAAAGGCAAAAACACGGCTGCCAAAACGTTGAGGCGATGCCCCGAAATTACCGCTTCATTGCTCAAACGGGTTTGTTCTTCTGCCCGCTGGGCTATTTTGAAATCCAGCGCATTCTTGGCATTTTCGTAAAGCAAATCGAGGTTGCGTTCAATGTCGCTAGCCCAGTCGCGCAGATCAATGATGTCTCGATCGTCTGGAATGCCCTCACGAGCAGTTTGCAGAGTGGCATAGGAATTTTTGGCCGCCAGTCGCAGCGGGGCGATCGCCTCTAGAATGCGAAAGTAGTCTTCTGCAATTTGAGCGCGATCGTATTGGGTTTGCAGCGCTTCTTCAGCGGTATTGTATTGCTCCAGATGCTTGACCAACGGCTGAATGCCAATGCCGCCACCGCTACACTCCCACGTACCATTGGGCTGACGCCAAAATAGTACACCTCGGCGGGTTTGTTCTTCGGGTTGGGGGGCATGATGCAAAATTAGTAATAAATGGCCGTCTGCGATCATGGCTCGCTGTTTGCCGATGCTGCGTTGCCCAAATCGATGTTCAATCTGTGCGGGAAGCGTCCAGGAAGCAGGAAGTTTCATAGGGCTGCAACTTTTGAAATAGTGCGTGCGTCGATAGTAAAAGGCAGAGGAGTGAGAACTAGAGACGGTTTCGAAAGCATTTTGTACAGAACAGAGCTTGTCGCAATCGTCTTGATGCTAAATGCTAAATTGTGTTCGAGGTGGTGTTGTTTTTCTTAAAACGTTCACTGAATAGAGGTTTCAGGAAATCAACACCATTTTTGAACCACCCCCTTGAACCGACTGGGATAAAAAGCAGCGGAACAATTGTCGCATTTTGGCGCAGCAACCGTGCTTCTTGTCCAGTAAACGAGAACGAAATTACTCTATAGAACTATTGGTGTTGCTAATTTCATGTATGAATTTTTTTGAAAGGGTCGCTCCGCGCCCCTTTCAAAAAAATTCATACCCAGATTAAGCAATGCCGAATTGTTATCTGAGGCAGCTTTCCATCAAGAGATTGCCACCGTTTAGAAAAGAGACCCCCTTGCTTAAATGGGTCGCGTTCCAATATTCCCAATATCCAATATTTCCAATATATTGTTTATTTTTTTTGCACGGTATGTGACACGCCCCGTGCAAAAAAATAGACAGCGAAGCAGAGCAGTATCGAAAACCGCTTTCAAACTGCGATTAACCCTCCGGTGATTGACCCAGCAACTGACTTAGCAACTGACTTAGCAACTGACTTGATGATTGAGTAGTGGGCGATCGCACTCTATTGACCAAACGTTCTTCTAGCCAAACCTTCTAGCCAAACCTTCTAGCCAAACCTTCTCATCAGACTAGCCAACCAGACTAACTCGCGGGACGTTCATGGTGCTACCCATCGAATTCATCGTGATCGGCAAGCCGATTTCGCACCAAACCAAGGATAAAAAACGACTGCAAGCCTGGAAAGACAAAGTACGTCAGGCGGCGACTCATTTTTGGCTCAACCAACAGCCCCTCGGAGAGTTCCTCAAGGTTGTGATTACCCACTACTACGATGCCCTTCCGGGGGACGAGACGTGGGTACCCGATAGTGATAATATAGTGAAGCCAGTACGGGATGCATTGAACGGTATTGCATACGTAGACGATTATCAGATTACAGACTTTATTAGCCGTCGGCGCAATTTGAATGCCTCTTTTAGGGTGAGAGGGATGTCACTTGCATTGGCAGAAGGCTTTTGTAAGGGCGAAGAGTTTCTTCATATTTTGATTGAGGCCGCCCCTGACCCAACCGAGTTAACTTAGGATTGTGTACAAAATAAAACCTAATCTTTTGTTGGGAGTGCGGCACTCCCAACAAAAGATTACAGGCCAATTAATTTGTAATTCTAGGGTTTAGATTTCGGATAGCGTAACGTCCGGATAAAACGGGGTTCGATCGCCTCTGTTCGATTGAACTGGATGAGTTACTGATTAGATTGGCGTTAGAGGTGCTTTGCAATCAATTTTTGCAATCAACAATCAATTTTTGCAATCAATTGAAGGCAGCTCTGAGTTATCTTTTATATTCGTTGAACGTGTAGAGTTTCTGACTATGACCCGTCCAGCCAATTGGAATCTATTAGAGCATCAGCGAGTGCTGAAGCTTGCCAGAGAATATCGGCGAGAGGGGTATCAGGTCACGCTTTACCCCGAACCCAATGAGCTGCCGTCTTCTCTGGCTGACTGCTCGCTAGATTTGGTGGCGACCAAAGACCAGCAGGCGATCGCGGCCAAAGTTCGCACCCGCAAAACCCTAACCCACAACGGCTCTGAAGACCTGCGCCGCATTACTGAGTCAATCCACAACATCCCTGGCTGGGAATTTGAGCTGGTTGTCACAAATGCACGGAAAAAAAGCAATTCTGACGCTTTGCAGTAGACTTTTTACCTAAGGGATCAGCAAACAAAAATCATCCCGGTGTCATTCCCGCGCAGGCGGGAATCCATGATCAGCCTTCTGCTTGAGCTGGTATCTTATTTCAACGCAGTTCCCTAAACCCGGTACCTCTCGGTTTAGATAAAACTTTGGCTTGAGTTGATCTAGCCTCCATCCCACAGCATTAGACCTGCTGCATGAATGCTTTTAGTTGGCGGGAACTGCTAGAACCTTCTATCCTCAAGAATAGACTTCTTGCGTGAATGTTTTTTCATGAGCTTGGATTGTTTTCTGGCTTCGTCGAAAAACAATCCAAGCAACGGTCTTAAACCTGTACTTTGGCGAAAATTAATGACTGCACCCCATATTGCGCCCTATGGTTCGTGGAAATCACCCATCACGTCTGACCTGATTGTGGCAGGCAGCATTCGGTTGGGAGCCGCCCGGTTAGATGGGGAAGACCTGTACTGGAGTGAGGGACGACCGACCGAAGGGGGACGCAGTGTCGTTGTGCGATATTCGGCGGCTGGGACTGTGACAGACGTGACCCCCTCGCCGTTTAATGTGCGGACGCGGGTGCATGAATACGGTGGCGGCGCGTACATTGTGGTGGATGGAGTCGTCTATTTCTCTAATTTTGCCGATCAGCGGCTATATCAGCAGCGGCTGGGTGAGGCTCCGCAGCCGTTAACGCCAGAGGTAGCCTTTCGCTATGCCGATGCGGTAATTGATCGGCAGCGCCATCGACTAATCTGCATACGGGAAGACCATACCGACAGCGGGCATGAGCCGACGAACACAATTGTGGCAGTGAATCTACCTGCTCAAGGGGCTGCTGACTCCGTTGAGTACGACGGCGGAGAGGTTTTAGTGGCGGGCAGTGATTTCTATGCGTGCCCTCGGCTTAGCCCCGATGGGTCGCAACTCTGCTGGATCAACTGGAATCATCCCAACATGCCGTGGGATGGCACAGAACTGTGGCTAGCAGACGTGAATCCCGACGGCTCGCTGGCAGACGCACAGTTGATTGCCGGGGGGCTGACTGAATCGATCTTTCAGCCAGAATGGTCGCCGGATGGCGTGCTTTACTTTGTGAGCGATCGCAACCACTGGTGGAATCTGTACCGCTACCGCCCTATTTCAGAACAGTCTACCCCAGGCACTATCGAATCCCTCTGCCCCAAATCTGCCGAATTTGGCCTGCCGCTGTGGGTGTTTGGCATGACTACCTATGGCTTTGAGTCTGCCCAAAGCCTGATCTGCACCTATGTAGAAGAGGGGGTGCAGCATTTGGCTCGGCTGAATACTGAAACGCTGGAAATTGAGGACGTTGAAACGCCCTACGCCAGCATTGACGGCCTGCAAGTTGCGGGTAGTGTAGCGGTGTTTGGCGCAGGTTCACCCACTCAACCGGGGGCGATCGCCCGACTAGATTTACAAACGGGAGCAGTAAGGGAACTGCGTCGTTCTAGCAATCTGACTGTAGAGTCGGGCTACCTCTCGTTGCCCCAAGTGATCGAATTTCCTACGGAAAACGGGCTGACGGCCTACGGATTCTTTTACCCGCCTCAAAATCAAGATTACACGGCTCCAAAAGGCGATCGCCCTCCCTTATTGGTCAAAAGTCACGGTGGCCCTACGGCGGCTACCGCTGCAACCTTTAGCCCCAGCATTCAATATTGGACGAGTCGCGGCATTGCGGTGCTAGATGTCAACTATGGCGGTAGCACAGGCTATGGGCGTGATTATCGGGAGCGGCTGAAGGGCAACTGGGGCATTGTGGATGTGGATGACTGCGTTAACGGAGCGCGGTACCTGGTGGAAAAAGGCTGGGTCGATGGCGATCGCCTCTGCATTGACGGCGGCAGCGCTGGCGGATACACCACCCTCGCGGCGCTGGCTTTCCGCGATGTGTTCAAAGCGGGTGCTAGCCTTTACGGGGTAAGTGACCTGGAGGCACTAGCGCGTGATACCCATAAATTTGAGTCGCGCTACTTAGACGGACTGATTGGTCCCTATCCCGAACGCGAGGATTTGTACAAAGCGCGATCGCCCATCAATGCCATTGAGCAATTGTCCTGTCCGCTGATCTTTTTCCAGGGCGACGAAGACAAAATTGTGCCACCCAACCAGGCCGAAATGATGGTAGACGCGCTTAAAGCTAAAGGGCTACCCGTTGCCTATGTTTTATTTGAAGGCGAACAGCATGGCTTTCGCAAGGCCGAAAACATTAAACGCGCCCTAGATGGCGAACTGTACTTTTATTCCAGAGTGTTTGGATTTGAGTTAGCGGAAGCGATAGAACCTGTGGCGATCGCAAACTTGTAAAAAATTAGACCCTGATGACTGACAAAAGCCTATGCCCCCTCACCCCCAAACCCTCTCCCAGAGGGCGAAGGAGCTGATCCACTATTCCGGTTCCCTCGCCCCTTGGGAGAGGGCTAGGGTGAGGGCTTCCAGGAATCTGGTTAATACGTTTTGTCAGTCAACCAGGATTAGACCTCTTGTGTGAATTGTTTCCCGGCTTTGCTGAGAAACAATTCACGCACACGAAAAAGCATGAGACAAACAACGCTTAGCTAGACTGACTGACTTCGGGCTGCCGATAGCCAAAAAAGTCGATTGAGTAGCTGGTAATTTTAACGCCCGTCTGATTTTCAATTTGTTGAATTAGCTCTGCGGGCAACTCCACATGCACATCCAAAATTTGATTGGTATCGATGCAGTTAACGTGGCTGTGGGGATCACTAATGTTGCCATATAGCCGCCCGTCTGAACGCTCAACACATTCAATAATTTTCTCTTCAGAGAGTGCCTCTAGGTTTTGATAAACCGATGTATGGCCAATGTCCTTGCCCTGCTGATTGAGTCGATTGTAGATTTCGCGAGCAGAGAGATGTTCGTCCTGTTGCCAGAGTAGCTCCAAAATGAAGCGACGTTGCTTACTCAGGCGCATTCCAAGTTCCTGACACCGATCTAGTGCTTGATCAAGTGATCGAATGGGTTTTCTCTCAGCCGCTTCGTTGTTCATATCTTATGTACGTTGTCCTTATCTCTCAAGCAGCAATTTTACAGTTTTTCAAAGCACCTTTATTTCACTCTAAGTAGTTCAACCTAAATAAAAACCAAATTCTAAAACCCTGCGCCGCCCGCCGTGCGGGCGGCGCAGGGTTTTAGAATTTTATATTTAATTAAGCCCATCTACTTACCTATGTTATTGGCATCCAAAAAGGTTCGATTTTTTACACCTAGTTTCCTTTTTGAATCGGTAACGTGCCGGACAGAGCGAAGTCAGCATTTAAACGCGATTAATTATAGTCTGAGTCAAAAAGCATCACAGGGGTATGTACATCAATCCCGGCTAGCTCAACTGCATAGTTGGGCGATCGCCTGAAACTTTTTTCAAAAGGGATAATACTTACACAAGTGTCTAAAGTGAACTCGCTACTACTTTATATTATATTCCGATCGCCTGTCTATTAGACTTCTTGCGTGGGTGCTGCGAAGTAGGAGGTGGATAGATCAGCCCGATACTTGAAGGCTCGGCTCTATGATGCACTCAATCTGCCTTACGCTAGTCAATGTCCTAGTTATCTGGCTCTGCACCAAGTCCTTGCACTCCTTCATGACATGAAGGTTGTCGGTGAGTGTAAAAGTGCCCAGCAAAAGATTGACCAAGGCATTGGTAGGAGGTTAATCGCTGCGGTGGATTAAAATTAATTTCAGTGGGGCGATCGCGTGAGATAACCATTCCATTCAGGAGACACATCATTCATGTCCTTTGCTGAAGCTCGTGGTAACACCGTTCCCGTTCAGCTTCCGAATGGGGCTGTCGTCAAAGTTGAAGTTGCCAGTAGGGGACGAGAAGATGTGGGATTTGATGTGAAGCAATTTCAGCCCGCTGCGGATGCGATCGAGGGAGTGGTGCAGATGATTGCTGCCCCGATTCAAAAGGTAAAACCCAAGAAGGCGACGGTGAAGTTTGGCATGGAATTGGCGATTGTCCGAAGGACAGGCTGCGCCAACGAGTCGGGGCAACTGACGGCAGTGATTGTAAAAAGTTCTGGCAAAGGAAATTTAGAGATTACACTGGAATGGGAGGCTGAGCCTAAGCGCGAACCATCCCACAGTGATTGAATCTCCGCAGCAGGAGTGCCGCCGTTTGCCAATCGTCAACGTTTATTTCTAGACTGAATGTAGGAACGGATTAGCCTTATGCACACCTATGAAGAGGTTCTGGATTTAGTAAAGCGGCTTCCTTTGATGGATCAAGCCCGATTGCTGGAGGCTTTGTCGGTGAGCTTACCTCATCCAGTTGCGGTGGAAGGAACTGAGGAAATTATTTCCACTGAAGAACTTTCTGAAAGTGAAGCTGCCTTGCAGGATTATTGGGCGGGGCAAGACTCTGGCATGACTTCCGCAGCCTTGAAGCAAAAGCTGTTTGGAGGTAAATTTGGCTGACTGGCAATACATCGTTCTAAAGCCTGCCCAGAAATATCTGGAACGAATGCAGCTAGATGACCAGTTACGAATCATTGAAGTATTGGATACACTGCTGACTGAACCAGAAACCCTTGACCTCAAACCGCTGAAGGGTCGTCCTGAATTACGTTTGCGAGTTGGTAAATATCGGATGCTATTGATCAAGGATGCAGATTCTTAAATCTATGTGATTTCAACGATTGGGTCTCGTGGAGACGTTTATAAGTAGCACCTTAGCAAAGCATGGCAAACGAGGAATTGCTGCAACAGTGTACGGTGAAGCTGACCCTTCCGGGACGCATGGGATGGGGCACAGGTTTTTTTGTGGCTCCCGCATGGATTCTCACCTGTGCTCATGTGTTGCAGGCAGCGGGGGAACAAGCGATTCAGGTGCGGTGGCAGACTAGGAGAACCCCTCAAAATGATTGATCCTGGGATACTAGAAGAGTGATTAGTTTAGTATGGTGCATTTGGCATGAGATTAACTCCACTGATTCGACTGACTGATGGTGTGAAAGCCCTATATATCAAAACGGCTACAAAGTTAAAAGGCAGTGACCGACGTCAGTTCATGGCAGAAGTGGTGCGAGGGCTGGGGATCGGGGGACAAACGCTGGCAGAACGAGAATTAGGATGGAATCGTCGGACGATTCGCAAGGGGATGCGAGAGTTGATCAGTGGCGAACCGATTGTGGATGGTTATGCACGCAGTGGACGCAAGCGGATCGAAGAGAAATTACCCGATTTGCTTGCAGACATTCAAGCGTTGGTCGATCCACAGGCT
>JBBQFG010000152.1:0-12619 GCA_038321765.1 Elainellales cyanobacterium
ACCCTTTTCATATATGCCGAAGGCTCTAAGCCCTCTCCCTGGAGAGAGGGACTTTGAAAGCTTTTCCGGCTCCCCTCGCCCTTGGGGAGAGGGGCTGGGGGTGAGGGCTAAAACTACAGTTCTCAACGTGGACTTGGTTTAGCTTCTCGCAAAGATAGAAAACCGATTTACATCAAAAATTTATTAGGTGTTTGGAGATGCTGACTGTCAAGCCATGCCAGGATCAGTTGATTCACAGTATCAGGGTACTCATCATGAGGACAGTGACCCGCATTGGCGATCGCCCTAAATTGAACTCGATTTGGCTCTTGTTCTGCTAACGTTTGGTAGATTGTTGCTCCGGCGATCGGTGTCCAAGGGTCAGCGTCACCCCATAAGATGAGGAGCGGTTGTGTCACACGAGGCAACAGTTCTGCCGGACTGGGGCCTGGCGGTGCCGTCAGAATTGATGCAAACACTTTTTGAGCACCCTGGTCACACGAGGGTTCGTAGATAATATCAATCAGCTCATCGGTAATAGCTGCATGATCTCGATAGACCTGCCGGAGGCTACTACGAATGCGGGATTTACGACGAACTTGCTCAAACAACAAGGGTCCCACAATGTTGGAGCTGACTAGCTTAGTAAAGGTTCCCATCACCAAACGTAAGAGCGGATTTAATTCTTCAGGGCGATGGTTCAACCCTCCCGCAGCATTGAGCAAAACCGCTCCTGCTGCCATTTGGGGATGGTCTGCCAGTACCATCAGACTTAACAGCGCCCCAATGGAATTACCTACAAATATGGCGGGTTGCTGGATATGCTCCGTCCAAAAATCTGCCAGCAGTTCTTCCCACAAGTCCAAGTTGTAGTCGAGTTGTGGTTTGTCAGAGCCGCCAAAGCCGAGAAGGTCAAGGGCAAACACTCGATACCCTGCCTCTGCAAGCACGGGGATATTGTTTCGCCAGTGCCCAATGGCCGCCCCAAAACCATGAATCAAGACGAGGGGTTGCCCACTCCCTTTCACTGTGTAGCGGACGTTATGCTCTCGCCACTTCCAGTTGAGTAGGTCGTAGGATTGCAGGGATGGGAGTTGTTGAGTAGTCACAATTTTCTTGAAATTTCTTAACCAAATTACATGATAAACCAAATCCAATTCGCACCTGCCGTTCCCCAACGAGTTGCCAGGTGTAAATTAGATTTGGTTAGGCTCAAGTTGATTTGAAGCTTCTATTACAGATTCCTTAAACCTTTATTCTTAGCCCTTCGGCCACATTGCCACAGGAGAAAGAGCCTTTTAGGGTATCCAGAAATGCATAGACTGACGGTGGATGTAGAGCGTCTCTGAGGGTTATAACTCGAATGGTTCGTACTAGGGGTACAGGTAGGTCGTGAATTTGTACATCGGCTGGAAGTGGCTCTGCTGCAAGTCTAGCAATGATGGTTGCACCTAGACCACGCATGACCATGCCAACAATTGTGGAGTCTTCGGTAATTCTGTACGCAGGGCTGATTGACTGATTTAGTTGAGTCAGATGATTGTCGATAATCAGTGAGCAATAATCGTTAGCAGCAGGCATGATCATGGGATAAGTAGCTAGCTCTTCCCAGGTTAGCGGTAAGTGGTTGAGCTTGGCATCGGGTGGTAAAAGAGCGATGTATTCATCTCGGAAGAGTTCTAGTGTTTCAAACTCTGAAGCGGTGGGTAGACAGGTAAAGCCGATGTCGGCGCGTCCTTCGCGGAGTGCTTGCTCAATGCTGTCATCGCCTCGATATTCAGTGAGAGCCACGCTGATGCCGGGGTAGCGATCGCGAAATTGAGCAATCACCTCAGGCAATACATGGGTAGCAACACTGCGAATTGACGTAATGCGAACCTGTCCGCCCTGCAAACCTTTTGCTAAGGCAGCTTCTTTGTCCATTGCATCTAACAAATTTAGCATTTGACGGGCGTGATGTAACATCCGCTCACCTACGGGTGTAATGTGTGCGCCATACCGCCCTCGTGAAAATAATATGACACCGAGTTCTTCTTCTAACGTGGCGATCGCATGGCTCACGGCTGATTGGGAAACTCCCAGGTGTAACCCAGCCTCGCTAAAGTTTCCACTCTCTGCCACGGCAACCATTGCCCGCAGTTGGGTTAGCTTAATGCTGTCTTGATTCATGATCTCTATCCAGCGCTACGTTGAAGGCGACCAGTTATTGGAAACACGCTGAGTGGATGCTATTGACTCTAACTTAGACAAATAACTTCTTCACAATAACGGCTCTATTGGCTTTCATCTATGAATTTTATTCATATGACCCATTCATCTAGGTTTTTGATTGTTTGAGTAGAAATTTATAGAGTGAAACCACAGCCAAAAACCAACCGTTTTTCCACCACCGCAGGAGTTTCAATATGGATACGACTACAAAGCTCTGGGGCGATCGCAACTCTCAAAATGCAGTTAACAGTGAACTCCAAGTCTCCTCCAGAGCGCTCAAGCCGTCATCTGGTTTCGGCAAGTTTCTACAATCCCTGTTCGTTCAAGCGGTAGGAGATACGGAACCTAAAGTTTGGCAGACCAGTCGGGGAAATGGCGTAACGATCTGGAATATCTATGATCCAACCACCCAAGAATCCGCTAGCTTCACCACTGAAACGGAAGTGAGGTCTTGGTTAGAGCGACGCTATTATCGATAAGACTTAAGCAAGTGGGCGTAATTAAACATAAAACCCTAAAAGTCTGCGCCGCCCGCACAGCGGGCGGCGCAGACTTTTAGAATCTTGTTTTTACTTAGGTTGAACTACTTATCTAAAATGTAGCCTAATGTAAAATCTCAAAGATTGTTCCGTCCGCTAGGTGGAAAGAGCAGCCTTTGAGACTTTAGGCTTAAACATCAGCAAGGACTTTGCCCGATGAGTGTCGAATATAGCGCTGTGTACATTCCAGAAACGTGTTGACATCCGCCTCTGATGTATTAAACGCTGTGACCAACCGCACTAGAGTTCCTTCGTCTCCATCCCAGCGGTAAAATTGAAACCCTTCGGCTAGCAGCCCCATAATCACGGCTTCGGGAAATACAGCAAACAGCTCGTTCGCTTCTACTGGATAGCAAAGTCTTACATCGGGTAGAACTGACAAACCAGCGGATAGGATTTGAGCCATCTGGTTAGCGTGGGTGGCATTTCTGAGCCACAGATCATCTGTTAAATAGGCTTCTAGTTGGGCAGAGAGAAATCGCATCTTAGAAAACAAGTGCCCGCCTCGCTTTCGACGGTAGCCAAGTTCGTCACCATACCCCTGCTTAAAGAAAACAACAGCTTCTGCGGCTAAAGCTCCGTTTTTGGTTGCTCCAAAAGACAGCACATCAACTCCCGATCGCCACGTCACGTCGGCAGGAGAGCAGCCCAAGCTAACAATGGCATTGGCAAAGCGTGCTCCATCCATGTGCAGCCTCAACCCGTGGGCATGAGTAACCTGGGCGATCGCCTGTACCTCTGCCAAGCGATACACTGTCCCAGCTTCTGTAGCTTGCGTAATGCTAACTGCCGCTGGCTGTACGTGGTGGACTACGCCTGTCCCACCTTTTTTAAGCGCAGAATCTAAACCATCTGCCGATAGTTTGCCATTTATCCCTGGCAAGGTCACCAGCTTAGCGCCCCCACTGTAAAATTCTGGGGCACCACATTCGTCTACGTTGATATGAGAATCCGTATGGCAATAAATCGCGCCGTAGCTGGGTGATAGCACCGAGAGCGCCAGTGCATTAGCGGCTGACCCGGTCGCAACAGGAAATATTTCAACATCAGTTTCGAATAAATCTGCTAGCTGCCCCTCTAAGCGCTGAGTCAGAGCGTCATTGCCATAGGGCATGGCAGTTCCAGCATTGGCCGCAATTAGAGCAGACAGAATTTCGGGTGCAATCCCGGTGACATTGTCACTGCAAAAATTCATATATTTTAGTCAACCCTGATCGCATCAGGACTAGAAGAACTCCTTCCAGAGTACTGTAAGCGGCTGAACGAAAGAGCTGTCACCATACCATTAGCGCCGCCAAGACTCAAAATCCATCTTTTCGGATCGAACCTTTCGTGATAAGTAGTTCAACCTAAATAAAAACCAAACTCTAAAACCCTGCGCCGCCCGCTGTGCGGGCGGCGCAGGGTTTTAGGATCTTAATATTTACTTAAGCCCACCTACTTAGCTGCCGCTCTGGACAAAATATGCCTTACAATCTGGACAAAATGTGCTTAAAGTCACACAGCGCTATTCGAAATCGCCTTCAGCCTAACGGTTGAAACGGTGCTGAGCAAATTCCAGGCGCATCTTGTTAAGCAATGCCTACATTTCTGTCGTTATCTCAACAGGTTGCTATGATAGGCTCAAAAATTTAGTACCGATTCGCCAAAAAATAATACCTTAGGGTATTGTTTTCTCTCAAATTGCGTATTTTTTGCTCAATTTAACGAAATTGGCCATCTCAGAATGCCTCTTACGCATCTATCGTTCTTAAACAGGATTGTTCCATGGCAAAACAGATACTAAAAGTAACCGACGATCGCGCCATCTTTAAGCGCCGCCCTGTATATGCGGGTCATTTACCCGCCAACGAGCAGCATAAGGTGGCAGCAGGGACAGAATACGAAATTCAGTCCTACGCCTATGCCGACTCTATGGGTGATTTTGATGAACACATTAAGTTCTCCTTAAAAGAGGGCACCATTGCAGGGTTCAATACCTGGTTTATCTTCAATCGGTTTGCTGAAGTGGTATTCGATGGTGAAGTCGTATATCCCCTCGAAGAGCAAGCCGCTGCCCAAATCATCGAAATTACTCAAGATACCGTTCTCAAGCGCCGCCCCGTGATCTCTTCAGAGTTGACCGAAGAAGAGCTGTTCAACGCCGCTAAAGGAATGACCTTTGACCTCCATTCCTATGCCTATGCCGATACGGCAGGAGAATTTAGCGACCACATTCGATTTGCCATCAACAACAAGGAAGAATATATTCGAGGGCTGAGTACGTGGTACGCCTACGAGCAGCACGCTCAAGTCAAGTTTGATGACACCGTGGTGTACCCCTTGCCCGAAATTATCAAAAAATCTGGTACGTCTACCCAGCCGACTCCAACGGTTGCTACGCGACCCATCCCTACGCCACCGCCGACATCTAAAACCTATACAGGCAAACAAATCAAGCTTCCTGGAAACAAGGGCACTGTATTTTCTGACCAGCCAATTGTCCCAGCAGGGATGTTTACTTGGGGTCAGGCTACCCACGGTGCCACCCGCATTCCTCAGACCACAGAACACGCAGACAATATCGTAAAAGTAGCAGGGCAGCTAGAGAAAGCACGCCAGAAAATTGGTAAGCCATTCCGCATTACCTCTTGGTATCGGCCTGAACCGTTCAATTCTCGCGCTGGAGGAGCCAGACGGAGCCAACATCTAAGTGGTGGAGCTGTAGATATTGTAGTGGCTGGCCATATGGGCAGAGAGGTTGCCGCTATGTTGGTAGGTTGGTGGCCTGGTGGGTTAGGAATTTATCCAGGCAACCGAAAGCATATTTTGCATCTGGATGTGGGAGTCAAACGGAAGTGGGGATTTTAGAATTAGAGAGGCAGAACTAGAGACGTGCTGAGCGCGTCTCTAGTTCTGCCTCTCTAATCAGCAACGCCGAAAATCACCCTCACGTTAAGATAGAGGTGGCTTAACCATTCTTTATCATTATGGACTGGCAGGAGATTTCTGGTAACTGGGTGCTGGTACCGCCAAGACCGACCGCTATTGTGCATTTTTTGGGGGGTGCATTTGTGGCAGCGGCTCCGCAGGTGACCTATCGGGCATTGCTCGAATTCTTGGCAGAGCAGGGCTACGTGGTGGTTGCTACTCCCTTTGTCAACACGTTTGATCATGAGGCGATCGCCCGACAAGTTGCTCGTGCCTTCGAGCAAACTCTAAATTATTTACAAAATCGGGTGCTGAAGCGGCGATACCTGCCCATCTACGGTGTAGGACACAGCATGGGCTGTAAGCTTCACTTGCTGATTGGCAGCATCCTTCAGCAAGAGCGAGCTGGAAACGTCTTCGTATCCTTCAACAATTTTCCAGCGCGCCGATCGATTCCCTTTTTTGAACAGTTCTCCCAGTTTTCCTCGGCGTTTGACGTAGAGTTCACCCCCTCTCCGCTAGAAACCTTTCGCCTGATTGAACGTCACTACTTGGTACAACGTAATCTGCTAATTCAGTTTACCGCCGATGATATTGACCAAACGGGTTCGTTAATGGAGGTTATGTTGCGCCGATTTCCTGACTTAACTACTCTCCACACATTGAAGGGCAATCATTTGACACCGTTAGGGCAAGACCTGAAGTGGCAAACGGGTTCAGCGTTCACCCCTTTGGATGCAATTGGTCAATTCATGCGACAGGAAGTCTTCCGGGATTTCAATCATTTAAAGCGCACTATGCTGTTGTGGATGAATCCGCTGGCGAGCATGTAATCGGTCTGCCCCAATTTGTGACACAAGACAACTGACTCATGAACACTCGAGCAATTCACTATTATTTATTTGCTAGCCTTTTAACTGTGTTGGCAGGCTGCAATAAATCCCCTACTTCATCAGCGCTATCGGTGGACGAAGACACTTCGGTTAGCAGTTCAGCATCGTCTACGGCTTCTGAATCGATACCCGGAGCTAGTCCATCTGCTTCTGCAACATCTTCCACTCCAGATCTCGAAGATGTGATCATTTCACCAGAGGGCATTGGGATAGCGAAGCTGGGGATGACATTAGGAGCTTTAAAGCAAGCAATGCCACAAGCGGAATTTGCTGTGAAATCTCCTTTTATGGTAGATTTCGACGCGATCGCCGTTACTCAAAATGGAACAACTCAGTTTTACATTCTGTATCTGGCAAGCAGCCCATTTACCGATGCAGATACAATTCAGGGCTTATTGACCGACAACCCGGAGTTTCAAACGGCAGAGGGTATAGGGTCTGGCAGCTTGATCAACCAAGCGGAGCAAGCGTATGGGCGAGCTACCCTGTCGTTTAATACTCAAAACGAATCGCGCGAATACGTGCGATTTGAGCGCCAGCCTGCGCCCAGCATTTCCTTTGCAACCGGGAACGGTAGCCAGCAATCAGCAGGGATTTACCCCTCTCCTACGGGAGGGTTCAACGAAACCCAGCAGTTTCAAGCCGATGCCAAAATCCAATCGGTTTTATTAGTTTGTCTGACGGATAACTGTGTTCCAGCGTCGAGTCCGTCTTCTCCTCAGGGCTAATCAGAAGAACTTGATTCAGTTTACAAACTCAATAAATAATTCAACCTAAATAAAAACAAGATTCTAAAAGTCTGCGCCGCCCGCGCAGCGGGCGGCGCAGACTTTTAAGGTTTTATATTTAATTACGCCCATCTACTTACCGTTGATGAACAGTTAAGACAAGCTATATGGTTAATTTTCTGGTTTCGCTGGTGCTGGCAACTTGGGTAAGTGCGATCGCCCTCGTGTCGGTACAAAACGCTACACCCGTCTCGCTCCGGTTCTTGGTGTGGCGATCGGTACAGATTCCCGTAGGGCTGCTGATTGGCTTTAGCGCTTCCATCGGAGTTATTGGTGCGGCATTGGTCTTGCCAACTGGCAGCAGCCCTCAGAAACAGTTACAACCAGAGGACGATGAGTTTGATGGATAGAGAGGGGTTAACCGTCTTGCTATGTCAGCAACTCATTACCCTAATTACGGATAGTTAATTAGGTGGGCTTAATTAAATATAAGATTCTAAAACTCTGCGCCGCCCGCTGTGCGGGCGGCGCAGAGTTTTAGAATTTGGTTTTTATTTAGGTTGAACTAGTTATCAAAAGTTGTATAGCGGTAGCCATGATCAATAGGACGCCTCCCTGTCATTCCCGCGCAGGCGGGAATCCATCTGCTCGATAGGTGCGGGGGTGGATACCCGCCTGCGCGGGAATGACGCTAGCATGTCCTAAGCTTTATGACTATTGCTATAGCGGTTCTTTGCCGGGTGAGGTACAGTAGACCCCGGCAAAACCCTTGCTGAATAAGGCTTTTAAAAATCAACTTGTACTTCACTGAACCAGGAACCTCTATATACATCGCGTAAGACTTACTCAAATCTAAAAATCGCCATAACGGTTTCAACGCGCCGTTTAGGATAGTGGATTAAATAAAACCAGATCTTTATTTTTTGAAAGAGAGGCTCTGCCTCTCTTTCAAAAAATAACTTTGGGTTTTTATTTAATTCGCCATCCTTAGTTTATTTGAAACACGCTTAGAATTGCTGTCTATAGAGAGTAAACCTGTCCATCAATTAAGAGTCGAGTAATTCCTTTCGCCTGAAGATAGGGACTAACCTTCAGAAACACCCGACCATCTGGGATTTTTACAACGCGCTGCATCCGCCGCATAAACCGTTTAGCCACGCGGTGATTGTCAAATACGGGTAGGGTTTTTTCTTGAATTTCGTGATCTGGAATTTGTCCCAGCTCGGCAAAATCTTTTAGCGGTCGAGTGACTAAATCAGATGTCCGATCGACAACTAGATAGCAGATTCGAGGAATAGCGGCTTCTGAAAGAGGCAAGATGTGCAGCGGTTTGCCAACCGGAATATGCATTGAGGCCAGATCGCCCAGCTCGTCTGAATCGGTAGAAAGATCGTCGTCCTCATCGTCATCCTCCAAGTCATCATCTAAATCGTCGTCGTCGTCATCGTCATCCTCTTCCAGTTCGTCAAATACTTGCTCTTTTTTGAGAATGTCCCGTTCAACGGCCTCTAGCTCAGCCATAACCGTGATTTCTCCCAGCACCCCTTGTTCTGGCTCGGAACCAAGCTCCTCAGCAGCGGCAGGCTCTTCAAGACTTGCCAGAACGGGGGCAGAAATAGAAGATTTAATAATAGGGGAAGGTTTTACGGGCTTGGCGATCGCCGTTGACGATCGCTTTCGCTGCCGACGCGAAGAATTCGGAAGTTCAACCCCGTCGGGTTCAATCGCAGCACCCTCAAGACTTGCATCGTCTGGTACTATCTCCGCATCAATAACCGTTGAATCAGCTAAGGTTAGCTGGCTAATGTCCAATGATGCAGCCGTATCCGATACGGCAGATCTGCTTGCTCCACTTCGCTTTTTCTGAATGAGCGTGTCATATTCCGCTTCATCCAGGGTCTGCTTTAAAATACGGCTGATTGTAGACGTACTCACGTCAAACCGATCGGCCAAAGAAGAGGTTGTTTCTTCTGTCTGGCGGTAAAGAGAGAGAATCTCTTGTTTGTCTGTATCAGAAAGTTTTGTAGGTGGCATTCCGTGTCCAGTTCCCGTCAGCAGTCTATAGGGCGATTCCAACGGGAATTGCGCCGGCGTTCAACCTACTACTCCGGGGGTGGGTAGTTAAGGAGAGCCTGATCGATCCTAACCCAGAATTTAACTCTAGCTTAGAATTCAATCTTGTCGGCAGTGTTGTGGCCTGATTTCATTCTTATCCATTGTACCTAGAGGCTATCCAAAAGCAGCTCAGAATATTGTTGAATGGAGAACCTTCGGCTCTCCATTCAACAATATTCCAGACTCAGCTTCCAGACTCAGCTTCCAGACTCAGCACTGCCCAAAAACGACTGGGATCTTTAGCTGCGTCTGCGGCTCGCTCGCCGGGAGCGACTAGACAGGTCGTATTCCAGCGCAGCTCCAATGCCAAATAAGCAAGCACTAAATATCCAAAATACCTCCAACAATCCTCCCGTTTGATAGTCAGAGACAAACCGGGTGGCATAGAGAAACCACATATCTGCTACATAAAAGCAAATAGCAGCAGCGGCGATGAAACGCCAGGAAAGCGAAAATCGCCCCCCCCAAAAAGCTAGCAACAGCATCGTAGCAGACATCAACAACACAATATCTCCAGCTACGTAGGCGATCGCCAACGAATCTCCCAATGGAGCGAACAGCTCCTCTAACGCTAGCGCCCAAGATGGCACGTCAGCCGCTGGAGTAGCCAGAGCAGGATCAGGAGATGGAGCAACAAGGGAAGGTGCTGTTACAGGGGCGGGCGCAGTAATCGGAGCGGGCTCGACAACTGGAGCAGGCGGAGCAGGCTCGACAATTGGAGCGGGCGGAGCAGGCGGAGCGGGTGCCACAACAGGGGCGGGCTCGACAATTGGAGCAAGCGGAGCGGGTTCGGCAATGGGTGAAGTTTGGGCGATCGCTGGAGCTTCAAACCACAACGCCGCCTCTTCTCCTGCGCCATTGTAAATAAACCAAGCAAACACGGCTCCCGCAATGCCAATCCCAAACACCGTCAGAATTTGCAATAGGCTCAGGTTTAGCTTCCTAGATGTAACCGCCATAATCATCCCGATGCCCACCAATAGGTACATCAACAAAAAGAAAACGTCCGCTGGCGATACGTCTGGCTCCTTACCCCAGCCAATTTCCCACTGTCCCAAGATTAAGTTGCCAATAAAGAAAGACAACATTCCCGAACCAATTAAAAGCCAAACCGATCGACCGCTGACAATTTGTGGACTGCCATAATTGCGAAAACAGAGCAGAGCAGCCGCTAAAAATGCTGCGTCTTCTAGCACGTAGGTAGTGATGCTATACCAACCAGCGCGCTCTTGTCCCGGCAGTGGGACGCTAAACAGTAGAAAAAACAGCAGCGCAAAAATGCCCCAAGCTAGCAGTGCGATGATGACGACTTGAACCGACAGTGCCGATGCGGAGCCAGAAGACTTCTGATTCACGGTAGTGCTCCTCAGATGTGTGGGAAAAGAAAATCGAGAGGACTTTGTTCAACAGAACTGAATTGAGGCTTAACTCTACTAAGTGAATGCCAGAATAAAATAAAACAACTGTGATACACCCACTTAAGTAGTTCAACCTAAATAAAAACAAGATTCTAAAAGTCTGCACCGTCCGCTGCGCGGGCGGCGCAGACTTTTAGGGTTTTATGTTTAATTACGCCCACCTACTTACCAACAAAGCTGAGTCGCTTACCTAACTTTAAGGCTTCAAATTGACCTAGAGATTTTGGTTAAGATTTAAGCATTGGGCAGAGCAGTTTTAGTAGAAGATTACCAAATCGGGTCTTTAGCTAAGGATTACAAATTAATTAACCTGTAATCTTTTTTTTGGAAGTGCAATCCTAAGGAGGCTGCTGATCCACAAATACATTGAAATACGTAGGTACGTTTGTCAAATTAAAACAGAAATTGTCAACGTTTCTCACTTTTTAACAAGATTGACCTAAGCTGCTCAGCAGAACGCCTACCTCCATAGGCTTACATCCTCATCATGCGGGTGGGCAGGCTTTAGATATTCATCTATTGCCAATCCTTACCTGTGGGAGATTGCTTCAGCCAGGCCATAAACTGAGTGCGATCGCCTGTGGACATGTCTTGGAGTGCATCCATGACCCGTCCGGTAAAGCTAGCATTGCCAAAATGTTGCTTGCCTAGCCGAAACAACTCTTGTAACAGCGTGTTGAGATGGTGTTCTTGCCACGGCGGAACCTGTAGTGCTGCTATTGGGTCTGCCGTAAGAAGCTGGTTAATGGCATCGGGCGACTCTGTCTGAGGAAACCGCCACTGCTGAAACACAGACGATATTTCTTTCTGAAACAGCCCAGCTTGCCGTGCCCCCAGTAGATCTTCGATGTCCAGATATACCGCTTGCAAAATTAGCAAACACGCTTGAATCGAACCGGGTGGAGTTGTCGCGTCTGGCGTGTCGCCTCCTTCGACTCCCAACTGGTCTAGCCGAACCTTACCCCACACGCTATAGCGATCGGGTTCTTCTAAGAGAACGCAAGCCTTACCGCGATTATCGGTTAGGTCGCGCCAAAAAGCCTTGGCATCTTCTTCTTGAGCTGCATTAAAGACACTGATCAGCCGAAATGACTGCCCCTGGTACTGGAGAATCATAATCTGCTGATCTTTCTTAGGGTGCTGAACGCTCGTGATTTCAACATCCTGCCGCTTTAAGATAAACATGACGCTGCCAATTGTCTCCTGTCAGGGGCGGGGGTGTTGGGCAAAACCACCATTTGAAAAGAACCTACGCAAAGGATTTCAGTAGTACCACCTCCGACCTCAGCTTCGGTTAATCCGATCAGTAAGCTGCTCTATCTCTAACTACAGATATGTAACTACAGATATGTTGAGCTTTTACCGTTAACTGCAGCGAGAGGAATGTAGGGGCAGCTACCTTTTTGATGTCTTGGTCAGAAATGGATTGGTTCTAAGTGTACATCGTGATTGCTAGGCTAGTTTAGCCTGTAACCGCTAGCGCCAAAGAACTGACATGGTTGCAACCTTTCTGGAAAATCAGATTTTATTCAAGAACCTCCTCTTTGACAGGATTTAGACAAGGGTAAGATCAAGTTTATTTCACCCACATAGCAGTCCTAAATAATTTATCCTAAGGATTGCAAATTAATTAACCTGTAATCTTTTTTTGGAAGTGGGGGGCGGGGGGGCGCGGGGGGAGCAAAACGCCGGTGAACTCATTCACCCGTAGTAATTACAGGGGTGTTATTAAATTTAAACCACCCGATGTGCAACTGTCCTGAACCCCCTCACCCTAACTCTCTCTCCCAGAGCGGAGAGGGACTTTGAGGCAATCTTGCTCCCCT
>JBBQFG010000153.1:0-12579 GCA_038321765.1 Elainellales cyanobacterium
AAGATGTGACGAAACCGTTGGTGCCAGTATGCCAATACCTGTTCATTTTGGCGAAATAGCTGCACCGGAATCAGAATTAGATCGTCAAAATCTAGCCCGTTATTAGCGGCGAGTGACTTCTGGTATTCAGAATAAACATTGGCGATCGTGCGACCACGAAAGTTGGGTTGTTCTCGTTCCAAATCGGCTGGCGACCATCCCTGGTTTTTGGCATTACTAATGGCATAGCGCACCGATCGCGGGTCAAATTTTTTGTCGTCTAGGTTGAGCTGCGTGGTGACGATGTCTTTAACCAATGCCTGCGCGTCTGATTCATCAAAAATAGAAAAGTTGCGGTTCCATTGATATCCCTGGGGTGCTTGGTATTTTTCGATATCAAATCGCAAGATACGGGCACAGAGCGCATGGAACGTACCGATCCAAAGCTCTTTGGTAATGGTTTTGTAAACGTGCGATCGCAGTTTCACCTGTTCGCGATCGGGTAGCGCTTCTAATGGTTTGCCGTGTTTGGCCTGGGCTTCCCGCTCAGCAAATAGCTTTTCAATCCGCTCTTTCATTTCACGAGCGGCTTTGTTGGTAAACGTTACCGACAGAATGTTTTCGGGATCAACCTTGTGGGTTAATACCAGATTGGCAATTCGATACGTCAGCGCCCGCGTTTTGCCCGATCCGGCACCTGCGACTACCAGCAACGGCCCACAGTAATGCTCGACGGCACGGCGCTGGGAAGGATTGAGGTGGGCGAGAAAGTCGGCAGTTTGAGGCATGTTAAAGGAGGAGAAAAAGGAAGTGAAGACTGTTTGTGTTCCAAGAAGCAGCTAGTGTCGTACTTAAGGGTATCGTATCTGCGGTAGCTGCGGGGGTGCTATGGCAGCGTCAGATTGGGAATTCTGAGAGCGGCGCTCAGGAGGTAGGGATGCATCTTACTCATTCAATTGCATGGCAGCAGGTTCGAGAGACGTTTCAGAAAATTTGGGGCTACAGCGATTTTCGACCACCGCAGGGCGAAATTATTAGCAGCCTGTTAACGCAGCAAGACACCTTGATCGTCATGCCCACAGGAGGCGGTAAATCGATTTGCTTTCAGCTTCCGGCGCTGCTGCAAACTGGGTTAACCCTGGTCGTGTCGCCGCTAGTGGCGTTAATGGAAAATCAAGTGCAAGAGCTACAGCGGCGAGGGTTGCCCGCTGCTGCATTGCACAGTGAATTGTCGTCGTCGCAACGTCGTAACGTGCTGAGCGCTCTTGAAAAGCAGCGGTTACGGCTGTTGTACCTCTCTCCTGAGACGTTGTTGAATGAGACAGTGTGGCAGCGATTGTGTCAGCCTGAGCTAGTGGTGAATGGGTTGATTCTGGATGAGGCGCATTGTTTAGTGCAGTGGGGTGATACGTTTCGACCTGCCTATCGTCAGTTGGGCATGGTGCGACCTGCGTTGTTGAAGCACAAACCAGCGGGTACTAAGATCGCGATCGCCGCTTTTACTGCAACTGCTGACCCTCAAGCTCAACAGGTGATTCGGGAGGTACTGCAACTCCAGCAGCCAACATCCTTCTTGCTGAATCCCTATCGACCTAACTTGGCGCTGTCAACCCAGACAGTTTGGACACCCAGAGGGCGACGGCAGGCTCTGTTGCGTTACATCCAAGCTCATCCGCATCAGTCGGGGTTGGTTTACGTTCGCAGTCGGCGCAATGGCGAGGAGCTAGCTAGTTGGTTAGCGCAGCAGGGCTACCAAACGGCGGCGTACCATGCGGGGTTAAGTCCAGCAGAGCGGCGGCGAATTGAAGCAGCTTGGTTAAGTGGGGCGATCGCCTTTGTCGTTTGCACTTGCGCCTTTGGCATGGGGATTGATAAACCCGACGTTAGATGGGTGATTCATTTTCATATGCCGCTGCTGCTGTCGGAATATGTGCAAGAAGTGGGGCGGGCAGGGCGAGACGGCAACCCCGCCGCAGCGCGGATGTTGGTGAGTGAACCCACAGGCTGGTTAGATTCGACCGATCGCCAGCAGCAGCAGTTTTTTCTGGAAAAAGCGCGATCGCAACACCAAACGGCTCAACGGCTGATCCACAAACTGCCTAAAACAGGAAATGCTGCTGCTGTGTCTCGCCAGTTTAAGGATGGTGCGATCGCCCTGGCACTGCTGCACCGCTGTGGCCAATTACAGTGGCAAGACCCCTTTCACTATAAAATTTTGCCTGCTGCTACGGCATATTCCTTCCGAGCAGACAGCGCCGCCCAAAAAATGGCAGACTATCCTCACAGCAAAATCTGTCGCTGGAAATTTTTACTCGACGCTTTCGGATTTACCCACGAAGCCGCCAGCCTCCGGTGTGGGCAATGCGATCGCTGTCTCAGCCAAAGATCCCCCTCTTAAGTTGGGCGTAATTAAACATAAAACCCTAAAAGTCTGCGCCGCCCGCACAGCGGGCGGCGCAGACTTTTAGAACTTGGTTTTTATTTAGGTTGAACTACTTAGCATTTCACTGCCGATTCACACACCGCAACAGCCAAAGCGTCCCAATTAACCCAATAAAATGTGCCATTGTAATGTTGGTGCTGGCCTGAACCAAAAAGACATCCAGCGGATTAACAAACTTAAGGGGATTGCCCGACAGCAGAGAAAAGCCCTGGGCAAACGACTTTGCCACCAACGCACCCACGATCGCCTGTGCGCCCAAAATGGTAAATGCCATTCCAGCCAGGTTAACCAGCAGCCCCAATCGGAGCAGTTGAAACACATCGCTACGCTTGGGGCGAACTTGAGCCTCGGCGGTTTTGAGTCGGCGCGCCATGCGGGTGTAGCGAAAAGCCCAAAAGGCACCGACCAGCAGCGCTAACAAACCACACACTGACAAGAGCAAGCCAATCCCCGTTTCGGCACTGCTGGTTTGCACACCCCCAGCAGTCGCAGGGGCGCTATTGGCCAGGGTCAGAGTAGAACCAGCAAACAGCAGCACAACAGCAGAAATAATGCTTAAGACCAGTTGCCCCCAAAAGCTAACCCATCCGGCGATGCGGAATGCACTGGCAACCCGTTGAACGGCTGGAGGGAGGGAATAGGGCGAAGAATCTAACTGGCTGGACATGGTATCTCCAGGGGGCAGGCCATCGGTGTTTGGGTAGTCCTAACCTTGTGATGTTTTTTTGCAGTACGGGCAAAGCTCGCACTGTAAAAAATCAGGCATTCAGATTGAGTTCCATCTATTCTATACCTGACCGCCGCGTGGTAGTTGACGCGATCGCCCCCGCATCCATAGAGCCAGACCTGCCATAAACAAAATGCCAGTTACCCCAGCCAGTGGATTGTTGCCAATTCCGGTTACCCATTCGGGAACCTGACCTGTATGGCGCACTAGCTGCCCCACATTCACGGTGTAATAGCCCCAAATTAGTCCGGCATGTAGCCCCATCGACCAGCCCAGGCGATCGGTGGCGCGCTTTGCCCAGACTAACGTTAGCCCCAGCAGCAACAACCCACCGAATTGAGGAGCCGTTTTGAGAATTTCGTTCACTGGTCGAATAAAGTGCAACCCCGCAAACGCAAGAGCATTGGCCCATAGCGCCACGGATTTAGCATAATCGCGCTGCAATTCGTCCAGCAGCCAACCCCGAAAAATAGTTTCCTCTGCAAGGCCAAAGCCCAGCGCCACCAGCAAGCCCTCCAGCAGCGTCAGCAGCAGCCTGTCAGAGGGCATTTGCCACACCGCCCAACCCAAGGCAGTTTGCACCAAGAACAGGCTGAGCAGGCTGAGCGTGCCCAGTACTAGCCCCTGAAGCAACTCTTGAAAAAATGGACGCGATCGCTCCAGTCCGTAATGTTGAAAGATTTGAGGAATCTGATAAACCCGCCGCCCCCAAACATAAATCAGCCCAAAAAACTCCAAAAACAGCAGCGGCATCACCAACAAACTAATGGTGTTGGCATCGTCTACCACTCGATAGACAATCGCTACATATGGCAGCCACAAAGCCGCCAAAATTAAAAGAAATATGCCGAGGCGCGGGGCAAACGGTAGAGCAGCCAGTTTGGTAATCAGCGCTCCTTGATGAGCACCACTGCTTCCATTTTTTGTTCTACGCATTACACTTACACTCAAAGACAGGTCATTACTAGGAGAGTTGTGTGAGTCGCGATCGCATTATGCCCGATGTGGGGCAAGAATCGGTGTGGGATTATCCTCGACCCCCTCGATTAGAAGAGTCATCCCAGCATATCCGGGTTGTGTTCAATGGCGTTACGATTGCTGATACTCGTGGGGCACTGCGAATTTTGGAGACTAGCCATCCCCCTGTTTATTACATTCCGCCAGATGATATTCAAATGCAGTATCTGGTGCAAACGCCACGCTCAAGCTATTGCGAATGGAAGGGGCAAGCGGGGTATTACACCGTGTCGGTGGGCGATCGCATGGCCGAAAATGCCGCCTGGTTTTATCCCAATCCTGTGCCTGACTATGCCATGCTACAGGGCTACGTTGCCTTTTACCCTAGCCGGATGGAGGCCTGTTATGTAGATGATGAACAAGTGCAATCTCAGGCTGGAGATTTTTATGGCGGTTGGATTACTAGTGCAATTGTAGGGCCGTTTAAGGGCGGTATGGGAACCTGGGGCTGGTAATTGGGGTGCTGCGGATTGGCATACCCGGCGCGACTACCCAAATAAATTTCGGTAGTCCTAAATTGGTAAGGAATGAGAATTAAATAACTCCGCCATTCTTCTGTAGGGGCGAACGGCCGTTCGCCCCTACCAGCTACCTAAATTTCTAGCCCGGTTAAAGGATGCTGTAATTTATCCGGTTCTCTAACGCTGGCTTTGAATAGCAATACGGTTGCTTAGTTGATTTTACGGATGTTTTAGCGGTGAACTGCAACATCCTTAGCCAAGAGTGGGTATTTTGGATGGGGAGTGTTACGCGTTCCCAACTGAGTCAGGAGTGCTTCAAATTCAAGTAAGTTGTTGGATTTTTGGCATTGCTTAACGGTATTAGACAGAGTGTGAACGGTTCATGAGAGTGTTTCGTAATTTCTTACTTCGTAGTTTTTTAGTACATCGTTCCTGCAAACGATGGTCATGGGGAGTACTGGCACTGCTGATAGCCGGTGGCTTAGTTTTTCCAGGGAGTAAAGTTGCCGATGCCCAGGTTGCGCCGTATTGTAATTTTTCGGCAGAAGAGATTACGCAAAAGCAGGCTCTGTTGCTTGAGTCATTGCGGGGCGATCGCTCGGCTACTCGTTCCTACGAGAATCTGATTCGGCAGCATGGCGATCGAATGCAGCGCTGTCGCAGTCAAACATGGCTCAAAACCCAGGCGATCTGGTTGCGTTTGTATCCCTGTGATGCTCGTGCTGGAGGCGTAGAGTATTTATTGGATCAACTCATTAATCGCGGCTACAGTCAGGTTTATATCGAAGTGTTCGGGGGTGGGCAGGTGCTGTTGCCCCGTAACGACAACCCAACACCCTGGCCGTCTGTCGTCCGCGCTCCCGGATTTGAAAACCGAGATGTTTTAGCAGAAGTGATTGAGAAGGGACGCGATCGCGGCATGAAGGTATATGCCTGGATGTTCAGCATGAACTTTGGCTATGCGTATGCCCAACGTCCTGGTGCTCAACAAAACTTGGCTGTAAATGGGCGAGGGCAAAATACCCTGATGGCCGAAAGCTCTGGTACGGTCAATCCTGAAGAAATATTCATTGACCCCTACAGCCCTCAAGCTAAGTCAGATTTCTCTAGTCTCGCTCAAGCCGTGACACGCCGCCGACCGGACGGCGTGCTGTTCGACTACATTCGCTATCCCAAGGGCACAGGCTCTGCTTCGGTGGCCAGTCAAGTTCAAGATTTGTGGGTCTATGGGCCCTTTTCGCAGCAGGCTCTGTTGCAGCGTGCCCTTAACCCAAGTGGGTTAGACCTAATCCGGCGCTTTCTCCAGCGTGGCTCAATTACCACGCAAGATATTACCGATGTAGCCACACTCTATCCCCAAGATAGCTCTCCCCAATGGCAAGGCTTTGTTCCTGACCCTGCCTATGTAACGGCTACCCCCGAACAACGACGACCGTTTGTTCAGGCTCAACTGTGGCAATTTTCTCTGTCTCATGCTTTTCAGGGTGTGCTGGACTTTTTAAATACGGGGGTTTCGCCTGCCGCACAGCGAGGAATTCCAGCCGGAGTGGTGTTTTTCCCGGAAGGCAATCAGGTGATTGGCACATCCAGCTATGACTCGCGGTTGCAGTTTTGGGATCGATTTCCGGCAGCGCTAGAGTGGCATCCAATGGCTTACAACACCTGTGGCAATGCAAGCTGCATTGTCCGACAGGTTCAGCGCGTTCTTGCGATGGCACCGACTGGCACTGACGTGATGCCAGTACTAGCCGGAACTTGGGGTAAGCCTGTTAGTAATCGCCCCTCGTTGGAGGTTCAAATGCAGGCTATTCGCCAAGCGGCTCCCCAAATCAACTCAATTAGCCATTTTGCTTTTTCTTGGCAAGATCCACAGGGCGATCGCGATCGCAAGTTTTGCCAGTTGCCCTAGGCTTGCGGCAATGGCCATAGCTGAATAACTTAATCCGGCTGTAAGTTCTAGGCTGGTTGACCGACAAAAGTCTATAGCCCTCACCCCCAACCCCTCTCCCAGAGGGCGAGGGGAGTTGATCTACCCTTCCAGTTCCCTCTCCCCTCGGGAGAGGGCTAGGGTGAGGGCTTTCGGGGATCTGACTAACAAGTTTTGCCAGTCAATCAGGTTGGGCAGAACTGGTAGGTGACTTATCCAATGGATTTGATGTCCAATTTGTAGGTCATTTCAGCCTGTGCCCCCTGCCCTGTTTTAAGTGCCCCCGAAATGGGAGCAGCGTTACGCGGGTAGGGACTAGCGGCTAGAGGGATGTAGCGATCGCCCACCGCCAGCGCCTGAGTCGGATCATACCCTCGCCAGCCCGCTCCGGGCAAATAGACTTCTACCCAGGCATGGAGATGACGGTCTTGCCAATCTGAGTCGCCTTCTTGGTAACCACTGACAAACCGAGCAGCCAGCCCTACTGCACGACACACCTCCATAAATAGCACCGCAAAATCACGACACGAACCTGCCTGCTTGACCCAGGTAAGGCCCGCCGGAAACGGATCGCCCGTCTCCCGAATCATGTAGTCACATGCATCGTAGATGCGCTGATTTAGAGCCGTCAAAAATGCTACTACATTACCCCCAGTGCTTTGCCAAATTTCTTGAGCCAGTTGAACTGCTACCGGGTCTACCATAGAAAAGCTGCGTCCATGCCCGGTTAAATATGGCTCTAGCTGCGATCGCAACGATAAGGGATAGTCAATCGGCAGCTCAATGGCCCAGGGTTCTAGCAAGAAGGCAAAAGGATTGCTGCGAAAGGTTTCTACTTCTGACGTGACCGTGATCATAAAGGACTCAATCGGCTCGTCTGAGAAATAGAGCAATAGCAAGCTGCTGCCGTCTAAATCCAGGTTCTCGATAATCTGCGTGGGTAGGGGATCTACCGCCAGAGAATAAGAGCGTACCGCTTGCGTCACATCGCTGCGGGGAAGCAACCGTACTTGGTGGGGAGCCAAGGTGACGGGGCGATCGTATACGTAACTGAGGGTGTGACTGATTTGGTAACGCATTGGAAGGCAACGAAAGGAGTAAAAGCTTGATCTCTGGAAGCTTGCGCCCAGAGGCTCTAAATAAGACTCTGGTTCTAAGTGGCGGATCACAAAGTTTTTACACGCTCAGCCTTGGTAATCCGGTATTGGTAGTGGTATTGATGTAAGAATTTTTTGATGGCGGGCCTCGCCCGCCATCAAAAAATCCTTACCAATTTAGGACTACCCCGGTATTTTTGCGGTGCAGGCAAGTCAAGTTTAGCAATTGGTGGGTTAAACACAAACGTTCTAACACAGAGAAGTTATCCCGTCCCAACAAACGTATATGCAAAAAATATCGTGTACGCAAAAAATATCGTGTACGCAAAAAATATAGCGATTTGCCGCTGTTATCTATCTATATACTCATTCCAAGGCCTCGGCTTAAACATTAGGATTGATCAGTTGGGAGCGTTCTTTGGGAGCGTTCTTAATGTATTGCTCAATTTGTGTGGCATCTGAGGAGGAAAATAGTATGAAACGTGCATCAGTCGGTTCACAATTATTGCTGTCAGTTAGTGTGGCTATATCGGCGATCGCCCTTACTACCCAATCGCTTAGAGCAGAAACGGTAGATACCAGTTCCTCTCCCCCCCGTTTTGAGCAAGCTGTTAGATCCTCCTCACAACCAACCCTAGCCTCCGAATCCCGCACCTCCGGCACCTATAATCAACCCGAAGACCCGACAGGTCTACCAGATCTATCGGAGCTATCAGATCCGTCAATCAGCCGTGCAGCCACGGATCTGCTCTCTTCCCCGACTGCTACCGTTACAACGCCATCAGTACTATCTCCATCAGTACCATTGGACGTTCCAGTCGCTGTTTCCGCAACAGAAGCCATCTCAGCAATTACCTTCACGGCTCTTCCCAACTCTGCTGCTGATTCCGCAACGTCACCCAACACTACTACCTCTGTCTCAGACCCCGGCTTACCCGAAGCAGCAACCTCCGCGTTTTCTGCTTCAGAGCTGCCTCGCTCAGTCTCTTCGGAGTTCCAGATTGCCCAAGATTCTGAACCGCTACTGGTAGAAAACGAAGAAATACGATATCGGCTGGGCTACATTGGTGTAGGCGCAAACTTAGGACTAACCGGAGATGGCGCGCTGGCCGATGAAGGGTTTGCGGTGTTTAGCAAAATTCCACTTTCCTCTAACCTGTCTCTCCGCCCCGGCGTTATTTTTACAGGCGACGTGGGAATTTTGCTCCCTGTTACCTATGATTTTCAGATTGGCGGTGGCGACTTGCCAAGAGCGCTGCCCTATTTAGGAACGGGTATATCAATTTCTACAGGGGACGATAGTGAAGTTGACTTTTTAGTGACCGGGGGCGTAGACATTCCACTGAGTCGCCAATTTACCGCCACAGCCGGGTTAAACGTAGCTCCTTTTAACTCGTTCGATCTGGGCATCTTATTGGGCATTGCTTATAATTTTGAAGCCAGAACGGTACGTACGCCGATCGCCTCAGTCAACCCTGAGTTTTTTGGGCAAGATGCTCGCTCCAATCCTTCGTTTTTAGGTGCTGGGATAAATCTGGGAATTGGGGGTGACAGTGCTTTGGGCGATAGTAGCTTTGCCGTCCTCAGCAAGATTGCGCTCGGTTCTGATCTGTCAGTGCGGCCTACCTTACTGATTGAAAATGATGTAACGTTTCTCATTCCAGTTACTTACGACTTCGAGCGCATTACTACGGAGTATTTAACCCTAGCTCCTTACGCGGGCGGCGGCCTATCCTTCTCGTCGGGCGACGATAGCAATTTTGACTTGTTGCTGTCGGCTGGGTTTGATATTCCTATTACCCGTAACCTAGCCGCTACAACGGGCGTTAACATCACGCCGTTTGACTCGTTTGACATTGGTATTCAAGCAGGTTTAGTTTTGACCTTTGGTCGTTATTAGAGGTCAGTCAATTTTTGCTCCCCATTCTATAAAGACCGCTACAATTCGCTACAATCATACATATTGCAGGTTGAAGGACTTTACCCGTGTTGCCTCTATAAAAAGCAGCGCGGGTTGTGACTCCTGTGGGCTGATTGTAGGCTTTGAGTTAGGCCACGTGCCGACTTGAGTCGCTTGTGTTTGATTAAACTGTTTGCATTTCCTACCTTCCTATGACCATCCAAACTCAGCGCCCAGTTAGTTTGAAGCTGATTGTTGTTTACAAAGGGGTGGGGGTAGTGGTTCTGGCAGCGGTTAGTCTTGTGTCGGCCTTTAGCTGGCATAACTATGATGGTTTGACAGCGATCGCCCAAAACTACCTGTTGGACGAAGAGTTCACCTTGACTGATTGGGTTTTGACAACTGTTTTGCACTTTAAGCCCCACGGTCTGCGGCTAATTGCGCTAGGGACGGGTGGATACTCTGTTGCTCTGGGCACCGCTACAACAGGCTTTTGGTATGGCAAACGCTGGGCGAAGGTACTAATGCTTCTGATGGCAGGACTACCGCTACCCTTAGAAGTTTATGAGTTAGCAAATCATGCGTCTTGGGAACGGGTGGTTATCTTTTTGATTAACGTAGGGGTGGTGGGCTACTTGCTTAAGCATGTGCTTGACCACATTCCAAGTGCCGCTGTTTCGTTAAAGCGATCGGTTCTGTAACAACGACGACTCATCGCTGCATCAGTGAGGTTAGGACAAGGATAGTTTTGATGGCGCGCACCATCAAAACTATCCTTGATTTTTAGGTAAAGTAGCTCCAGCTACATTTGGGCGATTCTCTCTGGGTTGAGGTTTAGCGCACGGTAGTTTGAAGCGGGATTTTGTATAGGGGGTATGTGCGGATTTTAAACCGTCCCATAGGTGGACTCGACGGTCTAGTCTAGCAGGGTACACTCATGATGTTTAGGGTAGTATTCTTCACGCAGCGCAGTTTATAGAGCGATCGCCTTTAAGGAGCGAACTCTGGTGACACTAGACAGATTGCGCTTGCCCATTCAGCATCGTTGATTCATCCCTCTACGCGTGACGTTTTGTGGAATACGACACAACCGACGACAGCTCTCCAGCCTTCTACAGTCCCAGTAGGAACAATACTAATATGTCAGCGTCATCTAGAAATATAATCTCCCAGCATCAGGCGTTGCCCATGAGCGAGTCTCTTTCTGCCCCTTGGTCAGCTATTCAAGACACCAGCTCCCAAAAGCAAGTTGCGGCTGACAAGTTGTCAAACTACGACTTAATTTTGAATTGTCAAACGGGGCTGCGGCCAGAGCGGTCTGCATTTTCAGAGTTAATTCGTCGTTACCAGTCACACGTCGAAAAGGTACTGTACCATCTTGCCCCTGATTGGTCTGACCGCGCAGACTTATCTCAAGAAGTTTGGATTAGGGTTTATCGAAATGTAAAGCGGTTGCAAGAACCCGTCAAATTTCGCGGCTGGCTAAGTCGAATTGCAACTAATTTGTTTTATGACGAATTGCGTAAACGGAAGCGAGTTAGCGCTCCTTTATCGTTGGATGCGCCCCGCAATTTAGAAGATGGCGAGATGGACTGGGAAATTGCATCGGATAATCCAGGCCCAACCGAAGATTTAGTGACACGCGAGTTCTATGAGCAGCTACGAGAAGCGATCGCCGATTTGCCTGAAGTATTTCGCACGACAATTGTGTTGCGAGAAATTGAAGGAATGGCCTATGAAGAAATTGCTGAATTGACAGGGGTATCGTTGGGAACCGTTAAGTCTCGCATTGCCCGGGCACGGCAGCGCCTGCAATCACAGCTTCAGGGTTATTTAGACAGCTAAACCATTAGAGTAGAGGTTTGACCCATAGTTAACATGGACTGAAACGTGGAATAAATATCCAAAATCGTTTAGGTCGATTGGATTAACGAGCGACCCCTTAGAATCTGAGTCATAGATTCAGCTTAACGATGATGCCGAATTTTAACTCTGGTCACCCCCCCAGGCATAGGCCACCCAACGCCAGATACGCTAAAAACGTTATTAACCTTTCACCTGTAGACGGTCTTGTAGACAGCATGGACAACTTGAAACGCGATCGCTTTGAATTATTGAGTGCTTATCTGGATGGCGAAGTTACTCCAGACGAGCGCCGCCAGGTGGAACACTGGCTGGCAAACGATCAAACCGTGCAACAGCTCTATGCTCGTCTGCTGAAATTGCGTCAAGGATTACGGGCAATGCCTATCCCGGCGGCAGAGCGACCCGTTGAGCAGACGGTACAAGGAGTATTGTTATCCCTAGAACGAAAGCCTCGGCGCACAGCGGCTTGGGGAGGAGCGGCGATCGCAGCTCTAATGGTAGGTGCCCTGTCAACAGTGATGATTCCTGCTACTACGTCTCATTTTCAGAAGCTCGCCGAAGCTCCCGAAACGGCTCTTCCGACTGGCACAGGGCTAATGGTGGCTCTCGATCGCCCCATCATGGAAATTCCTGATATTTCTGAGACAGATTCTACCTTGTCTCCTCAAGTCCCATTTAATGGTGCCCTCAACAAGCTCCGCACCAAAGACACAGAGCGTTAAGGCGATTTCCAGCAACAAATTTACCCAGTAGCAGGTTGCATAAAGATGTCCCATTTGGGTAATTCTGGGTTTCGTTGCAACCTGCTTTCAATCTCACGCAGCGCCGTCTTGGTGAGTGAAATTCCTTTTGAACAGGTCTTGTTATTCAAATTGACAATCGGGTGAACGCCTTTCCACGTCATACTTTGTGCCCATGCCAGCATGGTTTGAAGACCATGGAGTAGGGTGCCATTCCAGTGCTGTTCCAAAATGCCCCAACAGCGTACCCTTCGGGAAGGCAAAGCCTACAATTGGATTGCATAGCGGTAGCCATGATCAATAGGACGCCTCCCTGTCATTCCCGCGCAGGCGGGAATCCATCTGCTCGATAGGTGCGGGGGTGGATTCCCGCCTGCGCGGGAATGACGCTGGCATGTCCTAAGCTTTATGACTATATCTAT
>JBBQFG010000154.1:0-12540 GCA_038321765.1 Elainellales cyanobacterium
GTTGTTAAAGTCAACCGCCTCAACAGCTAAGATGCTACCATTCTTGGTTATGAGCGACACGGTCATGTCGTTGTATAAACCGGGGAATTGATTCTTTTAATTCAATAATACCGATTCATTTTCTACTTTTGCTTTTCTTTATACTTTTTTTTGTGCAGGGGGCCCACACCCCCCAAAAAAAAAACACCAAAAAAATTCCTCACACAAATCTTTTGGGGGCGCGCCCCCCCCCCCCCCCCCACCTCCAAAAAAAGATTAGGCTTTATGTTGTATGCGATCCTAAGGACGCTTTGACAATAGCATCGCTTGCTCACGAGCCAAGTTAATATCTAATTCTGAGGTAGCTGCGGCCAGTGAGGTTAGAGCCAAGTACAGGGTTGGCCATGTGCTTAGCGCATAACTAACAATGTCCCTAATTAAAGCGGTTGTGACTATACCAGTTCTACCTCTAATGTTCCCTAATTGAGTAGGGCAGCACCATCTCAATTGCATTGGTTGGGTAGCTAACGCAACAGCCTATCCCAAGGAATACCAGCATCATTTGCCAAATAAACGCTCACAGCCCGAGCACCTTCACCATTTAGATGACTAGGGTCAGCAAAATACTGGTTTTGCGTTGACCAACGTTGGCTAAGATCCTGAAAGAGAAAAGTTTGCTGTGTTGCTAACTGCTGCATGTGTTGACGAAACTGCTGTTCGTATCGTTGACGCACCGGGTCGAGATACTCTTGCGTGAGGGGCAAGTTAACGAATAGTAGTTGAATGTGGTGGCGTTGAGCAAATCTAGCGATCGCCACTGTCGCAGAGGTCTGCTCTCCTGCAAAACGAAAGGGCACATAATTATCGTCGTACTGTCCTGCAACTCTAGGAAACCGTCGATAATATGTGCTGGGATCAAATTGCGTCGAGATAAATTGAAACCCGTTCGAGTTAATTGGCGAAGCTGACGATTGTTCTATAACAGAGGATGAATCGCGCTGGGGTAATCGCGTAGGAATTAACGGGTTTGGGTTAGGAAAAAGGGAGCAAGCTGGAGTAAAAGCACTCAGTAAAGACGGCTGATGATCCAGAAAGAGATCAGAACTGGTCTTTCGAGAAGGAAGGCTGGGGATTGAGTTTGCAGGTTTAATCTGAGTCAGATTGAACTGAGCCAGATTGCCTTGACTCTGGGCTCTTTTGAATGACAATGCTTGAGTGAATGACAATGCTTGAGTGAATGACAATGCTTGAGCCGTGGGCACGGTGGGCAAGTCAATACAAATCTCAGGAGATGGAGCGGGAAGAACTTCTAGCGACAATTCGATAGGACGCTGTCCCCGTCCGAGTTGGGCATAGCCAGCAGAGGCAGTAATACCGTTATAAGTAACGTCAAGTTTGGCACTATTGAACGCCCGTGAACCATCAGCCCAAATCAGAATACGGGGAAGTTGATCGGGCGGCAATATTTGCTGAAGTATCAGCTCGACTACACGAGCCGTCGCACCATTGATACTGAAGTTGTAAATTCGTAAATTGGGATACCCGATCGCTGCCAAGCTTTGTTGAAGGGCAACGGGATCAACGCCCTGAAGGGCGCGAGAACTACCGACTATCAGCACGTCGGGTGCTCCGTTCGCCATTAAATAACGACTGTAAAGACGAACTTGGAGGTCGAGGGGCTGGCTGTTGAACGAGGGAAATTTAGGGACAAATAGAGCAGGATTTGGCGGCAGGGCTGGCAGCGCTCTATGGGCCAACAACCCAGGATCAGAGGGGTCTGGATCAGCGTTGGATAGAGGAGCTTGGTAGCTTAGAGCAGTCTGATGCGAAAGGGCGATCGCCATACCCAGGGTTAGCAAGCTTAACTGACCTACCCTTAACCCATTGAACCAATAGCTCAAATCAACCCCCACCCTGTAACTTTAGGATTGCCTACAAAATAAAACCTAATCTTTTTTTGGACGTGCCGCGCGCCGCGCGGCACGTTCAAAAAAAGATTACAGGTTAATTAATTTGCAATCCTTAGCGTCTAATCGTCCTTTGGACCTATCGCCATTTGAACTACAAAAGCTTGGCCACCGTCTTTATGATAGCGATCGGCCCATGCTCGTAGAACCTCGTCCAATTCCGCCAATGCCGTCTCAACTTTATCTTCTGAAATGTCCAGCTCTTCCAAAATACGCAGCACTTTGGGCTGATGGTCTGCCCAATCTCGCATTAACCGAAAGTAGCGAGCAGTATCTTCCACAATAATATAGGTGCGCTCTTCTTCATCTACAGGCGAGTAGAAGGCGCGGGTTAGGGCATAAAAAGGCATGCCCCACGGCGAGTCAATTCGCGTCGCGGTACCAGAATAAAGCAATCGGCGTTTTATATGTTCTGCCAACGCTTCGCTCATGGGTAACCGACGTTCTTCGGGAAGATCTTCTTGAGAGCGGCTGTGCAGAAACTCGATAATGTCCATGAATTGGAACGAGTTAATGAGCTGGGCATCTGGAAGATTTGGAAGCAGCTTATCTTCAATTTGCCGCTTCTCGTCCATCGTGAGGCTGTTACCAGAAATGCGCGATCGCCCTGGTTGCCAGGGATATTGCTCCATCCACACATAGGGCAACTGAATTAAATATCGTGGCTCTTGAGAGCCAAGCATTTTCAGGAGTTTGCCTTCTGTGAGTGCTTGCCTCACTTCTTCTACAATCACCTTGACGCGCTTTGGCTCAATATGGTGCAAATGCCCCGTCATTCGCAGGTTTTGATCTTGCTCCAGATAGGTCATATAGATAGCACACTTGGCAGCCGTAGCGGCAGCATCCAAAAACGCACCGTGTCGATGCCCGCCCGTTCGCATCGCACTAAACGCTAGATAAAGCATGATCTGATCCATTGCGCTGGGACTCAGGCGTTTGATCAGATCTAAATCATTAGTCATTTCAAGAAGAGCTGCGTAGCATTAAGTACAAGAAAGTAAGACAGAGTAAAAGCGACACACCTGGGGCTGTGGTGAGGCCTTTACCAAAATACTCCTAAATTAAACTATATCTAGGAATTCTGAGCAAATTCTTTTGGTAAAGCGCGGTATCCAATAATTTTTACATTCCTTGCTAATGCATTGAATCTAACAGATGGCCTGAGATTCTGCACTTTGCTTTAGGGAGTTGCGGCGTGCCAGAAACACTAAGGGCACTGAAGCGCTTCACAGCGGCCACTGCCCCGGTGAAAAGATTCGCCATTTACAGGCACTTGGTAAACCTGTGACCCCATGCGCTGAGATCCATTAGGAATAACAGATGTCAGGCGGATCTCTACTTCAGACATGGTAGATGACAGCATCGGTAACACAAATAAAATCACGGGGAAGATGGAATTTGGCATCAGCATAGAAAGGGTTCCATGTAGAAGTTTCTACTCTCTGTTACGATGCTTCTCCAAACCAATCAGGAAAATTACTTCAAGATCGAGTTCCGGTAGTCCTAAATTGGTAAGGATTTTTTGATGGGTGGGCTTCGCCCGCCCATCAAAAAATCCTTACATCAATACCACTACCCGAGTCCGAATGATTACAAATATTTTGTGAGAAAATGTAAGTAGGTAAGCGCGTTCTAACACAAGCATCTAAGCCCTGTGCTGCTTACTGAACAGGCATACAGAGCTTACGTACTTATAGCCATAGTCATAAGGCTTAGGACATGCCAGCGTCATTCCCGCGCAGGCGGGAATCCACCCCCGCACCTATCGAGCAGATGGATTCCCGCCTGCGCGGGAATGACACCGGGATGATTTTTGTTTGCTGATCCCTTACGTACTTATGTGTTCAGAACTTGTTCAGTTGCGAACTTGTTCAATTGCTTTATTGAAAAGCCGTACTTCGTGCGACTCCCCATAAAACGACTCGGTTTATTCAATAGACCTTCTGCGTGAATCGTTTCCCAGCGAAGCCGGGAAACGATTCACGCCCTCAAAAAGGCATTCGTACAGGAGGTCTAATCACTAAGCGTTGTAAGAGTTACGCCAAGGGAATTAAGGCATCTACCAAAAGCCAGTTTCCAGAGCGGTTTAGCCGTCCAGTTACGATGAGACGCTGAGGAGAAAACAGGTGCTGAAACTGATGATTTATTTCAGCGTGTAAGGTAACTAAACTGACGGTCTGCGTGCTCGGTGAAGCTGGAGGCTCAGCCTGAGAGGTGGCGATCGCCGGGTCTGGCTCCAGCGTAAATTCGTACAACTGCTCGGCTTGGCGGCAAAAGGTACCTTTAAAGGATTGTGATTGTTCCGCTCCTTTTAATGGCTCTGACGCAAAGGTTAATGTCTCTGACGCAAAGGATTGGCGAGGGTCTCCTGGGCTTGAAGGGAAAAGTTGGAGGTAAGATGCGGCCAGGACAGGCACATTGCCGTCGATCGGATACGCTTCAGGATGTTCTAGATAGTAGTGTTGCCAGTGCCGCCATTGGGGATGGTTAGGCGGCAGATTAAACAGTGGAATGACGGCAGCAGGGGCGATCGCCTCATCCACGAGTGCCGTTTGTAATAGACGTACCGATAGCTCGCGGGGATTGCAGTTTTGCTCTATGCACAGAGCCGCGGCCATTCCTGCTGCCTGCCCCAGACCTAGCACTGCTGGCTGTAACCGCGTTGCACCATTAGCAATGTGAGACACAGAAATATTTTTTTCGCATACTAAAACCCCTTCAACTGCTGCTGGGATTAAACAGCCATAGGGCAATGTAAAGGGCGTACCTGTCCAGCGACCACCCCAGCGAATGGATTTAGGACACAGGGGTAGTGTAAAGCCGGGGTAGTGATGGTCGTTGGCATAGTTGGCGATCGCCACTGCATCCACTTCACCCCTTGCATTCAGAGGCAGTGAAGCCACTTGGCCACCAGCTACGGGCGAAATATCTTGCTCCCGTACGGTAGTGACTCCCTGCAACCGCCGACTTTCTCGGTAGTAGGGATGCAGAGCAAAGGCACCCCCACCCAACCCGTTTTTGAGCTGCGGAAAGAGGTTAGTTGCTAGCCCATAGCGATTTCCCAAATGCGTTTGGATAAATCGGGCAAAGTTTTGAGCGTGCGATCGCGCCGCTTGTAAAAATTCTGCATGGTCGGCTGGGGACTGAATTAACCGCTCTATTTGGTGGCCATAGTCATTGCCGTGAAATGGCCAGTTGAGCATGAAGCGATCGTGCGGCAGTCGCCCATAATTCAAAAATGCTTCAGCTCCATAATCATCCCAAGCCCCTTGAAATAGCGCTGGGTCAAAATTAGGGAGGGCTGGGATCTCAGGAGCCTCTGCTCCCTCGCCAAAATCTTGCAGTATCACAACCCAAGTGGGTGCCTGTACCGAATATTGGGCTGTCAACTCATTAGGCTGTACTGGGGCGCTAGGTTCACTCCACTCCGCTTGAAATTCCCAGCTCCAGCGATGGGGGATGTCTCCTAGAGCTAGCAAATCGCCCAATTCAGTGCCATCTAGGACAATTGTGGCCTCTATTGTTAGGTCGGCTTTGGCCTCTACAGTCAGGTCAGCAAACCGAACGGCAGTAACGCGATCGCCCCGACGTATGACTTCTAACGGCACTTGCCCCTGTATCCACTTCAAGTTGGGCAAAGCAGCCACCCAATCAGCAAAAATTTGAGCGGCGATCGCTGGCTCAAACGTAAAAAAGCTAACCCAAGCATGATCTAGCCCACCGGATTGGCGACACTCTAGCTCTCGTAACAATTCACCCCAAAGACCCGTCTGGAAGGCAAATAGTTCATTCCCATCTGGCGCACTAACGCCTGCACTGGTGAGCATTCCCCCCAGCCAGGGAAATTCGCTCACTAATACAACCTGTGCTCCTCGCCGTGCCGCTTGAACGGCAGCGGCTGTGCCCCCAGTGCCCCCACCTACGACCAGTACATCGGTTTTAAGGGTATCCATGAGAGCAAGAATTTAGGGGTAGGTCTATTTTGAAGCTCGATTTTTCAGATTAATTAGGTCTTACACACTAAACACGAAAGCCAGGGTTTCTGAAGGATTTTAGGGGCGTTTCACCTCTCCAAAATCACTCAAAGGCGTAAGTCCTACTAATCTTTTAGGGATTTGGGGCTGGCAAACCCTAGCCTTCATCTTCGTTGAATTCTTCGTCGTCATCGTCGTCTTCGGCGGCTTTAGGCAAAATTGAATTTGCGGAAACGATCGCGCCCATCTCTAATTTTTGCCGCACCTGCTGCTCCATTTCTTTAGCAATTGCAGGCTTCTCTTCAATGTATTTAATAGCGTTGTCCCGTCCCTGGCTAATATTTTCGCCGTTGTAGCTATACCAGGCACCCTTGCGGACGACCACTCCGGTTTCCTCGGCCATATCCATCAGGCAGCCCAGGGATGAAATACCCTTGCCAAAAATTACGTCAAATTCGGCAATTCGAAACGGTGGGGCAACTTTGTTTTTGGCAACCTTCACTTTGGCGCGGATGCCGTATTCTTCAGTACCCCTCTTGAGGGTTTGAATGCGACGAATATCGAGCCGCACCGAGGCGTAAAACTTCAGCGCGTTACCGCCCGTGGTTGTTTCTGGGTTGCCGTAAGACACACCGATTTTTTGGCGCAACTGGTTCAGAAAGATAACGCTACAGCCAGTTTTACCGATATTTCCGGTAATTTTTCGTAGGGCTTGGCTCATCAGTCGCGCCTGTAACCCGACGTGGATGTCGCCCATATCGCCTTCAATTTCGGCGCGTGGCACAAGAGCCGCTACAGAATCCACCACGACAATATCGATCGCGGTTGATCGTACCAACTGATCTACGATTTCTAGAGCGGCTTCCCCAGTATCGGGCTGGGATACCAGCAAATTTTCGATATCGACTCCCAATGCGGCTGAGTAGGCGGGATCTAACGCGTGTTCAGCATCCACAAAGGCAGCAACGCCTCCTGCTTTTTGCACTTCGGCGATCGCGTGCAGTGCCAGCGTCGTTTTACCAGAGCTTTCTGGCCCATAGATTTCGATGACTCGCCCTTTTGGCAACCCGCCGCCCAGCGCCAGATCTAAGTTCAAGGCTCCGGTCGGAAACGTTTCAACCTTCATCCGGTTAGAGTCGCCTAACCGCATAATGGTGCCCTTGCCAAAGGTGCGGTCGATGTGGGTCATCACCAAATTCAGGGCTTTATCTTTCTCGGAACTTTCAGTAGCTTTAGCCATTAGCGCCTCAAAACAAAACTTCGGGGAGGAGATGCAAAAAAAAAGGGAGAGACTATGGAAGTGGGATGACGTACGCCGCACTCTGTAAAAGGTCAAGAATGCCGCTTAAGTATCCTCTCATAGCGTATTGGATCGGCGCATTAGATCTAGCAATCTCGACAACCTTGACTTAGAACTTAAGCTGAATAAACTTTTCTAGCAAAATTCTTCACACGCTTCTTCTAAGTAGTTCAACCTAAATAAAAACAAGATTCTAAAAGTCTGCGCCGCCCGCACAGCGGGCGGCGCAGACTTTTCAGGTTTTATATTTAATTACGCCCATCTACTTATCTCAGTCAACGCATCTTAAAAGCAACCATTCACTTTTTACACATTCACTTTTTACAGTGCACATACCCAACTTAAATTGTACTAGATTTGCAGCTAGGCTAAATACAAATGTACTATAAGTCGTGTAAATTATAGTATAGTCGGTTGTCTGTTATTTTAGTTATCCGTGGCGAAGCGCAGATTAAGTCCTTGGCAAAGCGCAGATTGAATCAGATCTGAATCTCGTGTGTAATAAGTTTTGATTTTTGGTAGTCCTCAATTTGTAAGGATTTTTTGATGGGTGGGCTTCGCCCACCCATCAAAAAATCCTTACATCAATACCACTACCTGATTTTTCACCTTTCACGCACGAAATTCTGGGGCATTTAGTCAATTCGTCCGGAATTTTGGATAGGTACCGTTCACCACTCTGTTGTCATGGCTTCTAATCTGCCCAGCTTGTTTCTAGATACGGCGCTCTCGGTGTCGGGACTGACCGCTTATCTTCAAGCTGTTTTAGAGGACGATCCACAGCTCCAGCAGGTGTGGGTGACGGGGGAAGTGTCTAGTGCAAATCAGCACCGCAGTGGGCTGTTTTTTACCCTTCAAGATCCAGACGCTACCGCAGCTATCAATTGCGTAGTTTGGAACAGTCAGCTTGCCAAACTGGCAGTGCAGCCCAGCGCAGGCGAACAGGTCATTGTATTAGGGCGGATTAGTTTGCACCCTCAGCGGGGCAGTTATCAACTGATGGTATGGCAGGCGCTGCCAGCGGGCGAAGGGCTGCGGGCACTGCGCGATCGCCAGTTACGCAATCGGTTAGAAGCTGAGGGGTTATTTGACCCCGATCGCAAACGCCCCCTGCCAGCCCACCCCCAAGCGATCGCTGTAGTCACCTCCCAGCAAGCGGCGGCTTGGGGCGATATCCGACGTACTTTGAAGCGGCGCTACCCCGGCTTGCGGGTGTTGCTATCGCCAGCGCTGGTGCAGGGCGAACAGGCTCCAACGTCGATTGTGCAAGCCATTCGGCGGGTTGAGCGCGATGGTCGGGCAGAGGTGCTGATTGTGTCACGGGGGGGCGGCGCAGTTGAAGACTTGGCTTGCTTCAACGATGAGCGGGTAGTGAGGGCGATCGCGGATTGCTCTATCCCGGTAGTCGCGGGCATTGGCCACCAACGGGATGAATCTCTGGCCGATTTAGCCGCAGATGTCTGCGCCCATACCCCCACAGCGGCAGCAGAACAGTCTGTCCCTCAACTGGCTGTTCTATACCTGGAGCATCAGGAGCGGATCGAAGCGCTTAATCGAACCGTTAACTCTTGCTTAAGTCGAACTACCGATCATGTTTACCGACTACGCGATCGCTTGCAACGGCTAAATTTGGATCAGCGAATCCACCAGAAGGCTCAATCTCTGGGCTGGCTCCGGCAACGCCTGATCCATAGTGCTCAGCAGCGGGTACAGAGTGAAGCTCAGCACTGCAACTTGCTGCGACAAAAGCTTCAGACACTTGATCCCCAAGCGGTATTGCAGCGTGGCTACGCCGTCGTTAGGCAAGAAAATGGGGCAATTGTGAAGGCGATCGCCCAGATTACGTCTGCTCAACCTCTCACCATTCAGCTTGCTCAGGGGCAACTGCGCGTCCAAGTCATAGAAGTAATTGAGTCTCCTAGTCTTGAGGTTTCCAGCCCAGAGAACACCGCCCCCGATCCTTGATGCTTCATATTCAATTTGTTTATTTGTTTATTTGTTTATTTGTTTAACTGGACTTATTGGCAGTCCTAAACTTGTAAGGATTTTTAGATGGGCGAAGCCCGCCCATCTAAAAATCCTTACCTCAATACCACTACCGACTTATTTAACTGGACTTAAACGATGAGCCAACTTTCTCCCAGTTCTAACCCCGTCACGAATCCTGGTTTCGATCCCGACTGGAGCTACGAAACTACCGTCGTACAGGTAGAACGCATGATTAATCGGATTGAATCGGGCAATCTGGATTTGGCAGAAGTATTTAGCGAATTTGCCACTGCCGTTGAGTACCTTCGCCAATGTGAAACCTTTCTGACGCATCAGCAACAGCAAATGGATTTGTTAATTGAAACGTTAACAGACGACTCAGACGTGTTTTAGAGAGAAAATGCGGAATGATGGAAAGAGAACTAAGAGCAGTCAATACTCTGCTTGCCATTCCATTTCTAGGCCAGTTCTAGGCAGGCAGGATGCTTTAAATGAGGCAGTTCCTTAAGGACGCGATCATTTAACCAATCTCCTAGGCGCAAGTACTCTTTTCTTTTGAACTTAATGAAATCTCTAAATTCTCCTAACTCTGTGTCCCCTTATTTGCTACTCGCAGTAGTCGGCCTGTTAATTTTGGCGCTCAATTCGTTTGTCATTATTAACCCTGGCGAGGCGGGGGTTCTAAGTGTATTAGGAAAGGCTAAAGATGGGGTGCTACTAGAGGGCATCCACTTTAAGCCGCCCTTTGTTTCCAAAATGGATGTCTACGACGTGACGGTGCAGAAGTTTGAGGTGCCTGCACAAAGCTCCACGAAGGATTTGCAGTATCTATCAGCTAGTTTTGCGATTAACTTTCGCCTCGATCCAGCGCAGGTGGTAGAAATTCGACGACGGCAGGGTTCGCTACAAAATTTGGTGTCCAAGGTAATTGCACCCCAGACACAGGAGTCGTTTAAGGTCGCAGCGGCACGGCGAACAGCAGAAGAGTCGATCACCATGCGAACCGCTTTGAAACAAGATTTTGATGAGGCGTTGAGCGCTCGCCTCGAAAAATATGGGGTCTTGGTGCTAGATACCAGCGTGGTGGACTTGAAGTTTTCTACAGAGTTTGCCAGAGCAGTTGAAGAAAAGCAAATCGCGGAACAAAAGGCACAGCGAGCGGTTTACGTTGCCCAAGAAGCCCAGCAAGAAGCCCAGGCCGATATTAACCGCGCCCAAGGTCGAGCCGAAGCTCAACGCCTGTTGGCAGAAACTCTAAAAGCCGCCGGAGGCCAGCTCGTCCTCCAGAAAGAGGCGATCGAGGCGTGGCGAGAAGGCGGCGCTCAAATGCCCAAGGTATTAGTCATGGGCAAAGAAGGGGGTGGCGTTCCGTTTTTGTTTAACTTGAGCGATGACGTAAGTAGTGGTCAGTAAAGCTTCTTGGTGAATTATCTTCCGGCTTTACATTATTTTCCGGGTAATCCTAAATTGGTAAGGATTGTTTGATGGGCGGGCTTCGCCCGCCCATCAAACAATCCTTACCTCAATACCACTACCATTTTCCGCTAAAGCCGGAAGATATTCACGCTTGGTCTGAGGTTGAACGTAGGCTGGCGATCGCATCTGCCAGCTCATGGGGGGCACGCACCAGAGCATCAGGATGTTGCTCAGCCAAGGCGCGGCTGGAGTTAAACCCCCAGCTCACAGCAATCACCTTGATAGAAATTGCTTTAGCCGCCTCAATATCGCGGGTTTCATCCCCTACATAAATAACGGTATGCGGGGCAAGCTGATGCTGCCGCAGCACTCGGCGAATGCTACGCCCTTTACCAAACAGCGCCACACCAGCCTGGACATACTCAAACAGCGATTCCATTTGATGTTTTTTCAGAAATACCGAGACATTGTCTTGAGTGTTAGATGTGACGATCCCAAGCTGATGACCCTGCTGCTGAAGTTGGGTGAGGGCATCATGCATACCCACAATCGGTTGGAGATGCCCAATTTCTCGATGCATTTCAGTTTTTAGCCGCCGCAGCAGGAGTGGCAGCTTAATCATCGGAATTTTCGACTGCTTGAGAATTTCTCTAGAGTTGAGATTTTGTAAGCGCTCTACTTCAGCGGGGCCAGCAGGCTCGTAGCCAAATTCTTTAGCAAGCCGATTGGTAATCTGTAAAACTGCATCAAATGAATCGGCGATAGTGCCGTCAAAGTCAAACAAGATGGTGGTCACGGGTTAAACCAAGGCGATCGCCACAAAAAGTCGAGAGCTAGTATCGCCTAGACTAACAGGCAGCGGGTAGTCCTTGCACTGTTGTGGAAAGTTTAACAATAGTCCGGACAGTTTTAAATCGCCAACGACAGAGTGCGGGTTTCAGCCTCCTCGCTGAGGTCAAATGCTAATGGTGGAATGAGGGTTTCAGCCTCTATCTCAAAAACTGTCCGGAGTATTGGTTTAAGAATCATGCTTTAAAGCGCCGCTTAGTTTTGAAAGGCTTGCTCAGTAAACTGTTCAACAAAACTCTTGGGAGATAGCCGAATCATAATGAGCGGATATTACCTCAGGAGACAGATGAATGCGTTGTTAACTTTCCGTTACGATACTTTTATGGACGTGCGTATAAAATCATTTATCGTTGATTTGACGCTAGTAACTTTGAAGATAATTTTTTCTGACACATTACGATGTACAAAAAACGAGTTTTCTACAAAAATTTAACTGCGTGGTATTAACTCATATTTTCTTAAGTCTTTTAAATCTTAAATCTTTTAAAGAAGCGCGATTTTTGGTGTTCTTTTCAACTATTTTCTGGGAGCGACGTGTATGAACAATAATTTACGCGTGGGGAGCCTGTTCGGCATCCCGTTTTACATCAATCCATCTTGGTTCTTGGTGCTAGCGCTAGTGACTTGGAATTATGGTGGCTTGCTCAGCTATCAGTTTCCACAATTAGGGGCGATCGCCTGGGCATTAGGGTTGGTCACAGCTCTCTTGTTGTTTGCGTCAGTACTAGCTCACGAACTGGGTCACAGTTGGGTGGCACTTCGTCAGGGCACTGAGGTGAAGTCCATTACTTTGTTTATCTTTGGCGGGCTTGCCAGCCTGGGTGAAGAGTCAAAAACGCCCGGTGAAGCGTTTCGGGTGGCGATCGCTGGGCCAATGGTGAGCTTTTTTCTGTTTGGCCTGCTAAATGCGATCGGCTATTTTAGCGGCATCACAGGGCCTCTAGCAGCCGTAGTGGCATTGCTTACCTACGTCAATCTCGCCCTAGGCGCATTCAACTTGATTCCCGGTTTGCCGTTAGATGGCGGCAACGTGCTGAAGGCGATCGTCTGGAAAATAACGGGCAAA
>JBBQFG010000155.1:0-12316 GCA_038321765.1 Elainellales cyanobacterium
AAGCCGCTTCGCGTCTATAAAAAGGGAGGAACTGGATTCAAAGTCCCCCTTTTTACTAGCGCAGCGGCGCGCCAGCGCGGGGATTTAGGGGGATCGATACCGTTTTTATACCAGCGACGGGACTTTTAAAACATCCTCTTACCAATTTAGGACTACCCGGAGGTGAAAGAACGAGAGTTAGAATGTTGCCCAAAACCACTTTCCGTCCTCAAATTGTGATTGAGACACGCTACTCCTTCTCACGACCCAAGTACGTATCGGTTCGAGTGTCTATCTTAATGCGCTCCCCTGTGGTGATGAATAGAGGAACCATCACTTGAGCACCTGTCTCCACAATGGCTGGCTTAGTGCCGCCAGTGGCAGTGTCTCCCTTTAGGCCTGGGTCGGTTTGGGTAATTTCCAAAACTACAGAGTTAGGCAATTCTACGTCCATTATTTGTTCTCCCCAGCGAACCAGGTTGACTTCCATACCCTCTTTGAGATACTTGACGCGATCGCCAATCTGAGCAGCAGTAAGCCGTCCTTCTTCGTAGGTGCCCATATCCATGAAGACGTAATCATCGCCTTCTTTATAGGTATGTTGCATCACACTCTTTTCCAGAACAGCCTGGGGTACCGTTTCACCCGCTCGAAACGTTCGCTCTACCACGTTGCCAGACTGTGCATTTTTTAATTTTGTACGCACAAAGGCAGACCCTTTACCCGGTTTGACATGGAGAAATTCCACAACCCGCCAAACCGAGCCATCGAGAACAATAGTGACACCTGGGCGAAACTCGTTACTGGAGATCATGAATCTTGCGGAATGGGGATGACAATCGGCAATTTATTTTACCGCTTGTTGGGTCATCGGCGTGAATTGCCCTTGCTTCAACCAGCAATTCTAAGTGGTCTAAGCTATGGTGGGAGCATTCTATTTGCTGAGATGGTCAAGCTATGAAACGGCTACTGTTATTGGCGCTATTGGGAATCGGTCTACTGTTGGCGTTGGCAAGTGCCCCTAATCTGGGCAGCCGGGGCACCTACGAGTCAATTGTGTTGGATTTTCAAGAAACGTTAACAGAGGCACAAATTCAGCAACAGGTAGAGGCGATCGCCCAACGTTATAACGTCACTCCTCAGCTCAACAGCGCGTTTTCGCTGGCCGACCATGTTTACGTTCTGCCTGGAGATGCTGGGTTACTCAAAAAGCTGAAACGGTCAGACCTGCGTCAATACACCGAATCAATCGACCCCAATTACATCTACAGTGCCTTTGACATTCCTAACGATCCCGACTATGGCAAGCAGTGGAACCTGCGTGCCATCAACATGGAAGCGGCATGGAGCGAGACGAAGGGTAGCGGTGTAACGGTAGCGATTATCGACACGGGCGTTACGGTGGTGCCAGATTTACAAAACACTACTTTTGTCCCCGGCTATGATTTTGTTAACGACTCGACCGATGCCACCGACGACAACGGCCACGGCACCCATGTTGCGGGGACGATCGCCCAATCCACTAACAATAATCTCGGGGTGGCAGGCATTGCCTACGAAGCCAGCGTGATGCCCCTAAAGGTGCTGAGTCAAACAGGCGGCGGCACCGTTACAGATATTGCCGAGGCGATTCGGTTTGCTGCTGACAATGGTGCAGGTGTAATCAATATGAGCCTGGGTGGCGGAGGCGATGCAGCGGTAATGCAGGAGGCGATCGCCTATGCTCACAGTAAAGGCGTGGTCATCGTAGCTGCTGCCGGAAACAGCAACACCAACGCCGCTGCGTTTCCCTCTCGGTATGCCAACGTGATCGCAGTCGCAGCACTAGATGCCACTGGCATCAAAACGCCCTATTCCAACTTTGGGGCAGGCGTAGACATTGCGGCTCCCGGCGGCGTGATTGATGGCGAAAATACGGCTGGCGGCATTCTCCAGCACACGATTGATCAGGAAACAGGCGAACCCGTTTTTCGGGCGTTCCAGGGCACCAGCATGGCTGCACCCCACGTTTCAGCCGTAGCCGCCTTAGTGGAATCAGTCGGGATCAAAGACCCAGACGCTGTGACAGCCATCCTGAAAAAATCTGCTCGCATGGGACAAGACGATCCCCTCAACCACTACGGCGCTGGACGACTCGATGCCGATGCTGCCGTCAAGCTGGCTCAGCAAGAAAACTTGGATGTGAAGGATTTGCTGCGCTGGCTGCGCGATAACGGCTATTTAAATCTGCGCTTCTGGCTGGATGGCGGTGCCGTGGCGCTGGTGCCCAAACTGGGGATGGTACTCGGTTCATACCTGCTGGCCTGGTTTCTGCGCCGTTACGTTCCGGTGTTGGGGTTACCGCTAGGGATAGGTCTAGTGGCAGGCAGCACTGGACTGTTCCCCTTGAGAGGCTTCTATATTTTTGACTTACCCCAGGCTCCCTTTCGCATTCTGGGCAGTTCCATTCCCGAATTGGGCGGTGCCATTCAGGGCAGCACGGCGCTCAATCCTCTGTTTGCCAGCGTCTTGATTCCCCTTGTCCTGGTTGCTTTTCTGCTCGGTCATCCCCAGTGGAAATGGGTGGCGATCGGTTCCTGTTTAGGGGTGGCATCCTGTTTAGCGGTCAGTGCTGTTTTTTCACCGCAGATGCTCTGGCTGGGCAGTGGGGCGATCGCCCGTTCCTATCTTCTGCTCAACGCCCTACTTTGCTTCGGCCTAGCCAAGTTGGTATCAAAACCCCATTAACGCTCACACGAAAAACCAAGAAAATCGAATGATATTGCAAGCGCGGAGCGCTTGCAATATCATTCGATTACATAAGTCCTATTTACTCAAGTCCTATTTACTTAACCCTTGCCTATGCTGTCTATTCAAGGCACAGTTCAAAAATCTCCAATGGGTGCTGGCACCTGGGCACTAGTCGCCAGTACGGGTGAAACCTATGAGATTCACAAAGGTGCGCCCAAGGAACTGTTACAGCATGGACTGAAGGTTCGGGTTGAGGGCACCATTCGAGAAGATGTAATGACCATTGCTATGATTGGCCCAGTACTGGAAGTGAAACAGTTTGAAGCAATAAGTTAGGGCGCAGCGATGTCCGTCCTAAGTCAGATTTTAGCCCTGTTCTTTACTCTGACATCTAGTACTAAAATACTAGTCAAGAATTTTAAGGCATAATAGAATCATTGCGTATAGAAGCATTTATGAGTCTGAACACCGTAACGCTGGTTGGTCGTGCTGGACGCGATCCTGAGGTTAAATACTTTGAATCGGGTAGTGTTGTCTGCAAGTTTACATTGGCAGTAGATCGACGCAGCAAAAATAGTGACGAACCCGACTGGTTTAATCTGGAAATGTGGGGACGGACGGCAGAAGTCGCAGCTAACTACGTCCGAAAAGGAAGTTTGGTTGGCATTAGCGGCTCACTAAAATTTGACAGTTGGAAAGACAGGAGTACTGGAGCCGATCGATCGAGTCCTGTTATTCGAGTGGAGCGAATGGATCTTCTTGGCTCTAAACGAGATAATGAGACTGGTTCAAACAATAGCAGCTATGCAGACGACGAATTTTAGCTCGGTCAGTGCTGATTTTAACGTGAACGGATTCCTGGCGTTGCCGGGAGTCCGTTCACGTTAAGGTTATTACTCGTCTTTGGCGTTGTCATGACTATACAAATTGACCATTTTTTACATACTGCCGTATTAGTGTCTGACTTAGGGCAGGCGGAGCAGTTTTACGGCACCGTGTTAGGGCTGCCCAAGGTAGATCGGATTCTACGGTTTCCTGGCGCATGGTATCAATTGGGAGCAGTGCAAATCCATTTGATTGCCGATACCCCGTCCTTGGCTACTCCTAAAAATTCCGAACAGTCTGCCAAATGGGGACGAAACGCCCATCTCGCGTTGGCCGTTGCAGATATACAAGCTGCTAGAGACCATCTTGTGTCGTATGGCTATGAGGTGCAATCTAGTGCGTCTGGCCGCGCTGCCCTCTTCGTTAAAGATCCGGATGGAAACATCATCGAATTAAGCGAGTGATTAAAGTCTTTAAAGGCAGTGCTAACTCTTAAAGGCAGCGTTAACCTCGCTTAACCGCTAACGTCAACCCATCTGAGAGTGGCAACATGCTCAACGTGACCCGTTCGTCGTGATGAATTTTTTGATTAAAGGCGCGGATCGCTTCTGTGCTAGCATCCCTTACGGCTGTGTCAATTACGCTACCCGACCAGAGCACGTTGTCCACCGCAATTAGCCCTCCAGGGCGCACTAGTTGTAGCGATCGCTCATAATATCGCCAATAGTTTTCTTTATCAGCATCGATAAACGCAAAGTCAAAGCTGTTAGCCTCTCCCTCTGCCAGGAGACGGTCTAGCGTTTCCAAGGCAGGCGCAATGTGCAGATCAATTTTGTTAGCCACGCCTGCCTTTTCCCAATAGCGACGGGCGATCGCCGTATACTCTTCGCTAACATCGCAGGCCACTAGTTTGCCATCTGCGGGTAGGGCTAATGCTACCGATAGAGCGCTGTATCCGGTAAATACTCCCACCTCTAAAGCCTTAGTTGTCCCCATTAACTGCACCAACAATCCTAAAAATTGGCCTTGATCGGGGGTAACTTGCATCATGCCGCTGGGGTGGCTTTTGGTTTCGTCTCGCAATTGACGTAACACCTCCGGCTCTCGCAACGAAACAGACAACAAATAGTCGTGTAAAGGAGCGGACAGTCCAAGTGATTTGCTCATAATTTAGTTATTAGTTACGACGAGAACTTTTAGGTTAGTTGGAAGGTAAGCAAATAGAAGCGATTGAAACGGTGCCTCTAAAAAACAGTGTCTTTAAAAGAAGCATGGCACGATCACCCCCACTGCATGGTGAAATAAAGATTAGTGGGTTGGATAGAGTAAGTTAACGCAAAAAGAGCCAAACGTTACACGTTGTCGTCTGCTTATGTTCCAAAAAATTTTGGCCATGATTTTGGTTTTTACATTGACTACCCTGACCGCCTGTGGAGCAGCGGTGGGGCCTCCTCATGATTTAGTAGAACGGGCGATCGCTCTGCAATTTAGCCAGACTGAGGAAGAACTAATACGCGTACTTTATCCTGAAGCCGCTCAGTTTCCACCCTTCACGATTAAGCACGTTAAAGTTACCGACCAAAAATCGTTAAAAATTGACGATCTGCGTAGCTATCAACTTCAGGGCACCTATGATCTCACTTTAGAATTTCCCGATCGCCACGTAACTCAGCGAGACAGCCCCTTTGAGGTGTATCTACAGCGTCAGGTTGAAGGCAAAACCTGGCGACTTGCCCGTCGCCAAGCTGCCCAAAAAGACGTAGAGGAGACTTGGACAACGCAGTTAGTATTGTAGATAGTGGCATTGGTGTAAGGATTTTTTGATGACCGGGCTTCGCCCGCCCATCAAAAAATCCTTACCAATTTAGGACTACCGTGTTGTAAATGTTATCTCGATAAGCAAAGTTGAGCGGATAGAATAATCTCGGTGGAGATTACTTAGTCTCCGAGCTTTGCTTGTTCTACCCCGCTCTTTGTTTGCCCCACGTTTTCAATGACTGATCCAGCCCTGCTCGACTCAACTCTGCGGCAGTACGAAATAGGTTTGACCAATCTGGAAGCTGCGCCATCGGCTCCCTCGGAAGCCGATATCTTAGACGTTTTAATCGTGCGAGATAGAGTTCAAAGTGCGATCGCCCACGCGTCATCCGTAACCGATAGTCAGCGAGTTATGCTGTATCGGCTCGACCAGCGCCTGCGTCGTCAATCCCATCGCATTGCCAGTGGGGTTACCTTGGCAGACTGGCGAGAGAGCCTTAGTCCACCGGATAGCGCCTGGTGGTGGAAGTTTCCTCAGCCCCTTGATCCGCGCGATCGCCTCGACTGGGTTTGGAGTGGCCTTACCCTCGCCTGTTTGACAGCTAGCCTCAGCCTTTTAGTGGATATCTCTTCCAGGTTTTTTCAGAATGGCCCTGATCTGTTTGGCTCTTTTGCTGTCATTAGTCAAAGCGTATTGGCGCTATTGGCTAGCGGCAGTGCATTAACCCAAGCAGGTAGAGAGGCCACTGAAAGCCTGCTGCAACGGACAGGGTTTTCAAAATATCGCTGGAACGAAGCCAAGTTTGGCATCTCTGCTGGGCTGCTGCTGCTGCTGATTGGCATTCACACTAACTTGCCGCAAATTGCTAAGCTATACAGCCATTGGGGACGAAATAATGTTCAAGGGGGCGAATTGAGCAGTGCCCAAAATAACTATCAGCGATCGCTGCAACTTGACCCTAACAATGCCAAAACTCGATATGGTCTGGCTACCGTATATGACAACCTCCAAAACACTGAAAAAGCAGAAGCTCAGTATCGATTAGCAGTTGAGGGCGGCGTTCCGCAGGCCTATGTGAAGCTGTCTCGTCTCTATATCCTGAGTGGAAAAGCGAATGAAGCAGTGGCTTTATTGACAGCAGGTCGCGAAAAGTTTAATACGTCTGAGAGTAACCCTGCGCCTAATGGGGCTAGCATTTCCCAGAATCTAGCCTACGACTACCATACAACGCTGGGCTGGGCAAACTTGAAGCAATCCACCCTGCCCGCTGCTGCTGCGGAACTTCAGCAAGCGATTCAACTTGACCCCAATCAAGGTGCCGCCCATTGCCTGCTGGCTCAGGTGTGGGACGCGCAAAAAAAGCCTTCCCAAGCCGAATGGCAAGCCTGTAGCGCCCTTGCCGATCGCTCTGTACCTGAAGAAAATAGTTGGTACAGTCTCGCTCAATCTCGTGTGTAAGGCAAATGAACGTCTGGTTTTGCGTCCCCTTGAGACGAGGTTAATGACGAGGTTAATATAGATGTGATGTCACACTGACTGTCCATCCGGTTTTCTCTATGGCTGCCTTCCCTGTTGAACCTGCATCCGATATTCCCCCTGGATTAGCTACGAATGTTAGTGATCCAGAGATTGCTGCTCAGCGCCGCGATCGCTCTTTTTTGACCAGGATGTTTCCAGGAGTTTTGCTATTGCTACTGCTACCCGCAGGGGCAAGCTTTTTTGCGCTGAAGCAGTTATTGGGATTGCCCGATATGCCTCGCTGTTGGGCGATCGCACGAGCCGGAGAATCCACCTCAAATCAAATCTACTGTGCCGAGATTCTAGCCAGTAAGCAAACAGCCGATGACTTAAGCCGTGCCATTCAACTGATTAAAGCCATTGAGCCAACAGACTCATTAAGAAAAAAAGCCGATCACTTGATTGAACAATGGACAACAGCTATTCTCACCTTGGCTAATGCGGAGTATCAAGCGGGTTCACTGGCCGAGGCACGGGATATTGCCCAGCAGGTGCCGTTTAACGTGTCTACTGCCAAGCTAGCAGACGAGCAAATAAAACGATGGGAAGCAGAATGGGCTGGGGCAGAAGACCTTTACGCGCAGACCCAAACCCACATTGATGAAGAACGTTGGTACGATGCGTTGACAACTGCCCGTAAGCTGCTGCAAATCGATAATCGCTATTGGGCTACCCAAAAATATCAAGAGCTGATGCGGACGCTTCAGTCGGCTAGGGATAATAAGGCACTGGCCAAAAAGGCGACGGTTCAAAATCAACCCGCTACGATAGATGACTTGATTAGTCGCTGGGAAAAAGAACAGCAACAAAGCGATCTTGCCCATGTTCAGAAGGCTAACGAGTTAGCAAAAGCAGGGGATTTAGAGGGTCTGAGGGCAGCAATTGTCGAGGCAGAGCTGGTGATCTACGGCACGCCTCGCTATGACGAAGCTCAACAGCTAATCTCTAGATTTAGGCAGCGAGCAGAAACAATGGAAGACCAACCGCGTTTAGAAAGGGCTGCTGCACTAGCAAGTCGGGGTGACTTGAACTCTCTGGAAGCCGCCATTGACGAAGTTAGCCAGGTGACGTGGGGTCGGGCGCTCTATGACGAAGCTCGCGATCGCGCAGATACATGGCGTAACCAAGCTCATGAGTTGCGCGTCCAGGCTCAAGAGCAAGAGTTACGTACTCTCACAGGTCAAAACAGCTTGACTAATCCTAGTCCGCCCAATGCTTTACCCAGTTCTCGCCCGCTTCTCGTCTCACCCCTAGCGACCCCAAGTTCCCTGCCTTCTCCAGCTACTCTCGCTCTTCCAACCGGCGATCGCACGCCTCCTAACTCTTCCAGCGAGTCCACACCACTGCCTTAGTCGCTGGTTTGGTAGTCCTAAATTGGTAAGGATTTTTTGATGGGCGGGCAAAGCCTGCCCATCAAAAAATCCTTACGTCAATACCCCTACCGCTGGTTTAAGAGTTGACTGTTGAGAGTTGACTGTTTTGTATGCTTGCCACACAAACAGCCAATTCTATTGAATATTTTTCAAAAGGCTAATAAGTAGTTCAACTTGTAGCCATAGACGGATTGGTTAGGACGGGGTGCAGGGGTGGAACCCCTGGCTGGGGGCAAAGCCCCCACACCCCCTTTGATCCTAGTGTCCTAACCTTTGTGGCGACAGCTATAAATAAAAATCCAAAAGTCTGTGCCGCCCGCTGCGCGGGCGGCGCAGACTTTTAGGATTTTATATTTTCTTATATTTACTTAAGCCCACCTACTTAATTATTTGTGTAACAACAGGCATCCCTAGCAAAGGGAGGGTCGAAAAGCAAACCGCGAAGAAATGGCAAAACTTAATATTTTTTAGCTAGACGTTATAACCCGTGGCAAACACGAAAAACTTGGGTTGCAAACTTAAAGAATAGAAAGAAAAGTTGGTTAGGCTTTCATACGTTGATTAAGATTTCATGAAGTTCTAAATTTTCACACCTTACCCGGAATAACGTTGAACCACGTTGATGAACTATGAAGCAAGCCACAGCAAACGCAGTCGGGCTGTGAAGTACAGCTCAGCTTAAATTATTGCTAACTTTACTGCGATCGCAATTCAACCACACCTTGGTTGCACCTAAAGGATATCTGCTTCATTGAAAGCTTAGCTCCTTCAGTATAAATATCAAGATAAGAACCTGTTCAATTTAATCACACTTGAAAATTGGGCACTCTAGGGGTTTTAGCAGGCGATTTGATCTGTCTTAAGGCTAGTAATTTTACTGTCAGCCATGGATAGATTTCAGTAAATATACCCAATAATATTTTTTGCTTACCGCTACACTAGATTGTATGAGGTGAATCTACTATTCAATGTCAACTATTTTTATTCAATGTCAACTATTTTTAGGTATATGGACAGTTTACTCAAACGTATAGGTGGAACCGCGATCGCGGTCGGCGTGCACTTACTTGTATCCTCCCCAGCATCGGGTATAGCCGTGTCGCCTTCCAGCTTTGCTTTACTTAGTCATGTCAGCACTCATCTTGTAGAAACAAGTGACATGAGCCTAAGTAAACTTACTGGAGATCGGATAATCCCAGAAGTTAAAACTTCATCATCTTACGAGCCACCTGTCGAGGGCGGACCCCAGAGTTCTCAGGGTTCAGGAACTCGCTAGGCTGTAGGTAATCTGGTGTTGCCGATTTCATGTATAAATTTTTTGCAAGGGGCGCGGAGTGCCCCTTGCAAAAAATTTATACCCCGATTAAGCAATGCCGTTAATCTTGCTTGTTAGAAATGCGAGCAGACTTATACCAGGACTCTTGTTTGACAAGGGTATGGGCTTGCCAGTCAGAATCTAATTGGGGATAGTCTAAGCGATAGTGCCCTCCTCGGCTTTCGGTGCGGTAGGCAGCGCTTTTGAGAATTAAGTAGGCAGCATCAAGCAGGTTTCGCGTCTCGCCCCAGGTGTGCAGTTGCTGAGTAGGCAATGCAATTTGAGTTGAATGATCAGAAGCCAAGTTGGAAAAGTATTGAGTTAGGGGTAAATCTTGAAATTCTTGCCGCCAATCGCTAACTTGGGCGATCGCATCCTCTAGCACTGCCTGGGTTCGACAGATCCCAGCACTCTGCCACATCAGCCGGGGCAGTTCTTGACGAATTGAGTTGATGCATGTCCATTGAGTTGGCCAATCCGCATAGATCTGCTCTGGCAACCGCTTAAGTTCTGGATTAATTAACTGAACAGCCAACGCATCACGCATTTTTGGTTGAGTAGTCAGACTTAGATATCGTAGCTGAGCGCCATACACAATGCACTCTAATAGTGAGTTACTGGCTAGGCGATTGGCTCCATGTACGCCAGTACTGGCGTTTTCGCCTACTGCATACAGTCCAGCAATCGAGGTTTGACTGGCCTTGTCTGTAAAAATTCCACCCATCCAGTAGTGTGCGGCTGGAGCAACTGGAATCGGTTCGTGAAGCGCATCTACTCCCCACTGTTGACACACTTGAACAATGTTAGGGAAGCGATGCTGGATCGTTTCAATTGGAATACTTCGTAGATCTAGCCAAACGTTAGCATGAGCCGGATCAGCACTAGTTTTTTGAAGATGGCTAAAAATTGCTCGACTAACGATGTCACGGGGAGCCAATTCGCCATCAGGATGGTAGTCAAATGTAAAGCGCCGTCCTTCAGCATCAACTAATTGTGCTCCTTCCCCTCGCACTGCTTCGCTCACCAAAAAACGGGGCGCACCAGCTTTAGTCAGCGCTGTGGGATGAAACTGAACAAATTCTAAATCTCGTAACACGCCTCCAGCGCGCCACGCCATTGCCACACCATCGCCCGTACTAAGAGAAGGGTTGGTAGTTTGTGCAAAGACTTGCCCCCCGCCACCCGTGGCGAGTACAACTGCTTCTGCTTGCAGCCAGTGCAGCACTCCCTCATACAAGCAGGAGACTCCTTTGCAAACGCAACAGCCAGGGTCAAGCCAGAGATCTACCGCGAAAGCCTGTCGAATAACTTGAATATTTTTTCGTCTGAGTACTTGCTCTGTTAGAGCCGATACGACAGCTCGCCCTGTTGTGTCGGCGGCGTGCAATACTCGCCGTCGAGAATGAGCTGCTTCGAGAGTGAGCGCCAAATCTGTACCGTGACGGTCAAACCCAACCCCCATCTCGACCAGGTTCTGGATGCAGGCTGGTGCTTGTTCGACTAGGAGGGTTACTGCATCGCGATCGCACAATCCTGCACCTGCCCGCAGCGTATCTTCAATGTGGAGCGCCGAAGAGTCGTCTGGTGCCACTACTGCTGCGATACCGCCCTGCGCCCAATCGCTCGCGGAGCTAGACAATGTCTCCTTGGTCAACAAGCCAACCCGCATGTGTTCAGGCAAGCAAAGCGCAGCATATAACCCGGCTGCACCTGCACCCACCACCAATACATCAAATGGACGAAGCATTTCTGAGGCGTAGGAGTAAGACACACGCAAGTAGCAGATTGAATCAAATGTGAGCAGACAAAAATAAATAATAAATACTAGGTATACAGCTAGGACGTGAGAACACCGTTCCCACGCCCTAGACTGGCTTTAAATTACCTTTTCATGGACGATACGCTCATGAAAAGGCAATCTTTCAAGATACGCCTTCAAATTAAACTTCAGATTGAACGGTGGCTAAACTAACGATAAATACCGTTATTAAAGCGATCGCCCCCTTCTACAAGAGCATCGGTTGGGTCGCTCACGGTAAATTTGTCAAAATTCGTTCTGAGAATCTCTTTTTGACTGTCGGTTAGATCTGGCATTTCGAGTACATCTTCGACTTTCTCAAAGGGCGCGTACTTTAGCACCATGCGAGCCAAGGTTGGGTACATCCCTGAATACTGAAGAAATGCACGAACATTAGTATTATTCAAATCAATTTTTTTACCAAAGTCTGTCCCCATCTTGTCGTCAACAAGGTTGCGAAACTCCTCCGCCAGGACAGGCGATGCATTCAGAGCCAGACTGTTGAGATTTGCGGCGATCGCAGATTGAGGCGACCCCATCCATCCCCAGCAGCCCACCAATAGACCCAAAACCACCAATATGCCAACCAGTCGCTTCATCGGTTGAATCCTTTCCACTTCTCTAATCTTTAAGTCAGTTCAAATGAGAACCTGTTAACAGCTCTCAACACAGCTTTCATACTTTAGAGCCTATCACCTTGCGGCTACCTTCTGAGAGGAAAAAATGAAAGCCAACCGCATCTAACTCAATAGACCTCCGGCATAAATGTTTTTTTTGAGGACGCGAATCGTTTCCCGGCTTCGCTGGGAAACGATTCATGCAGGAGGTTTAACGTTTATCCCTGACAACTTGTGCCATCACACAAAAGCCCAGGAAAGCCTAAGAGGATGTTTGAAAAGTGATTGGCTGTGATTTTGGGCACTGAGTGATCCCCCCTAGCCCCCCTACCCTTCGGGAAGCCGCTTCGCGTCTATAAAAAGGGAGGAACTGGATTCAAAGTCCCCCTTTTTTCTAGCGCA